>JBOFCR010000037.1:0-29998 GCA_051646165.1 Pseudomonas sp. | reverse complement strand
ACGCCCCCGTTGCAGAGTCGAAACTCAAACGGGGTTGGTTACATGGAAGATACTCGGGGGCGCCTGCGCACTGCCGCGGGTTGGCTGTTCTATCTCAGCGCGTTGGGCGGCATGGCATTACTGCTGCCGCACAGCGTGTTCGATCCGCAATCCACCGATTTCCTGCTGCTGCTGGGGGTAGTGGGGATTTGGCGCTATTCGGTGGGTATCACCCACTATGTGCGCGGGATGATTTTTCTTTATCTGGTGTTCCCCTATTACCGGCGCAAGGCGCGCAAGCTGGGATCGTCCTCGGATCCCTCGCATGTGTTCCTGATGGTCACCAGTTTCCGCATCGATGCCTTGACCACCGCCGAGGTTTATCGCTCGGTGATCGAGGAGGCGATCAACTGCGACTACCCGTGCACGGTGGTCTGCTCGATTGTCGAGCTGTCCGATGAGCTGCTGGTCAAGAATCTCTGGGGGCGGTTGAGCCCGCCGGAGCGGGTCAAGCTGACCTTCGTGCGGATTCCCGGTACCGGCAAGCGCGACGGTCTGGCCCAGGGCTTTCGGGCCATTTCACGGGCGCAGCCGGATGACCGGGCCGTGGTGGCCGTGGTCGATGGCGACACCGTGCTGAGTGCTGGCGTGGTACGCAAGACCGTGCCGTACTTCGGCTTGTTCGCCAACCTGGGTGGTCTGACTACCAACGAATTCTGCGAAGTGCGTGGCGGCTACATCATGCACGAGTGGCACAAGCTGCGTTTTGCCCAGCGCCACATCAACATGTGCTCGATGGCCCTGTCCAAGCGCGTGCTGACCCTGACCGGGCGCATGTCGGTGTTTCGCGCTGAGGTGGTGACCAACCCCGGTTTCATCGCCGATGTGGAAAACGATCACCTGCAGCACTGGCGCCTCGGTCGCTTCAAGTTCCTCACCGGCGACGACAAGTCCAGCTGGTACAGCCTGATGCGCCTGGGTTACGACACCTTCTACGTGCCGGATGCGACGATCAATACGGTCGAGCACCCGCCGGAGAAGAGTTTCATCAAGGCCAGTCGCAAGTTGATGTTCCGCTGGTACGGCAACAACCTGCGGCAGAACTCGCGCGCGCTGGGCCTGGGTCCGTCGCGTCTGGGCTGGTTTACCAGCCTGGTGCTGCTGGATCAGCGCATCTCGATGTGGACCAGCCTGCTGGGGCCGTCCGTGGCGATCATCGCCAGCATCAAGTACGGCTTTGCCTACTTGCTGATCTATCTGCTCTGGATCGGTCTCACGCGCCTGGTGCTGACCCTGCTGTTGCTGGCCTCCGGGCATGAGATCGGTCCGGCTTATCCGCTGATTCTCTATTACAACCAGATCGTCGGGGCCCTGGTGAAGGTGTACGTGTTCTTCCGCCTCGACCAGCAGTCCTGGACCCGCCAGAAAACCAAGCTCAACCGTGACCTGGCCAGCTTTCAGCGCTGGTTCAACACCTGGTCGTCGCGAGCCATGACCTTTTCGGCGGGCAGTATTTTCGTCGCTGCCTTGATGTGGGTGGTGTGATCGGCAACGGATGGTCGAAGGCCACTTGATGCTCGAATTAACTCATTAATTTAAAAGGAAAAAGCCATGAGTGCAGTGATGAGCCTAGGCAGCAATAGCAATGTTGTTCACGAGTCGGAAGCCCAGCGTCAGTACGCGCGTCTGAAATTGCCGGCGAAGATCGTCTACCGCAGCCCGCAGGGGCAGGATCTGGAGGCGCCGCTGCTGGATCTGTCGGCTGGCGGTTTCAGTTTCGAGCCCAACTTCGGGCTGCTCAGCGAAGGCCAGCACCTGCGTGGCAAGCTGATGTTCGAGATCGAGGGGATCGGTTTTTCCATGGATGTGGAGTTCCAGGTGCGCTCGCTGATCGGCGGCAAGCGTGTCGGCTGCGAGTTCCATAATCTCAAGCCGCGCGAGATCTCCGCGCTGCGCTACCTTATCAGCGGCTTCCTCAGTGGCGAGCTGGTCACCGTCGGCGATCTGATCAGCACCCTGCAGCGCGAGAACTTCACCAAGGCGCGCAACAACAAGGGCGACGGCCCGGTCAGCCCGCTTGCCCGGCTGCGTGCCCTGGGCCTGAGCCTGGTGATCCTGCTGGTCGGGGTCAGTGCCTGCAGCTACGTGCTCTATCAGCTGTATGACATCTACTTCGTCACCCATGCCGACTCGGCCCAGGTCATGGTGCCCGGACAGCAAGTATCGATGCCTCGCGAAGGCTCGGTGCAGAGCCTGGTCAAGGTCGGCGACACGGTGGCCAAGGGCGCGCCGCTGGCGACCTTTTCCGCGACCATGCTGGATGCCCTGAAGGGCGTGTTGCCGGAGGCGGAAATGACTCCGGACAACCTCGAACGCCTGTTCAGCAAGAGCTTCCAGGGCACCCTGACCAGCCCCTGCGATTGCCGCGTGGTGGCGCAGCTGGTCGGCGACGGGCAGATGGCGGTCAAGGGCACGGCCGTGTTCACCCTGGCTCCGGCCGACAGCGTGGCGACCGTCGAGGCGCGCTTCCCTTATCGAACCTTCGATGAGCTGCAGCCGGGAACCCAGGTCAGCTTTCTGGTGGGCGGCGAGAGCGAGCCGCGCAGCGGCGTGATCAGCAGCATGGCGCTGCAGGACGGTGGTTTGGCTTCGGACATCCGCGTGATGATCGAGCCGGCACTGCCGCTGGCCAGTGAACTGGCCAAGCGTCCGGTGGACGTGCGCATCCAGCCGCTGGGCGGGCTGTGGTCGAGCAACAGCCTGGCTGCCGGCAAATGAAAAGGCTCAGCCTGGCACTCGGGACTCTAGGCCTCGGCCTGCTGTCGGGCTGCACGAGCCTGCCCGACCTGCAATTGGCCAAGCAGGCGAAAAACGCCGGCGACCTGGCGACCGCGCAGGCCAACTTCCAGGCGCTGGCGGCGCAGGGCTATGTCGACGCGGAAATCGGCCTGGCCGACATCCTCGTGCGCAGCGCCTCGGTGGCGCAGCAGGAGCAGGGTGCAGCGCTCTATCGCAGCGCCCTGGGGCGCTCGCCGCTGGCGCCGGTGCGGCTCGGCAAGTGGCTGGCCAGCCAGCCGCAGTTAAGCGTGGAGCAGCGCCTGGAGGCCGAGCGTCTGCTGCGCCAGGGGTTGCAGGAGGGCGACCGCAGCGCGCTGTTGCCGCTGGTACAGGTGCAGTTGCTCGACCCGCAGAAGGTCGCCAGCGGCGAGATCGACCGCGAGTTGGCGCACTGGCAGGCTCAGGGGCTGGGCGAGGCGCAGCTGGGCATGATCCAGCTGTACCGTGTACGCGGTGACTACGCGCAGCACCAGGTGCAGATCAGGCAAACCTGCGAGGCCTGGCTGGTCCAGGTCAGCGAGTGCTACGCCGAGTTGGCGACGATCTACCAGCAGCAGGCCGATAGTGCGGCGCTGGAAGCCTTGCTGGTGCGCCTGCGTGAGGGCTATCAGGCCGGCACGCTGGTGCCCGACCGTTTGCAGGCGGTGGCCAAGGTGCTCGCCGACCCGGCCAACGGCGAGCCGGCGCCGCAGAGCGCCAAGGAACTGTTCGAGCTGATCGCTCCCACCCATGCCGATGCCTGGGTCAGTCTGGCGGAACTGACGGAGAGCTACCCGGACCTGGGGGGCGCCAGCGAAATCCAGGCTTACCTGGAACAGGGCGTGGCGGCGGGTTCCTCGCGCGCGGCCATGACGCTGGGGCAGCACTACATGAAGGGCCAGGTTCTGCCGGGCGACCCCCAGGCCGCCGAGAAGTACCTGCTGCAGGCCTTGCCGCACGAGCCCAAGGCGCACTTCTTCCTCGGCAAGATGTACAGCGAAGGGCAGCTGGGCGACATCGACCCGGACAAGGCCCTGGAGCACCTGCTGATTGCCGCCCGCAGCGGCAACCCCAGTGCCGACGTGGCCCTGGCCCAGCTGTTCGGCGCCGGCAAGGGCATCCGCATCAATGCAGTATACGCCTACACCTTTGCCACCCTGGCCAAGCAGCAGGGCGCGCCCCAGGGCCAGGCGCTGCTGGAGCGTCTGGCACCACGCCTGCAGCCGCAGGATTACCCACAGGTGGAAAGCCTGCTGGCCCGCGAGCTTCGTGCCCGTGGTGGCGAGCAGTTGAGCATCCGCAATTCGACCCATCCAATGCAGGGAATGCTATGACCTCGACCAACCGTTGCGCCGCCGTTTTCGCGTGCACGGCCGGCCTGCTCGGCAGCCCGCTCCTGTGGGCGGCCGAGGCGCAGCCCGGGCTGTCCTACGGGGCCAATCTGAAGTTCACCGCGCAGTCGCTCGACGACCGTGACCTGGGTACCCGCGATGGCGGCGATTTCAATGGCGTTGGCCTGAGCGTGCGGCCCTGGGTCTACGGCCTGCGGGGCGACTGGAGCGCCTACCTGATGGCTGAGGCCTTCGCCGCCAGCGATGTGATCGAGTCCGATACCAGCGAGTCCGGCACCATCGACGCCAACGATGCGCGCGAGCGCGACGATAACTTCCTCGCCCTGCATGAGTTCTGGCTCGACTACGGCGGCCTGACTGCCTATCCCGGCGAGTCCCTGCGCCTGGGCCGGCAGAAGATCCGCAGTGTCGACGGCCTGTGGTGGGACAGCAATATCGAGGCGCTGCGCTGGAACTTCGATACCACGCTGCTCAACGCCCATATCGGCATTGCCGAACGCTTCAGCGACTACCGCACCGACCTCGACGACCTGGCCCCGCAGGACGAGGATCGCCTGCACCTGCTGGGCGATCTCTCCACCCAGTGGCGGCCGGGGCACTGGGCCGGGCTCAAGTTCCACCACAGTGACGATCACGGCAGCCTGCCGAATCCGGGCGAAGCGGTGGACCAGTTGAGCAAGACCTACAGCGGTCAGCTGACCTGGCTGGGCATCGAGGCCAATGGCGACTTCTACAACTACCGCAGCAGCCTGCCGCTGAGCTACATGGCCAGCCTGACCTGGCTGACCGGCGATGTCGACGTGCTCAGCACGCGCAGCGTCGACGGCGTGCGCCGGGCTGCCGGCGAGAGCAATCAGGATGTCGATGCCTGGGCCCTGGATCTCGGCCTGCGCTGGAACATCGATGACAGCTGGCGGGTCGGCGCCACCTATTCGCGTGCCAGTGGCGGCACCGATGGCGACGATTCCGAACAGTTCGTGCAGACCGATTTGCAGAGTAATCGTGCCAACTTCAGCGGGACCAACTCCACCATCAACCGCTTCGGCGAAGCCTATCGCGGTGAGCTGAACAACCTGCAGGCGGCCAGCCTGTTCGGTGCCTGGCAACTGAACAAGGACTACGACGCCAGCCTGGTCTATCACCGCTTCTGGCGGGTGGATGACCAGGCCGACAGCGCCAGCGGCCTGCAGGCGGCGCTGGAACCGGGGGAAAAAGACCTGGGGCAGGAAGTCGATCTGGTGCTGACCCGCTATTTCAACGAGGGCCAGATGCCCGCCGAACTGGGCTGGCTGGGCGCGAAGTCGGCGCTGGTGCGTTTTCGCGGTGGCGTGTTCCTGCCGGGCGATGCCTTTGCCAGCGATACCGATTCGAACATGCACCGCGCCGTGGTCGACGTGGTCTGGCGTTACTGAGGTGGCCTGAAGTGAACATGGAGACTGGCAAGATGGATTCACCTAGAGCGTTCCGGCAACTGTTGCGCCATGGCCTGCTGCTGGCAGGCGGGCTGGCGTTGGCCGTGGCCGCCGAGGCCGCCGAGGTCAAGCGCCAGGCCTATCGGGTATCGAGCATTCCGGTCGAGACGCTGCAGCGCGAGGCGCCCCAACTGCCCGACCTGAGCGGCTACACCGCCGAGGCGGTATACGCCAAGGTTCAGGCCAAGCCCGCTGGTCGCGTGGTGGTGCGCGGCATGATCGAGCAGAACCCGCTGGTGGAGTTCACCGGTGGCGACGAACGCCTGCGCGAGTGGGTCAAACGCCAGGGCGAGATGCCGCAAGTGGTGTTCATCGAGGGTGGCTACGTGACCCCGGTGGATCTGGCGCGCAGCCTGCCGCCGAAGTACTTCCGCGAGACCGAGCCGGGCGTCTACCTGGCCCGCCTGCCGATCGTGGTCAGCCAGGGCGCGACCCTGCACATCGGCAGGGAGACCAAGGATTTCCGCCTGTCCAGCGAGCGCGGCGCGTTCCTGATCAACGACGGCAAGCTGTTCATCACCGACAGCCGCCTGACCGCCTGGCGCGAAGCCGAGAACCAGCAGGACTGGTTCCGCAAGAAGGGCAAGTTCCGTCCGTTCCTCAACGCCTGGGGCGGCACCGAGACCTACATCGTCAACAGCGTGGTTTCCAGCCTCGGCTACACCGCGAGCAAGTCCTATGGCGTGTCGATCTCGCAGTACAGCCCGGCGATGCACCCGATCATGCAGCGCGGTCATCCCACCGGCTGGCTGCTCAACTCGATGTTCGACGACATGTGGTACGGCTTCTATTGCTACGAGGCCTTCGACGTGGTGCTGCGCGGCAACACCTACCGCAACAACCTGGTCTACGGCATCGACCCCCACGACCGCTCGCGGCGCCTGATCATTGCCGAGAACACCGCCTACGGCACGGTGCAGAAGCATGGCATCATCATTTCGCGCGAGGTCAACGACAGCTGGATCTTCAACAACCGCTCCTACGAGAACCACCTGTCCGGCATCGTCATCGATCGCACCAGCGTCAACAACGTGATCGCCTACAACGAGATTTATCGCAACCAGTCCGACGGCATCACCATCTACGAGAGTGGCCAGAACCTGTTGTGGGGCAACAAGGCCTTCAACAACGGTCGGCACGGCATACGGGTGCGCAACAGTGCCGAGGTCGGCCTGTACGAGAACCTGGCGGTGGCCAATGGCCTGCTCGGCATCTACGGCCATGTCAAAGACCTCAACGGCACCGACCGCGACCTGGCGCTGGACCCCTTCGATATGAACCTGTCGATGACCGTGGTCGGCGGGCGCCTGGTGGCCAACCAGACGGGCGCCATCTCGGTGGTGGCGCCGCAGAGCCTGAAGCTCTACCAGCTGGACATGCTGATGCCGACCAAACCCACGGGTATCGGCATGTTCGGTGCGCTGGCCGCCGATAAGAACCAGATTCTCGACCTGCTCGTACGGCAGAAGAAAGCCGTGCTGGTCCTGCCGCTGGATCAGCTGGCGCAATTGCAGAAGTGAGGAACGAGCGATGACACGCAATTCAAGCGCGAAAGCGGCCGGCCTGCTGGCCTCGCTGGGGCTGTTCGGCCTGCTGGCCGCCACCGCCCGTGCCGAAGAGGCGCCGCAGTACCAGATCGAGCGTTGCTGCGAAATCTGCCCGCAGGCGCTGCAGGACAGCACTTATACCGGCGACATGGGTGAGTTCACCAAGCTGGTGCAGGGGCGCGATGATTGGCTGTTCCGCAGCAAGATCGATCTGATGACTGACATCGGCACCACGGCCGAGGGTTATCAGCACCTGCAGCGTCTGCGTGATGCCCTCAAGGAACGTGGCGTGGAGCTGGTCATGGTCTACCTGCCGCCACGCGGCCTGGTCAGCCCCGAGATGCTCAGCGCGCAGAGCCGCAGTGGCTACGATGCCGAGCTGTCGCGCAAGAACTACCTGGAGACCGTCGCACGTCTGCGCAGCCTGGGTATTCGCATGCCTGATCTGTCGGCGCTGCTTGAGCAGCCGGCAGCCGTGCGTGAAACGCTGTTCTTCAAGCGCGATAACCACTGGACGCCCCGTGGAGCTGAGCTGACGGCGCAGTTGCTGGCCACCGAGCTGGGCAAGTCGGAGGTGTTCAAGAGCATTGCGCGCAAGGAGTTCGTCACGCATAGGCAAGGCGTGCGGCACAAGATTGGCTCGCTCAACCAGGCTTTCGACAAGATCTGCGGCAACGGTTACGCCAATGAGTACTTCACTCGCGTGGCTACCGAGCCCAAGGATGAGAGCTCCGAGTTGTTCGGCGAAACGGCGGCACCCGATGTGGTGCTGGTGGGCACCAGCTTCAGCTCCGCACAGTACAACTTCGATGGCTTCCTCAAGCAGTACGCCAGCGTCGATGTGGACAACCGCTCGGTAACCGGCGGTGGTTTTCACAGCGCCATGCTGCAGTACCTGGGCAGCCAGGATTTCCAGAACGACCCGCCGAAGATCCTGGTCTGGGAGATCAACAGCTACTACGACCTGGCTATGTCGATCTTCTACCGGCAGATCATGCCGATGCTTGCCAACGGTTGCCAGGCCTCGCCGGCGGCGCTGAGCCAGAAGGTGGCCCTGCACCCGGGGGTCAACCAGATCCTGGTGAACACGGCGGTCAAGCCGATCCGCAGCGAGGACTATGTCGCCGATATTCAGTTCAGCGGTGGCAATGTGCGCGACCTGCGCAGCTCGTTTCTGTACATGAGTGGCTCGCGCGACAACCTGAACATTTCCCGCGCCCCGGAAGTGGAGCCCGACGGGCGCTTCGTCTTCGGTCTGCGCGATGGCCCGGAGTGGGCGGGCCAGACCCTGCTGTCCCTGGAGATCGAGATGCCCGCGGACACCCCTGTCGGCATGCAGGTCGAGGCCAGCATCTGCCCGCGTCGTGACAACTCCGGGGCGGCCTTGCAGGCCCGCGCGGACTAACGAAGCCGGTGCGCGCCGGTGCCCATCGGGTATCGGCTTACCCCCGAGGGATCGGGGAGAGGGCGCGGCTTAATCGGAGAGTGAAGGCATGGTTTTTTCATCCAACGTATTTCTGTTCCTGTTCCTGCCGGTGTTTCTCGGCCTGTATTACCTGAGCGGCAATCGCTACCGCAACTTGCTGCTGCTGGTGGCCAGCTACATCTTCTACGCCTGGTGGCGTATCGATTTCCTCGCGCTGTTCGCTGCGGTGACGCTGTTCAACTACTGGATCGGCCTGCGGGTCGGGGCGGCCGGGGTGCGCACCAGGGCCGCACAGAAATGGCTGATCCTCGGCGTGGTGGTCGACCTGGGCGTGCTGGGCTACTTCAAATACGCCAATTTCGGGGTCGACAGCCTCAACACGATCATCGCCTCGTTCGGCCTTGAGCCGTTCATCATCACCCACATCCTGCTGCCGATCGGCATCTCGTTCTACGTGTTCGAATCGATCAGCTACATCATCGACGTGTACCGCGGCGATACCCCGGCCACCCACAACCTGATCGATTTCGCCGCGTTTGTGGCGATCTTCCCGCACCTGATCGCCGGTCCGGTGCTGCGCTTTCGCGACCTGGTCGACCAGTTCAACCACCGCACTCACACGGTCGACAAGTTCGCCGAAGGCTGCACACGCTTCATGCAGGGTTTCATCATGAAGGTGTTCATCGCCGACAGCATTGCGCCGATTGCCGACCACGCCTTCGCCCTGGCCGACCCCACCACCGGTGACGCCTGGCTCGGCGCGCTGGCCTACACCGCGCAGCTGTATTTCGACTTCGCCGGCTACAGCAGCATGGCCATCGGCCTGGGCCTGATGATGGGGTTCCGCTTCATGGAGAACTTCAACCAGCCCTATATCAGCCAGTCGATCACCGAGTTCTGGCGGCGCTGGCACATCAGCTTGTCCACCTGGCTGCGCGACTACCTGTACATCAGCCTCGGTGGCAACCGTGGCAGCACCTTCCAGACCTACCGCAACCTGTTTCTGACCATGCTGCTGGGTGGCCTGTGGCACGGCGCCAACTTCACCTACGTGATCTGGGGTGCCTGGCACGGCATGTGGCTGGCAATCGAGCGCGCCCTGGGGGTAGACGCCGCGCCGCGGACGATCAACCCGCTGAAGTGGGCCTTCACCTTCCTGCTGGTGGTGGTCGGCTGGGTGATCTTCCGCGCCGAGAACCTCGACGTGGCCTGGCGCATGTACGCGGCGATGTTCAGCTTCGGTGACTGGCAGCTGTCCGAGCTGGCCGCAGCCTCGCTGACCAGCCTGCAGATCTACACCCTGCTGCTGGCCTACGCGGTGATCGCCGGTTTCGGCATCCGCCAGTTCTATGCCAACCCGCTGGGCGGCGCGCCCAAGGCCAAGGCGGCCGAGGAGGGCGCTGTCGCGGTTGCCTCTGGCCCAGCGTTGGCGCTGGCTCCTGCCTATGCCGTGCTGGTCGGGCGGGCCCTGGTTCTGCTGTTGTTTGTCGCCTCTGTACTCAAGCTGTCGGCGCAAAGCTTTTCACCCTTCCTGTATTTCCAATTCTGAGGAAGCGCCGACATGTCACGTACCGCCAATCTCCTGTACAGCCTGCTGTTTATCGGCCTGCTGCTGGCCCTGTCGCTGGCCTCGCTGCCGGCGTTGCTGAGCTTCTCCACCGCCCGTGAAACCCCGGTGCTCAACGGCAAGCTGACCCATGCCATCGAGAAACATTACGACAAGAACTTCCCGCTCAAGGCGTTCGGCACCAACGTCTGGGCCGCGCTGGACTACAGCCTGTTCGGTGAAGGCCGGCCGGGTGTGGTGGTGGGGCGCGAGGACTGGCTGTTTACCGACGAGGAATTCAAGCCGGCCAGCAACCCGCAGCAGCTGCAGGACAACTGGCGGCTGATTGCGGCCGTGCAGGAGGAGTTCAAGCGCCGCGACATCGAGCTGGTGCTGGCCCTGCTGCCGGCCAAGGCGCGTCTGTATCCGGAGCAACTGGCCGCGGCCAGGCCGGTCGCCGCCCAGCAGGCGCTGTATGCCCAGGCCCGTGCGCTGATGCAGACGCAGCAATTGCCGGGCCCCGATCTATTGCCCGCGCTGCAGCAGGCCAAGAGCGCAGCGGCGGTGTTCCTGCGTACCGACACCCACTGGACGCCCCATGGCGCCGAGGTCACCGCCAAGGCCCTGGCCGACTATCTGGCCGCTCGGGGTGCCTGGCCGCGGGGCGAGCAGCGCTTCGTCACCCGTACCAGCGATAGCCAGCCGCACAAGGGCGACCTGCTCAGCTTCCTGCCCATGGAGCCCTATTTCGCCGCCCTGCAGCCGCAGGCGGAAAGCCTGCAGCCGCGTCATACCGAGGCCGCGCAAGCGGGTGCGGAGACAGCCGCCGACCTGTTCGGCGACGCCCAGCCGCAGGTAGCGCTGGTCGGTACCAGCTACAGCGCCAACCCGAAATGGAACTTCGCCGGCGCGCTCAAGCAGGAACTGGGCAGCGACCTGCTCAACTACGCCGAGGACGGCCATGGCCCGCTGGTGCCGATGTTGCGCCTGCTGCAGCGCGAGCGGACGGAAACCGCCGACCTGCGCCTGGTGATCTGGGAGTTCCCGGAGCGCTACCTGATGCTGCCGAGCGACCTGTCCGGTTTCGACAGTGCCTGGCTCGAGCGCCTGCGCGGCAACGAGCAGCTGGCGCTGCGCGATCCCGTTAAACCCGTGACGGCTCCCTGAGTCGTCCTGTCTGCCGAGGAAACACCCATGTCGATGATTCGCACCCTTAACCGCTCCGCTCGTGCGGGCAGCCTGTTGCTCAGCCTGTGTGCGCCGCTGGCCGTGGCTGACGAAGCCACCCTGTACGGCCCGGTCGCCCCGGACGGTTCGGCCTTCGTGCGCAGCTACAACGCCGCCAATGAAACCCTGGATGCCAATTTGGGCAACCTGCACTTCAGCGATATCGCGCCGAAGGGCAGCAGTGACTACGAGTTTCTGCCTGCCGGCAGCTACAGCGCCAAGGCGGGCAGCAAGAGCCTGGCCGTCAGCCTGGCCGAAAACACCTACTACACCCTGGTGCGCCTGCCGGGTGGCGAGCTGAGCCTGATCGAGGAGCCGTTGTTCAAGAACCGGCAGAAGTCGCTGCTGCGCCTGCAGAACCTGTCCGACAGTGCGCTGACGCTGAAGACCGCCGACGGCAAGACCGAAGTGATCAAGGCGGTAGCCGGCCAGGCCCGTGGCGAGCGCGAGATCAACCCGGTCAAGGTGCGCCTGGCGCTGTTCGCCGGCGAGCGCAAGGTCAGCGACCTCAGCCCCCTGGTGATCGAGCGTGGCGAGGTGGTCAGCCTGTACGTCACCGGCAGTGCCGACAAGCTGTCGCCGGTGTGGGTCAAGCGTCCGGTCAGCACCGACTGAGGAATGGCCATGAAGCTTGCCGATCGGACATTGGCGCTGCTGTTGCGTGGCGGGCTGAGCCTGGCCTTGCTGCTGGCCCAGGGCTGCTCCTGGGAAAGTAGCGGGGCTACGCTGGTGCCGCCCGCCGGCTACCTGCGCAGTGCCGCGACGCCGCAAGGCAAGGTGCCGAGCTGCCCGCCGGTGCCGCCACCCTACACCGGCGAGCTGTATTTCCCGAGCAAGTACGCCGGCTCCGATGCGGCCCGCGACAAGATCAACAGCGCCGCCGCCGCCCGCTATGCGCAGCTCACCGAGGATGTGCGCCAGCTGGAGAGCGGCAGCAACCGCCTGGTCGCTAGCTACCTGGCGACGGGCCAGCAGGCCTATGCCGATTGCGCGCTGACCTGGCTGGAGACCTGGGCCGAGGCCGAAGCGCTGCTCAGCAAACGTTACAACCACACCGGCAAGTCGGTGCGCAAATGGGCTCTGGGCAGTGTCGCGGGGGCTTACCTGCGCTTGCGTTTTTCCAGCTCCCAGCCACTCGCGGGGCATGCCGAACAGGCCGAACGCATCGAGGCGTGGCTGGGCGAGCTGGCCGATCAGGTGGTGATCGACTGGAACGCCCAGCCACTGGAACGGCGCAACAATCACCAGTACTGGGCCGCCTGGTCGGTGATGGCCACGGCCGTGGTGCTTGATCGGCGCGACCTGTTCGACTGGGCCGTCGCACAGTATCGGCATGGCATGCAGCAGGTCGACGCCGAGGGCTATCTGCCGCTCGAACTGTCCCGGCAGACCCGCGCGCTGGCCTACCACAACTACAGCATGGGGCCGCTGCTGATGATCGCGGCGTTCGCCAAGGCCAATGGCCTTGACCTGCGTGGCGAGAATGACGCGGCCCTGCAACGCCTGGCGCAACGCATGCAGTCCGGCTTGCGCGAGCCGAAGCTATTCCAAGAAAAAACCGGTTACCCGCAGACCCTGGAGGACCTGCAGGACAACAACCGATTTGCCTGGCTGGAGCCTTACTGCGCGCTGTACCCGTGCTCGGAGAGCACGGACGCGTGGCGACGCTCGATCGAGCCGCTGAGCACCTACCGGCTCGGCGGTGACATGACCCAGCTGTTTTCCGGGCAACTGCCTTGAAGTGACTCCTGATGCAGTTCCCGCTGCCCGGTACATCCGTTCCGGCGGTGAGACAGGTCCAGATTTAAACGGATATTAAATTGGAGACAGACCCATGATTCCGGTCATTCTTTCTGGTGGTAGCGGCTCTCGCCTGTGGCCTTTGTCGCGCAAGATGTATCCCAAGCAGTTCCTCGCCCTCACCGGCGAGCTGTCGCTGTTCCAGCAGACCCTGCAGCGCCTGGCATTCGAGGGCATGCAGAAGCCTCTGGTGGTGTGCAACCTGGAGCATCGCTTCATCGTCAACGAGCAACTGGCCAGGATTGGCGTCACTGCTCAGGGCATGCTGCTCGAACCGTTCGGGCGCAATACCGCGCCAGCGGTGGCCATGGCCGCCCTGCAGCTGCTGGCCGAGGGTCGCGACGAGCTGATGCTGATCCTCCCGGCCGACCACGTGATCAGCGACGAGCTGAGCCTGCGCAAGGCGCTGGAGCTGGCGCGCATCGCCGCCGAAGAAGGCGAGATGGTGCTGTTCGGGATTCCCGCGGATCGCCCGGAAACCGGTTTCGGCTACATCAAGGCGGCGCGCGGCGAAGAGGGCGAGACTCTGGTTCCCGGCGCTTACCGCGTCATGCAGTTCGTCGAGAAGCCCGACTCTGTGCGCGCCAGTGAGTTCGTCCGCAGCGGCGGCTACTACTGGAACAGCGGCATGTTCCTGTTCCGCGCCAGCCGTTACCTCGACGAGCTGCGCAGCCATGAGCCGGATATCTACGACACCTGCGTACTGACGCTCGAACGCAGCAAGAACAGCGGCGGGGTGCTGAGCATCGATGCCGGCACCTTCGAGTGCTGCCCGGACAACTCCATCGACTACGCGGTGATGGAAAAGACCGCGCGTGCCTGCGTCGTGCCGCTGGCGGCCGGCTGGAGCGATGTAGGCTCCTGGTCGTCGCTGTGGGACGTGCAGGAGAAGAACAGCGACGGCAACGTGCTCAAGGGCGATGTGGTCACCCACAATAGCCACAACAGCTTCGTGCACGGCACCTCCAAGCTGGTGACGCTGATCGGCATGAACGATGTGGTGGTGGTCGAGACCAAAGATGCGGTGATGGTCGCGCACAAGGATGCCGTGCAGGACGTGAAGAAGATGGTCAACGCCCTGGATGCCCAGGGTCGCCAGGAAACCCAGAGTCACTGCGCGGTATATCGCCCCTGGGGCAGCTACGACTCGGTGGACAATGGCACCCGGCACCAGGTCAAGCACATCACCGTGAAGCCGGGGGCGCAGCTGTCGCTGCAGATGCACCACCACCGTGCCGAGCACTGGATTGTGGTATCCGGCACGGCGCAGGTGACCTGCGACGACAAGGTGTTCCTGCTCACGGAAAACCAGTCGACCTACATCCCGATCGCCTCGGTGCATCGCCTGAGCAACCCCGGCAAGATCCCGCTGGAGATCATCGAGGTGCAGTCCGGCAGCTACCTGGGTGAGGATGATATCGAGCGCTTGGAGGACGTCTACGGGCGCACGCCCAAGGCTACCGTGCCGAGCTGATCGGCACGCCTGGAGTGGGCGGCGGGCAATCCGCCGCCACTCTCAGAGCCTGTTTACGATCTTTTGGACTAGAGCCAGACAAGGCAAAAACAGGCGAGGAAGCGGAGTTTACGAGCTGTAAATGAGCAGTACTCGCTTCACTCGCCCCTCGGGCCGCGCTGAAGCGCGTTAGTCGCAAGCGACTTTCCGAGCCCGATTGACCAGCCTGCGGCTGTTACTGCGTTGCAACGCAGAATGGCCGACGATCAAGAGATCGTAGACAGGTTGTTCTCACCTGGCCAGCATCTGCCGCAGCACGTGGTGCAGGATGCCGCCGGCCTTGAAGTATTCCACTTCGTTCTGCGTGTCGATGCGGCACAGCACCTCGACTTCTTCGTGGCTGCCGTCGGCGCGGCTGATGTCCAGCGCCAGGCTCATGTGCGGGCGCAGGCTGACGCCGTCCAGGCCGCCGATGCTGACCTTTTCCTGGCCGTTCAGCTGCAGGCTCTTGCGGCTTTGTCCATTGCGGAACTGCAGCGGCAGCACGCCCATGCCCACCAGGTTGGAGCGGTGGATGCGTTCGAAACTCTCGGCGATTACTGCCTTCACTCCCAGCAGGTTGGTGCCCTTGGCCGCCCAGTCGCGACTGGAGCCGGTGCCGTATTCCTGGCCGGCGAAGATCACCAGTGGTACGCCTTCATCCTGGTAGCGCATGGCTGCGTCGTAGATCGCCAGCTTGTCGCCGCTGGGCATGTGCAGGCTATTGCCGCCTTCCTCGCCGCCGAGCATCTCGTTGCGGATGCGGATATTGGCGAAGGTGCCGCGCATCATCACCTCGTGGTTGCCGCGTCGAGAACCGTAGGAGTTGAAGTCGGCCGGGGCCACGCCGTGCTCGCCGAGGTAGCGCCCGGCCGGGCTGTCCTTCTTGATATTGCCGGCGGGGGATATGTGGTCGGTGGTCACCGAGTCGCCGAGCAGGGCGAGGATGCGCGCGCCGTGGATATCACCGATATGTGGCGGGTCGCCGGCGATGTCGGCGAAGAACGGCGGGTGCTGGATATAGGTGGAGTCGTCCTGCCACACATAGGTCGCCGCCTGCGGCACCTGGATCGCCTGCCACTGGGCGTCGCCGCTGAACACCTCGGCGTATTCCTTGCGGAACATCGCGGTGTCGACCTTGGCGATGGCCGTGCTGATTTCCGCCTGGCTCGGCCAGATGTCCTTGAGGTACACCGGCTGGCCGTCCTTGCCGGTGCCCAGCGGCTGGCTGCTGATATCAATGCGCACGCTGCCGGCCAGGGCGTAGGCCACCACCAGCGGCGGCGAGGCCAGCCAGTTGGCCTTGACCAGCGGATGCACGCGGCCCTCGAAGTTGCGGTTGCCGGACAGCACCGAGGCCACTGTCAGGTCGGCCTGCTGGATCGCTGCCTCGATCGGTTCGAGCAGCGGTCCGGAGTTACCGATGCAGGTGGTGCAGCCATAGCCGACCAGGGAGAAACCCAGCTGGTCCAGGTAGGGCGTGAGCCCGGCGGCGGCGAAATATTCGGTGACCACCTTGGAGCCGGGGGCCAGCGAGCTCTTCACCCAGGGTTTGCGCTGCAGGCCTTTCTCCACGGCTTTTTTGGCCAGCAGGCCGGCAGCCATCATCACGCTGGGGTTGGAGGTGTTGGTGCAGGAGGTGATGGCGGCGATCACCACGGCGCCGTCCTCCAGTTGGTAGCGCTGGCCGTCGTGTTCGACACTGCAGCTGCCGACATCGCCGGTACCTTGCAGGGCCAGCAGGTCGGCGAAGGCCTTGCCCACCTGCGGCAGCGGTACCCGGTCCTGCGGGCGCTTGGGCCCGGCCAGGCTGGCCTCGACGCTGCCCATGTCCAGCTCCAGGCTGTCGGTGAACAGCGGCTCGGCGCCCGGTTCGCGCCACAGGCCCTGGGCCTTGCTGTAGGCCTCGACCAGCTTGACGGTTGTTTCCGCCCGCCCGGACAGGCGCAGGTAGCCGAGGGTGATCGCGTCCACCGGGAAGAAGCCGCAGGTGGCACCGTATTCCGGGGCCATGTTGGCGATGGTGGCGCGGTCGGCCAGGGGCAGTTCGGCCAGGCCGTCACCGTAGAACTCGACGAATTTTCCCACCACGCCTTTCTTGCGCAGCATCTGTGTCACGGTCAGCACCAGGTCGGTGGCGGTGATGCCTTCCTTCAACTTGCCGCTGAGCTTGAAGCCGATCACCTCGGGAATCAGCATCGACACCGGCTGGCCGAGCATGGCTGCCTCGGCCTCGATACCGCCCACGCCCCAGCCGAGCACGCCAAGGCCGTTGACCATGGTGGTGTGCGAGTCGGTGCCGACCAGGGTGTCGGGGAAGGTGAAGGTCTGGCCGTCTTCTTCCTTGGTCCACACGGTACGCGCCAGGTATTCCAGGTTGACCTGGTGGCAGATGCCGGTGCCCGGCGGCACCACGCGGAAGTTGGCGAAGGCATTCTGGCCCCAGCGCAGGAAGGCGTAGCGCTCGCCATTGCGCTGCATCTCGATGTCGACGTTCTGGCCGAAGGCGGAGGGCGAGGCGTACTTGTCGACCATCACCGAGTGGTCGATGACCAGGTCCACCGGTGACAGCGGGTTGATTTGCTGCGGGTCGCCGCCGGCGGCGGCCATGGCGGCGCGCATGGCGGCCAGGTCGACCACCGCCGGCACGCCGGTAAAGTCCTGCATCAGCACGCGTGCCGGGCGGAACTGAATCTCGTGGTCGGAGCGGCGCTCCTGCTGCCAGTCGATCATGGCCTTGATGTCGTAGGCGCTGACGGTGGTGTTGTCCTCGAAGCGCAGCAGGTTTTCCAGCAGCACCTTGAGCGACATGGGCAGGCGGTCGAGCGCGCCGAGGCTCTTGGCTGCCTCGCTCAGGCTGAAGTAGTGATAGGTCTTGCCGTCGATCTCCAGGCTGCGCTGGCAGTTCAGGCTATCCAGGGAGGGCATGATGTTTCTCCTGCACGGTCAGGGCCATCAAAGCGGAACTGTCAAACTAGACCGCTCAGTCAACTCCTGCCAGTACATTCGCCCGTGGGGCGCGCTGTGGCGGATCGACTCGGCTATCATGCGCGGCCTGAGGAGAACCGCGATGAATACCCTGCTACTGCACTGCCGCCCAGGCTTCGAAGGTGAAGTCTGTTCCGAGATCAGCGAACACGCCGCGCGCCTGGAAGTGGCCGGCTATGCCAAGGGCAAGGCCAGCAGCGCCCATGCCGAGTTCGTCTGCAGCGAGGCCGACGGTGCCGAGCGGCTGATGAAGGGCCTGCGCTTCAACACACTGATCTTCCCGCGCCAGTGGGCACGGGGCAGCTATGTGCAACTGCCGGAAACCGACCGCATCAGCGTGCTGCTGCAGGCCCTGGCCGCGTACCCGGTGTGCGGCAGCCTGTGGCTGGAAGTTTTCGATACCAATGACGGCAAGGAGCTGTCGAACTTCTGCAGGAAGTTCGAGGCACCGCTGCGCAAGGCGCTGCTTGGCGCCGGCCGGCTGGTCGAGGATGTCAGCAAGCCGCGCCTGTTACTGACCTTCAAGAGCGGTCGCGAGGTGTTCCTCGGCGTGGCGGAGGCGAACAACCAGGCCATGTGGCCGATGGGTATTCCGCGCCTGAAGTTTCCGCGCGAGGCGCCAAGCCGCTCGACCCTCAAATTGGAAGAGGCCTGGCATACCTTTATTCCGCGTGACGAGTGGGAGACCCGTTTGTCGGGCGAGATGGCCGGCGTCGACCTCGGCGCCGCGCCGGGCGGCTGGACCTACCAGCTGGTCAAGCGCGGCATGCTGGTCACCGCCATCGACAACGGGCCGATGGCCGAAAGCCTGATGGACACTGGCCTGGTCCAGCACCTGATGGTCGACGGCTTCACCTGGAAGCCCAAACAACCGGTGGACTGGATGGTCTGCGACATAGTCGAGAAGCCGGCGCGCACCGCGTCGATGGTCGAAGCCTGGATCGGCGAGGGGCATTGCCGCGAGGCGGTGGTCAACCTCAAGCTGCCAATGAAGCAGCGCTATGCCGAGGTCTGCCGCTTGCTGCAGCGCCTGGAAGACGCCTTCGCTGCGCGCAAGATCAAGGTGTCGATCGCCTGCAAGCAGCTCTACCACGACCGCGAAGAGGTCACCTGCCACCTGCGTCGCCTGGGCCGCTAGGCATCTTTGAGTGGCCCGGGCTTGGCGTTATAGTGGCGCATTTTTACGCAAACCCGTCGTATTCCGAGGACGAACCTCTTGAAAGTCACGCTGTTGCTGCTGTTCTTCGCCAGTGTTCTGCACGTCCACTTCAGGGGCCGGGTGCGCCACAAGTTCACCCGCCAGTTGAAGGAACATTCGACCTTCTTGGCACCGATCAACTCGATCCTCTACCTGACCTCCAGGTTGCCGGGTACGCCGTATCACAAGCCGGAAGTGTTCCCCGAGCTGAAGGTGATCGAGGACAACTGGCAGGTGATCCGTTCCGAAGGCCTGCACCTGATGGACATGGGCCGGATCAAGAAGTCCGACGGGCATAACGACGCCGGCTTCAACTCGTTCTTCAAGACCGGCTGGAAACGTTTCTATCTGAAGTGGTACGGCGACAGCCATCCTTCGGCGCAGGAGCTGTGCCCGCGCACCACCGAGCTGGTGCGTTCGATCCCGCAGATCAAGGCGGCGATGTTCGCCGAGCTGCCGCCGGGCGCGCGCCTGGTGCGCCACCGTGACCCCTATGCCGGCTCGATGCGTTATCACCTGGGCCTGGTCACGCCGAACTCGCCGGACTGCTTTATCGAGGTGGATGGCGAGCGTTACTTCTGGCGCGACGGCGAGGGCGTGGTCTTCGACGAGACCTTTATTCATTACGCCGAGAACACCACCGACAAGGATCGCCTGATCCTGTTCTGCGACATCGAGCGCCCGCTCAAGTACCGCTGGGCCGAGGCGCTCAACCGCTGGTTCAGCCGCAACGTGATGGCTGCCGCCAGTTCGCCGAACGATGAGCAGGACGCCACTGGCGGGATCAACCGCGCCTTCCACTACCTGTACCAGTTCCGCCTGCGCGCCAAGGCGCTGAAGAAGCGCAACCGCGTGGCTTACTACGGCCTGCAGTGGCTGCTGCTGGCGGCCATCGTGGCCCTGATCGTCTGGATTTAAGCGTGCTGTAGCGCCAGGTTCCGGCTGCCGGGGCCTGGCTGATTCTGGAGTCTGAAATGTCCCTGCAACCCGATGCCATTCTCGATGCCAGCGGCCTGAACTGCCCCGAGCCGGTGATGATGCTGCACAACAAGGTGCGCGACCTGCCGGCCGGCGGCCTGCTCAAGGTGATCGCCACCGACCCCTCGACCCGCCGCGATATCCCCAAGTTCTGCATGTTCCTCGACCATGAGCTGGTCGAGCAGAGCGAGGAAGGCGGCACCTACTTCTATTGGATCCGCAAGAAGTTGGCCTGATGCCTTACTACTTCGCCTATGGCTCCAACATGAACCCGGCGCGCATGCAGGCGCGCGGCTTGCGGGTGGAGGAGGCCATGGCCGGGCAGCTGCCCGGTTTCGCCCTGTGCTTCAACAAGCGCGCCCATGATCATCCGGGCCGGGCCTACGCCAATATCCGCCATCAGGCGGGCGCGGTGGTGGAGGGCGTGCTCTACCGACTGGCGGCGGAAAGCGAAATCCTCAAGATGGACCCCTTCGAAGGTACGCCGGTCTATTACAGCCGCGAGCGCATGCCGGTGCAGACCGCTCAGGGGCCGGTCCCGGCCTGGATCTATGTGGCCAATCCGGCCTGGCGCGAGGACGGGCTGGCGCCCAGTCGCACCTACCTGGCGCATCTGCTGGCCGGGCGCGACTATCTGTCGGCGGATTACTGGGCGGCGCTGGCCGCTACCGCGTTTCTCGACGACTGAGTGCGGATGCGCCGGCGCGCGCTGCGGGCCAGACGTACGGCGAGCATCACCGCGGCGCAGGTCAGCCCGACCACCAGGCCTTGCCACAGGCCGCTGGGCCCGGACGGCTCACCAAACCAGTCGGCCAGGCCCAGGCTGTAGCCCACCGGCAGGCCGATGCCCCAGTAAGCGAAGAGGGTCAGCAGCATGGTCACGCGGGTGTCCTGATAACCGCGCAAGGCGCCGGCTGCGGTGACCTGTACCGCATCGGAAAACTGGAACAGCGCCGAATACACCAGCAGGGTGGCGGCCACGGCGATCACCGTCGGGTCGGGGGTGTAGATCTGCGCGATCTGCTCGCGCAGCAGCAGAACCAGGCTGGCCGACAGGCAGGCGTAGACCAGTGCGGTGCCCATGCCGACCCCGGCGGCGAAGCGGGCTTCGCGCGGCTCGCCGCGGCCGAGGGACTGACCGACGCGCACGGTCACGGCCATGGCCAGGGAGTAGGGGATCATGAAGATCATCGAGCTGAAGTTCAGGGCGATCTGGTGCCCGGCTACCACGGTAGCGCCGAGACCGCCGATCAGCAGGGCGATCACCGAGAAGATGCTGGACTCGGCGAACACCGCCACACCAATCGGCACGCCGACGCTGAGCAGACGGCGGATCACCGCCCATTGCGGCCAGTCAAAACGGGCGAACAGCTGGCTGGGCCGGTAGCAGGGTGCCCAGCTCACCCAGCGCAGCATGCCGAACATCATGCACCACATCACCAGGCCGGAAGCCCAGCCACAGCCCGCACCGCCCATGGCCGGCATGCCGAGGTGGCCATAGATCAGCACGTAGTTGAGCGGAATGTTCAGCAGCAGGCCGCTGATGCCGATCACCATGCTCGGGCGGGTATGCCCCAGGCCATCGCTGAAACAGCGCAGCACGTGGTACAGCGCCACGGCCGGGAAGCCACAGGCAATCCCGCGCAGATAGATCATCGCCTGTTCGGTGAGGCCTGCGTCGACGCCCATCAAATGCAGCACCGGCTCAGCGTTCCACAGCAGGGTGGCGCAAGCCAGGCCAACCGCCAGGGCCAGCCACACGGCCTGACGCACCAGGGCGCCGATCTGCTCGTGCTGACCGGCACCAAAGCGCTGCGCCACCTTGGCTGTGGTGGCCAGCAGGGTGCCGTTCATAAGCAGAAACACCGGCACCCACAACGAATTGCCCAGCGCCACGGCAGCCAGGTCACGCGGGCTGACCCGGCCGGCCATCACGGTATCGACGAAGCCCATGGCGGTGTAGGCCAGTTGGGCGATGATGATGGGCATGGCCAGGCCGAGCAGGGCGCGCAACTCTTGGCGGGTTCGGGCGAGGCGGGAGAGCGGGGGCATGGGTGTTCCGGCAGGTGCAGCGCAAGGCGGCACAGTCTAGCCCTGTCTGTCTGGTCAGAAAAGCGCGGCATACCCTGGCGCGGCCGTTACGCCTAGAATGGCAGTTCGACCCCGGAGCCCCGCATGCGCATAGTTGCCGACGAAAACATTCCCCTGCTCGATGAGTTCTTCGCCGCCTTCGGCCCGATCAGCCGCCATCCCGGGCGCAGCATCGACCGCGCCGCTCTGGGCGATGCCGAGGTGTTGCTGGTGCGCTCGGTGACCCGGGTCGACCGTGCCTTGCTGGAAGGCAGCCGGGTGCGTTTCGTCGGCACCTGCACCATAGGCACCGACCATCTCGATCTGGACTACTTCGCCGAGGCCGGCATCGCCTGGTCCAGTGCCCCCGGCTGCAACGCCCGCGGCGTGGTGGATTACGTGCTGGGCTGCCTGCTGGCCCTGGCGGAAAGTACCGGGGCGAAACTGCCCGAGCTGCGCTATGGAGTGGTTGGCGCCGGCCAGGTCGGAGGCCGCTTAGTCGAAGTGCTGCGCGGTCTGGGCTGGGACGTGCGGGTCTGCGATCCGCCGCGCCAGGCGGCCGAGGGCGGCGACTTCGTTGAGCTGACGAGCATCCTCGCCGAGTGCGATGTGATCAGCCTGCACACGCCGCTGGATGCCGGCACCCGTCACCTGATCGGTGCCGGGCAGCTGCAACAACTGCAGCCCGGTGCCTGGCTGATCAATGCCAGCCGTGGCGCGGTGGTCGACAACGCGGCGCTGAAGGCTCATCTGCAGGGCGGCGCCGGGTTGCTGGCGGCGCTGGACGTGTGGGAAGGCGAGCCGCTGGCCGACCCCGAACTGGCCGCGTTGTGCCGTATCGCCACGCCGCATATTGCCGGCTACAGCCTGGACGGCAAGCTGCGCGGCACCGCGCAGATCTACCAGGCCTACTGCCGGGCCATGGGCCTGGATGAGCAGGTGCAACTGGCCGATCTGCTGCCGCCGGCCTGGCTGGGCGAACTGCAGCTGCACGAAGACGCGGCTATCGACTGGGCGCTGGCCAGCTTGTGCCGGGCGGTGTACGACCCGCGCCGTGACGACGCCGATTTCCGCCGCTCCCTGGCCGGCGATGCGAGCCAGCGCAAGGCGGCCTTCGATGCCCTGCGCAAGCACTATCCCTACCGCCGCGAGATCGATGGTCTGCAGGTGCGCCTGAGTGGTGAGGCGCCGCACCTGGCGCAGCTGGTCGCGGCGCTGGGCGGCACGCTGCTGTAACCGTGCTGGAGCGACAACGCCATGCCTGCCTGGGTTCTGGCGTTGCCCGCAGAACCTTACGATTTTTTCGGGCTATGCAATTGCGCCCCACGCCTCGAGCGTAGGCTGGGTTAGCCGCCTCATGATGTTCAGTTTGGGCACCGGATTGGCGGCGGCGTAACCCGGTCAACACGGGCAACGGTCAGCGCGGCTAACCCAGCCTACAGGTTCCGCGCCGGCGGTATGCCATTGAGGCCAACTTATTCTGTGCTGAGGCCACGAAAAAATCGTAAACAGGTTCTCAGAACCTGTTTACGATCTCCTGACTCGCGGCCATACCGCGTTAAAAGTGGCCTCAAAATGCTCATTTACACCTCGTAAACTGCGCTTTTTCGGCCACTTTTGCCTCGTCTGGCTCTAATTCAGAAGATCGTAAACAGGTTCTCAGGGGTTCAGGCGCGGCGGGACATGCTCTGCGCGCTTTTTTCCAGTTCGCGGCAGGCTTGCAGAATCATCTGCTCGGTGATCGGTACTTCACGGCCCTGGGCATCGATGATGGCACCGACGACCATCCGCTGGGACTTGATCCGGTTCACGCTGTGCTGAACGTTGGCGTTGTCTTGCTGTTGCATGGGCTGTCTCCTTAAGCCGGTGATTGCGCGCAGTCTAGATCGCCCAGATGAATGCGCAGTGACAGTTGAGCGCTCGCGCCATGTGCCGTGGAACTATCCCGCAAGGAGCTTTTGGGGTGCGCTTTTATCCGAGAGCGATGGCCGGGGCGGCCGCGCTTGGGCACAATCCGCGCAGCATCCTGTGGCTATCAATCGGAGCGTGAATGAGCCTGTTTCACCTGGGACTGATCATCAACCCGCTGGCTGGCCTGGGCGGCCCGGCAGCGCTCAAGGGCAGCGATGGCGTGGCCGCCGAAGCCCTGGCCCGGGGCGCCACGCCGCGTGCCGCCGAGCGCACGCGCATCGCCCTTGAGTGCCTGCGACCGGTGGCCGAGCGCCTGCAATTTCTGACCTTCCCCGGCCCCATGGGCGCCGATCTTCTGGTCGAGCTGGGCTACGCCCATCGCGTGCTGGGCCAGCTGGGCGAAGGCGCGACCAGCGCCGCCGATACCCGCCAGGCCGTGCAGCTGCTGCAGGACAGCGGTTGCGCGCTGCTGCTGTTCGCCGGCGGCGACGGTACGGCGCGCGATGTCTGCGCGGTGGCGCGCGAGGATCAGCCGGTGCTGGGTATTCCCGCCGGGGTGAAGATCCACTCCGGGGTCTACGCCATCAGTCCGCGTGCCGCCGGTGAAATGGCCCGGCGCCTGGTCGAGGGCGGCCTGGTACGCCTGTCCAGCGGCGAAGTACGCGACCTCGACGAAGCGGCGCTGCGTGACGGCAAGGTCAGCGCGCGCTGGTACGGTGAGCTGTGCGTGCCGGTGGAGGGCGAGTTCATGCAGCATGTGAAGCAGGCTGGCATGGAGTCCGAGGAGCTGGTGCTGGTGGATATCGCCGACTGGTTGCAGGAAAGCTGGGAAGAGGGCGTGCGCTACGTGTTCGGCCCGGGCTCGACCCTGCATGGCCTGGCCGAAAACCTCGGCCTGGAGACCACGCTGCTGGGCGTCGATGTGATCGAGAACGGCGCCGTGCTGGCCCGAGATGTGACCGAGGCGCAGCTGTTCGAGCTGGTTGATGGCCACCCGACGCGCCTGCTGGTCACCGCCATCGGCGGCCAGGGCCATATCATCGGTCGTGGCAACCAGCAGATCAGCCCGCGCGTACTGCGCGCCATTGGCCTGGAGCACCTGCGGGTGATTGCCACCAAACGCAAGCTCGGCACCCTGGAGGGTCGGCCGCTGCTGGTGGACAGCGGCGACCCGGCGCTGGACGAGAGCTTCCCCGACGCGCTGCGGGTGTGGGCGGGGTACAAGGAAGAACTGCTGTATCCGCTGGGCTGGGGTGGGCAGGGCACGTAACCTTAGGGTAGGGAGGGCAACGCATGTACCAGGGAAGTTGTTTGTGTGGGGCGGTGAAGTTTCGTATTCACGGCGAGCTGGCGCCGATCCAGGCCTGTCATTGCAGCCAGTGCCGCAAGGCCCAGGGCGGGGCGTTCGCCAGCAATATTCCGGTGACGCAGGATGCTTTCGAGCTGCTGGCGGGCAGCGAGCGGCTGAAGGCTTTCGAGTCTTCACCGGGCAAGCGACGGGTGTTCTGTGGCGACTGCGGCTCGCCGATCTACAGCCATACCGACAAACTGCCGGGCGTGTTGCGTGTCCGTGCCGGCATGCTGGAGGGTGAGCTGCTTAGCCGCGTCGAGGCGCATTACCATGTGGCCAGCAAAGCCAACTGGTGGGATATCGGCGACGAACTGCCGTGCTTTCCCGGAGGCAAACCCTGATGCCGGTGTTGCGCTTTTTGCTGGCGGGCCTGCTACTTGGTGCCGCCTTGCTCGCCCAGGCTGCGCCGGTCGATCCGGCCGCCCTGGTCAGCGCCGCCCGCAGCCAGGTCGGCGTGACCCTAGGTTACGATCCGGTCTACCGGCGCCTGGCCTACCCGAACGGCGACGTGCCGCTGAGCACCGGGGTGTGCACCGATGTGCTGATCCGCGCCCTGCGTGGCCAGGGGCTGGACCTGCAGAAGGCGGTGCATGAGGACATGGCCGCGCATTTCTCCAGTTACCCGCAGAGCTGGGGGCTGAAGCGCCCGGACAGCAATATCGATCACCGCCGCGTGCCCAACCTGATGGCCTGGCTGCGCCGCCAGGGCCTGGCGCAACCGATCAGCCAGCAGCCGGCGGCCTACCGTGCCGGCGATGTGGTGACCTGGAACCTGGGCCGCGGCCTGACCCACATCGGCATCGTTTCCGACCGCCAGGGCGCCGACGGCGTACCGCTGGTGCTGCACAATATCGGCCGTGGTACACGTGAAGAGGACATCCTGCTGCGCTTCACGATCATCGGCCACTATCGCTTCCCTTCATCCTGAGCCGCGCCGCCATGACCTCGTCCGCCTTACCTCCTGCCATCCAGCCCGGCGACCGCGTGGTGTTGTTCGATGGCGTGTGCAAGCTGTGCAACGGCTGGGCGAAGTTCCTTATCCGCCATGACCGCGAGCGCCTGTTCAAGTTGTGCTCGGTGCAGTCCGCCGAAGGCCAGGCGTTGTTGCAGTGGTTCGGTCTGCCGACCGACCACTTCGACACCATGGCCTATGTCGAAGGCACCGAGCTGTTCGTGCGCTCGGACGCGGTGCTGCGCATCGTGGCGCAACTGCCGGCGCCGTGGCGTTGGGCAGCCTGGCTGCGGGTGCTACCGCGCATGCTGCGCGACTGGGCCTACGATCGCATCGCGCTGAACCGCTATCGCCTGTTCGGTCGTTATGACACTTGCCTGTTGCCCTCTGCCGACCACAACGGGCGCTTCCTGCAAGGCTGAGTGCCTTGATTTGTCTGGCTGCGCCCCCATCTGCTGCTGATACCCGCCGCTCAGGCGGCATGCTTGATGATTCCCTACCTGGGCCGCGGCCCATCTGCGAGAGCCCATGCCATCGCTGCTTTCCGCCCGCCAACGCAATGCCTTGCGCATGGCCAATCGTTTCGTCGCGCCGTACCGCTGGCGGGTGATCGGCGCCTTGCTGGCGCTGATGTTCACCGCCGCCATCACTTTGTCGATGGGCCAGGGTATTCGCCTGCTGGTCGACCAGGGCTTGGCGACCCAGTCGCAGGAGGCGCTGAACCACTCGATCGGGCTGTTTTTCGTGCTGGTGCTGGCCCTGGCGCTGGGCACCTTCACCCGTTTCTACCTGGTGTCGTGGATCGGCGAGCGCTTCGTTGCCGACATCCGCAAGCGCGTGTTCAACCACCTGGTCGGCCTGCACCCGGGCTTCTACGAGAGCAACCGCGCCTCGGAGATCCAGTCGCGGCTGACCGCCGATACCACCTTGCTGCAGACGGTGATCGGTTCCTCGCTGTCGATGGCGCTGCGTAACATCATCATGATGGTCGGCGGCATCGGCCTGCTGTTCTTCACCAACCCCAAGCTCAGCGCCATCGTTATCGTCGCGCTGCCGCTGGTGGTGGCGCCGATCCTGATCTTCGGTCGGCGCGTGCGCGAGTTGTCGCGACAGAGCCAGGACCGCGTGGCCGATGTCGGCAGCTATGTCGGTGAGACCCTGGGGCAGATCAAGACGGTGCAGGCCTACAACCACCAGGCCCAGGACCAGGCGCGCTTCGGCCAGACCGTGGAAGCGGCCTTCGACACGGCGCGCAAGCGCATCAAGCAGCGTGCCTGGCTGATCACCGTGGTCATCGTGCTGGTGCTCGGCGCGGTGGGGGTGATGCTCTGGGTCGGCGGTATGGATGTGATCGCCGGGCGCATCAGCGGCGGTGACCTGGCGGCTTTCGTGTTCTACAGCCTGATCGTCGGCATGGCCTTTGGTGCGGTCAGCGAGGTGATCGGCGAGTTGCAAAGCGCCGCCGGCGCTGCCGAACGCATCGCCGAGCTGTTGCAGACCAGCAATGAGATCAAACCGCCGGCCGAGGGCTTGCTGCAGCTGCCCGAGCGGGTCAGTGGCGAAATCGAGCTGCAGGCGCTGCGCTTTGCCTATCCCTCGCGTCCCGGGCATTTCGCCGTGGATGGCATCGACCTGCAGGTGCGCGCCGGCGAAACCCTGGCCCTGGTCGGCCCGTCCGGCGCCGGCAAGTCGACCCTGTTCGACCTGCTGCTGCGCTTCTTCGACCCGCAGGCCGGAAGCATCCTGGTCGAGGGCGTGGCCATCGACCAGCTCGATCCGGCCGACCTGCGCCGCTGCTTCGCCCTGGTTTCGCAGAATCCGGCGCTGTTCTATGGCACCGTGGAAGACAACCTGCGCTACGGCAAACCCGAGGCCAGTCAGGCCGAGGTCGAGGCGGCGGCGAAGGCCGCGCATGCCCATGAATTTATCCAGCGCCTGCCGCAGGGTTACCAGACCCACCTGGGCGATGCCGGCCTGGGCCTGTCCGGCGGCCAGCGCCAGCGCCTGGCGATTGCCCGTGCGCTGCTGGTGGATGCGCCTATCCTGCTGCTGGACGAGGCCACCAGCGCACTGGATGCGGAAAGCGAACACCTGATCCAGCAGGCCCTGCCGCAACTGATGAGCGGGCGCACCACCCTGGTGATCGCCCATCGCCTGGCCACGGTGAAGAGCGCTGACCGCATCGCGGTGATCGAGCACGGCAAGCTGGTGGCCATCGGCAGTCACAGCGAACTGGTGGCGAGCAGCCCGCTGTATGCGCGACTGGCCGAGCTGCAATTCAATACCGACAGCGCCGAGGCTGTTTGACACAGGAGTGGTCGAGGTGGAAAAGGACTTCGCGGTGGTGGTGCTGGGTGGCTACGGCAACTTCGGCACGGTAATCGTCCGGCGTCTGCGTGCCATCGGCGGCCTGCGCGTGTGGGTGGCCGGGCGTGACCTTAGCAAGGCGCAGGCACTGGCGCAGGATTGCGGGGCCGAGGCCTTGCAACTGGACATGAACGATGCGGACCTGGCCGCGCATTTGCGCGAGCTGGGCGCCGACATGCTGATCTCCACCGCCGGGCCGTTCCAGAACCAGGACTACCGGGTGGCTCAGGCCTGCATCGCTGCTGGCATGCACTATGCCGACCTGGCCGATGCGCGCGAGTTCGTCTGTGGCATTGGCGCCCTGGACGAGGCAGCGCGCGCTGCCGATGTGCTGATCTGCAGTGGTGCCAGTTCGGTGCCGGCGCTGGCGGCCGGGGTGGTCGACCGTCTGCTGCCGCGCTTCTCGCGCCTGGATGAGATCTGGCACGGTATCAGCTCCTCGGAAAAGACCCCGGGCGTATCGACCCTGGCGGCGGTGCTCAACTACTGCGGCAAGTCGTTCCGGCAATGGCGCGGCGGCAGCTGGCAGACCGTGCATGGCTGGCAAGATCTCAGCGCCCATGACTTCGCCGCGCCGCTGGGCCGGCGCTGGGTGGGCAACTGCGATATTCCTGACCTCGAACTGTTCCCCGCACGCTATCCCGGGGTGCGCAGCGTGCACTTCTCTGCGGGTGTGGGTCTGCGCGTCACCCAGTTCGGTACCTGGCTGCTGTCCTGGCTGGTCCGTGGCCGGCTGTTGCGCAGTGGCGTGCCGCTGGCCGGTTTTTTGCGCCGTGGTGCGTTGGCGTTGGAGCCCTTCGGTGACGGCCTGAGCGGCATGTTCGTGCGCCTGCGCGGACTGGACCCGAACGGCAAGGCGCAGACCTTGTGCTGGGAGTTACAGGCCCTGCACAACGACGGGCCGAACATTCCCTGCATGGCCGCCGTGGCCCTGGTGCGCAAGCTGGCCGCCGGCACTTTGCCGGCGCGTGGCGCCATGCCCTGCCTGGGGCTGCTGACACTGGATGAGTACCTGGCCGAGCTGGATGGCCTGGCCATCAGCAGCCAGCTGCGGGTGCTGGCCGAGGTCGGCGAGCCGGCATGAACAATGGCCACCAGCTGGTGCCCGGGCTGCGCATCTACGGCGCGCCGGTGTTCCTGCACTGGTCGGTGGGGCTGTTTGCCGGGCTCTGCCTGATCTGGGCGGCGGAATACGGGCTGTATGGGCTGGTGGCGACGGTCTGCTACCTGGCGATCATCCTGGTCCACGAGTGGGGCCATGCCTGCGTTGCCCATCGCCTGGGCCTGAAAGTGTTCGCCGTGCAGCTGGGCTTCTTCCACGGCCTGTGCCATTTCCAGAAGCCGGCCGACTTCCTCGACGAGGTGAAAGTGGCCTGGGGCGGGGTGCTCGCGCAATTTGGCGTGGCGGCGCTGGTGCTGCTGCCGGTGCCGCTGCTGGGCGATGACCTGGGCTACTACGGCCCGGTGGCGATCTTCCTCGGTTTCTTCAACCTGCTGATCGCCTGCGGCAACCTGCTGCCGGCGC
>JBOFCR010000031.1:0-7582 GCA_051646165.1 Pseudomonas sp. | reverse complement strand
TGCGCACGGCCCTTATGCGGTGGGCATCCTAGTCGCGTGGTCTGTGGCGGGCAAGGGCTTAAAGTGTGATCTGGATTGCAAGCGGGAGATTAACTTTTATTAAAGTTGATTGGATGGTTAGGAAGTTGTGGGGCTGTTTTTATTGGCGGAAGTTGTTTAATCGCGATTGGATATATGGAAAGCGCTGTGTAAGTTAATGCTTACTTATTAGTTAGTGCTGAGTCACATTTATATGGGGTGACGCATTGCTCTATGTGACAGGCGCCAACTTTTGCGAACTTACTGCCTTGCCGACCCAGGCAAGGCGCTGTCGTGCGGTGCTCGGTTGGGCACGGCGTTGGCGTTGGTGACTCATCGAGCACACGGGTTTCCCATGGCGAGTTGCGTTCATGTCGACGGCAGCCATGAATTGCCCGAGTCGCGGGCAGATCTACACCTAGATCGATTGCAGCGTGCGACCTGGTGTGCCGGTGTCTGCGCGGCCGTTCCACGTGAAACCCCTATCTACGTTGCGTCTCCACTCGTTCGACAATGAACGGGTGAGCAATACCGCCTGGATGGCTACCCCGGTAGAAAAGGGGGCGCGGGCTGACCTGCAGCAGGTGGCGTGTGGTGGTGCCCGTCCGATTACGGTTGTATTAAGTATGTTTGGTTATGTTATAACAAAAATAAGAAAGCGATTGGCTCGCGTCGCCTGCTGCTGAGCCCAACGGCGTGCCTTGGCAGCAAGGCCAGGATGCGCCAGGAACAACGCGAGAAACATGTCCGTGATCACCGAGGAGTCCACCATGGATAAATGCCTGCCCGTCACCGTCCTGTCCGGCTTTCTGGGGGCCGGCAAGAGCACCTTGCTCAACCATGTGCTGAGGAATCGCGAGCAATTGCGGGTGGCGGTTATCGTCAACGATATGAGCGAGATCAATATCGATGGCAGCGAAGTTCAGCGTGATGTCAGCCTGAACCGTGCCGATGAGAAACTCGTGGAGATGAGCAATGGCTGCATCTGCTGCACCCTGCGCGAGGATCTGCTGGAGGAGGTCAGTCGCCTGGCCCGCGAGGGCCGCTTCGATTACCTGCTGATCGAGTCCACCGGCATCGCCGAGCCATTGCCGGTGGCGGAGACCTTTACCTTCCGCGACGAGCAGGGACAGAGTCTGGCCGACCTGGCGCGTCTGGATACTATGGTGACGGTGGTCGACGGGGTGAATTTCCTGCGTGACTACAACGAGGCGCAGAGCCTGGTCAGCCGTGGCGAGAGCCTGGGCGAGGACGACGAGCGTTCGATCACCGACCTACTGATCGAGCAGGTGGAGTTCGCCGATGTGCTGCTGATCAGCAAGACCGATCTGATCGAGGCTAGCCAGCTGGCCGAGTTGCAGGCCATCCTGCGCCGCCTCAACACCCAGGCCGAGATCCAGCCGATGTGCATGGGGGCGGTGCCGCTGGAGAAGATCTTGGCGACCGGTCGCTTCGACTTCGAGCGTGCGGCCGAGGCGCCGGGCTGGCTGCGCGAGATGCGTGGCGAGCACGTGGCGGAGAGCGAGGAGTACGGCATTGCTTCCATGGCCTATCAGGCGCGGCGGCCGTTTCATCCGCAGCGCTTCTTCGCCTTCCTCGATGGCGAGTGGAGCAACGGCCGGCTGCTGCGCTCCAAGGGTTATTTCTGGCTGGCCAGCAAGCCGCAGGAGGCTGGCGGCTGGTCACAGGCCGGCGGGTTGATGCGGGTGAGCCATGCCGGGCGCTGGTGGCGCTTCGTGCCACGTGAGCAATGGCCGCAGGATGAGGAGGGGCGGCAGACGATCTTGCGCCACTGGACAGTGGATGTCGGCGATTGCCGTCAGGAGCTGGTGTTCATCGGCCAGCACATCGACTTTGCCCGGCTGCGTGCGGAGCTGGATGCCTGCCTGCTCAGCCAGGCGGAAATGGTGGCGGGCCCGCAGACTTGGGCGCAGTGGCCGGACCCGTTCGGCGCCTGGCTCGAACAGGCGGCTTGAAGAGAAGTAGTGCGGCGCTCAGCGCGCCATCCACACGCCCTTGCTCTGCTGCTCGCAGGCCGGCTTGAGGTAGCGCGCATCGCTGGCCACGCCGTAGTAGAAGATGTCCTGCTGGTAGGGCATGCCGCCGCTGACCTTGGCGTTGCGGCATTCACCGAAGGCGCCGGCAGGGCATTGGGGGGCGAAGCTAACCTCGGCTTTCTGCCCCTGCAGCTGTGGTTGGCAGAAACCGCTGCGGAACAGGTTTTCCGGAATGCTGCGGTTCTGCAGGCAGACCTTCACATCCACCTGGCTGCCCTGGCTGTGCACCACGCAGGCATCAGCCCAGGCCTGGCCGGCCAACCCCAGCAACAGCATCGCCACAATCGCACGCATCCCGCCCACCTCCGGATCAAAGCCGCGACTTTAGCCTTTTCCGCGCGCCGGCAAAACCGCACCATAGGCAGATGCTGAGCCATATCCCGACCCATCTGATCGCCGGCCCCCTGGGCGCCGGCAAAACCAGCCTGATCCGCCAGTTGCTGACGCAGAAACCGGCGGACGAGCGCTGGGCGGTGCTGATCAACGAATTCGGCCAGATCGGCCTGGACGCCGCCCTGCTGACCACTGACGCAGAGGGCATCGGCCTGGCCGAAGTGCCGGGTGGCTGTCTGTGTTGCGTCAACGGTGCGCCGTTCCAGGTTGGCCTGGCGCGGCTGCTGCGCCAGGCGCGGCCTGACCGGTTGCTGATCGAGCCGTCCGGTCTGGGCCATCCGGTCGAGCTGCTGCGCCAGCTGGGCGAGCCGCCCTGGCAGGGCGTGCTGGCCCTGCAGCCGCCGGTGCTGGTGCTGGATGCCGCCGCCCTGCTGGCCGGAGCGGCGTTGCCGGAGCTGCCGGCGGAAACCGGCTTGCTGCTGCTGAACAAGGCGGAAACGCTTGATCAGCAGGCGCGCAGTGCCCTGGCTGCCCGTTTGCCAGAGCTGCCGCTGCTGTGGACCAGCCAGGGTCGAATCGACTTCCCCCAGCTGCCTGGGCATACCGCTCGGGCCGGCGCGGCGGAGAGCGAGCTGAGTCTGGCGGCGTCCAGCTCGCCAATAGGCAGTCTGTGGCTGGAGCCGGGGCAGCCGATCTGCCAGGTCCAGCAGCAGGCTGAAGGCTGGAGCATCGGTTGGCGCTGGCATCCCAGCCAGCGCTTCGAGCTGCTGCAGGTTCAGCAGTGGTTGGCCAGCCTGCCCTGGCAACGGGCCAAGCTGGTGCTGCAGACCAATGCCGGCTGGCTGTCGGCCAATGCCCTCAATGGCGAGGTGCCGCACTGGCGCAGCAGCGAGTGGCGCAAGGACTCACGGCTGGAGCTGATCTTCCCCGTGGCGCAGGATGAGGAGGCCCTGCGCCATGGTATGGATGCGTGCCGACTCAGGGAGTAGCCGGGGCCTGGCTGGCCAGTTGCAGGCGCGCCAGGTTCTCGATGATGCGCGCGCTGTAGTGGTTGACCAGGGAGGGGATGGCGCTTTTCTGGTAGTTGCGTAGTGCCGGTTCGATGTAGCGCCATTTGGCCTGGATGGCTTCCCGCAGGCGCTGGTATTGCGGAGTTTCCAGCGGTTGCCGCAATGCGCCGAGCTCGCCCTCGAACTGCCTGGCCAACTGGTCGATTGCCTGGCCGTCGCCACCCAGCGAATTGGCGCCGATGCTATAGGCGATGTAGCTGGTGGTCAGGCTCTGCAGCTGCAGTTCCAGCGCATTGCTGCGCTGCGCCAGAGGATCGTCCGTCTGCGACTGGCTGGCCTGCAGCGCGGCGCAGAGCGCCATGAGCAGGCTGTTGCGCTGGATCAGTTCGACGAGGGCGTTGCCATCCAGCTCGCCCTGTTCCTGCACCCTGGCGCTCAGGCGACGCAACAGCTCGGCGTAGGCCGGCCACTGCTGACGGATCTGTTCGAGACTGGGGTCGGCTGGAGAACTGGCGAGTTCGTCGAGCATCTCGAGATGAAGGTTGGTGGCCTCCAGGCGTCGTTCCAGCGACTGGCCGTGCAGCGGGTCGTTGTCGACGCCGTAGAGCAGGTAGAAATCGCCGAGCGTGCCTTGCAGGGCGAGTTGCAGCTGGTGCAGATGCGCCCTGCCGGCGCTCGCTTCGCTGGCGGACAAGGTGGTGCAGAACAGGGTGAGACCTGCACACAGCAGCAGGTTGAACAGTCGGGGCAGCATACGAACTCCAGAGGCCCGACCGGCCCGGGTCGCGTGCCCTGGCATTGCCTGTCGAACCGGTTGAGAGAGCACGCGCGGGCGACCGTGGGCCTCCCGCGCGGTGCGATCAGGGGTGGGCGTTGAACCAGGCGAGCACCTTGGCCGGCGAGGCGGCGAACCATTCGTGGCCGCCCAGCGGCTCGGTGTAGCGCTGGGTTTCGATGCCCTGGTAGAGCAGGCGGTCGTAGTACAGGTCCATCGTCCACCACGGCACCACGGCGTCGACGAAACCGTGCAGGAGCAGGGTGGGCGGGTGGTCGGCCGGCAGTTCGGGCACCACGCACAGCGGCCCGGAGCAGGTGGCGTAGGAGCCGGACTGCACGGCCAGAGCGCGGAACTTGCCGGGGAAGGACACCGCCATGCGGCTGCTGTTGTAGCCGCCGCTGGAGATGCCGGTGGCGTACTGGCGTTGGGCGTTGAGCGAACCAAAGTGGCCGTTGCCGATGGCCTCCAGCACATTGCCGAGGAAGTCGTAGTCGGTGGTCAGCTCATAGGCCTGGGCCAGGCCGGGGATATTGGTCTGCCAGAACAGGTCGGCCGGTGCGCTCGGCGCGATCACCGCATAGCCGTTGTTGAGCAGGGTTTGCACCAGCTTGCCTTCGTAGTAGCCACCGAAGGGCAGGTTGCTGGTGTAGGTGAAGTCGTCGAGTGGGAAGAACGAGCCCTGGTAGATCAGCACCACCGGCCAGCCGCCGGCCGGCGCGCTGCCCACGGGGGTCTGGTAGATCACCTGGCGGGCGCCGACTATGCCGGAGTCGATCCAGGTGGTTTGGTAGCTGCAGCTGACCTCGGCGGGCCTCAGCAGGCTCTTGGCCTTCTCGCTGCAGCGCGAATCGGCCAGGGCGGCGTCGTGCAGCAGAGCAGTGCATAGCGATAGACAGGCAAGCAGGGAGCGGGAAAGGCGCATGGCGGAATCTCCGTTGTTATTGTGGTTGTCGCGCCACAAATAGAAACAGGAATTCCGATTCCGTCAAGTTCTTCTAGGCCACGAATGACGCGGGCTGCACCATCCGGATGGTTTGTTGGGTGGTGAATACTGCGAGTTAGAGCCTGCGCCTTGATCCCTCACCACCCGGCATATTGGCCGGGTGGTGAGGGAGCGTCAGGGGTGGCGGGTGAACCAGTCGAAGATCTGCCCCGGGGAGGCGGCGAACCACTGATGGCCGCCACTCGGTTCGCTGTACAGCGCGGTATCGATGCCCTGGTAGAGCAGGCGGTCATGGTAGGGCTGCATGCTGCTCCAGGGCACCACGCGATCGGCCATGCCGTGTACGAACAGGGTTGGCGGATGGTTGGCCGGTAGCGTGGTGGGCAATGTGCAACGCGCGCCGACACAGGTGGCGTAGGACGCCGACTGGATGGCCAGGGCGCGGAACTTGCCGGGGAAGGACACCGCCATGCGGCTGCTGTTATAGCCGCCGCTGGAGATGCCGGCGGCGTACTGGCGCTGGCTGTTGAGCGGGCCGAAGCTGCCCTTGGCGATGGCGGCGAACAGGTTGTTGAAGAACAGGTAGTCGTTGCTCTGGCTGTAGTCGCTGGCGAACGCATTGGCGTTGGTTTCCCAGGCATCTGCCGCCGTCAGGGCATTGGGGGCGAGCACTGCGTAGCCATGGTCGAGCAGCTTCTGTACCAGCTGGCCCTGGTAATAACTGCCGAAGGGCATGTCGCTGGTGTAGGTGAAGTTGCTCACTTTGGTCAGTGAGCCGTGGTAGAGCAATACCACCGGCCAGCCGCCGGAGGGCGGCGTGCCGCTGGGCACCTGATAGACCACCCGGCGCTGGCCGGCGGAGCCGGAGTCGATCTGTAGCACTTTCGAGGGGCAGCTCAGCGTGGCCGGAGCACTGGCGGTCTGCGCCTTTTCACTGCAGCGTGAGGCGGCCAGGGCCGGGGTGCCTGCCAGAGTGGCGCAGATGAGGAGGGGGGTGATGAAGCGATGGGCGCGGCGAACAGTCGACATGGACCTGCTCCTGCTTGCTGTGGAAGAAAGCGGAGTAAACCTCGGGATGGTTGTGATTGCTCGAAAAATTGGCGCCAGTATTCCGGCATTCGATGGGTGGGGAAGCTAACTGGGTTTGGCACCGGCAAGAAAATAACGCAACCAGCTTGCCAGGGCAGAAAACTCCGGCTAAATTGTTTCGGAACCGATGTTCCGATTCCAATAAAAACAACAGCTGGAGGTCATCGTGACAAACCAAGGAAGAGGCCTGGCGGCAGCCGGCCTGGCACTGCTCGGTACGCTGCCGCTAGGGGCAGCGCAGGCGTTTCAGGTGCGTTCGGGGGACTGGGCTACCTCCCTGGATAGCACCGTGTCCTACGGCGTGAGCTACCGCATGGAGGGGCAGGACGACAAACTGATCGCCCGTGCCAACGGCGGTACGGGCAGCAATGGGGGGCTGATCAACTCCGACGACGGCAACCTCAACTTCAAGAAAGGCGCGCTGTTCTCCGAAGTGGCCAAGATCGTTTCGGAAATGGATTTGCGCTACCAGGACCGCTACGGCGTATTCGTACGTGGCCGCGCCTTTTACGATTTCGAGCTGAAGGACGACTCGCGCAGCCACCGCGAGATCAGCGACGACGGCCTCGACGAAGCCGGTTCCAGCGCCGATCTGCTGGATGCCTTCGTCTACGGCAGCTGGACGGTCAACGAGCGCGACCTCAATGCCCGCCTGGGCCGCCAGGTGATCAACTGGGGCGAGTCGCTGTTCTATCAGAATGGCATCGGCGCGACCAACCCGGTGGACATCAACGCCCTGCGCGCGCCCGGCTCGGAAGTGAAGGAGGCCTACATGCCGACCTTCATGATCTCCGGCTCCTACGAGCTGCGCGACAACCTCACGGTGGAAGGCTACTGGCAACCCGGCAAGGCCTGGGAAGCCTCGAAGATCGACCCCTGCGGCACCTACTACTCGACCCTCGACCCGCTGGGCGAAGGTTGCGACTACCTGGCCGTTTCGCCGCTGCAGGAGCAGGCCACCGGCTTGGCGGGCGCGGCCACGGCCTTCGACAACCCGGCTGCCGCCCAGGCTTATCTCGACAGCCTGCCGCCCGGCCTGATCAGCACGCTGTTGGGTAGTTACATTCCCACGACCTTCATGCCGCGCGCCCAGGACGTCGATGCGGACGATTCGGCGCAGTACGGCCTGGCTTTGCGCTGGTACGTGCCGGAGCTGAACGACACCGAGCTGGGCCTCTACTACCTGCGCTACAGCATGCAGGTGCCGATGATCGGCATGACAGTTGGCCAGCCGCTGACCTTGCCGGTGGTCGGTGCGCTGCCCGATGCCAGCAGCTCGCGCTACTACGCCGAGTACCTGGAGAAGCGCGACCTGTTCGGCATCAGCTTCAACACCTCGGTCGGCGGCGAGAGC
>JBOFCR010000060.1:0-19834 GCA_051646165.1 Pseudomonas sp. | reverse complement strand
ATAGGGGATCATGGTGATTTTGTTTTCACTCACACGTGTCGCCAGGTGCGTTTTGATCTGCGGATGATCCGCGACCAGATGATTACCGACCCAACAACCAATACGCTCGTTCAGCCAGAACCAGGTCTTAGCGATAATGCCCCACTTGTCGCGACGCCATTCGATGCCATCCATATTAATGACATTGACCTGCCTTTTCAGGCGCTGTAGCAAGTTGAAGGCCGCCGTATTATAGCCCAGAGTAAGAAATAGCCCCTCTTGGGACAAAGCGTGCCAAGTCGCCCGCCAGTCGAAGACAATAGTCCCAAGCGCACCTTGCCCCTTAACCGGGATATGAATGCGTCGCACTCCCTGCCATTCGCTTTCCCACGGTGCGGCGCCATCTTCTTCTTGGCAATATACGGTAACCGCCCATCCGCGTTTCACAAGGAAAACCGCCAGACTCTCGGCAAACGTTTCAAAACCACCATGTTGAGCGGGCACTCCACGAGTGCCCAATATATTCAATTTACGATTCATTGGATGACGGCGCACAAAAAATGATTGATGCCATATTAAGCACAAAGAAAAGCAGTAGCGCCGGCAGAGCCAACAGGAAACCAAGCAAACCAAATGCCCTTCTTATAGGTGATATTACAGGGCGCTCGATATGCCGCATGAGAGATTCGGCAAAAATGCTCCAACGAAACTCATCAGCCAGCAAAATCATAGCCTTGCGCATCACCTTCAGCTCTTCTGGCGAGGCGCTTAAACGATACAGATCCTCCGACAAAGAAAGCGCTGTCGAAACCAAACCCGCACCAGTCGCTCTTAATCGCCCACCCCACTCATCGTCCTCATTCTGCACTATCGGCAAACCTAACGACAGGCAGTCAAAATTACGTGTACGGGATGCATAATCGTTTTCATAACCCTGCCCCCCCCACACCAGAGAGACATCAAAAGCAGACCAGAACTGCAGGCGCCTGGAGAAATCCACCCAAGGGAGAAATATAATATTCACCCGCACGGATGAATCTACTTTATTCAGGAGCTCCTGTTGCCTTTCAGCGTCAACTCCGAAAAAAACCATTTTGATTTTTTTATTCCGAACAATCGCAGAAGAAACAGCACCCAGCAGAAAGTCCAAATCGAACCAACCATAGGCCCCACCCAACCAACCAATCAGAAAGTCCGTTTCGTCGAATTCCTGCCCCAGGCTGGAAAGCAAGTGACGCCCTTCATGTATTGAAAGCGCCTCAACCTGCTCGCAACCGAACGGCACAACTACAATACGCGAGAAATTTCTAGTCGCCATGAAAGGAGAGACCATTCCGCGATACAAATCCAACTGTCGCTTATTCGCAGCCAAAACAAGATCGAAAACCAGCCCACCCAGAAATGTACGTGCAACATTGAAGCTGGACTTAACCAGCAGTTTGAGCCTGAGCCAAACACCACTACCGGCAGCCAGAGCATCCAACTCAATCCAGCAAGGTGCATAGCCATCCAGTATGACTCGCCGATTGAGAAAGGCTGCCAAGATAGCCAACAACAAGACCAACGGACCACCGCCATGCAACACAATCACGTCTGCCCGAAAAAAAGCAGCCAGTAGCGCAAAAAACCTAGACACCGAGACGAAAATAGCTCCCGACGGAACGCTGGCACCACCCGCCTTACCGCATAGCGTCACTGAATGCCCCTTTGCCATCAACTCCTTGGCCACAGCCACATAACGCATTTCCGGCCCGCGCAGGGCCGCAGCATAAGAGCCTTTATAGAAAAAGATAAAATTCATTCCGCACCAAATTTTCGTGGCGTTAAAAATCACAGGTAAGAAAACCGAAATCAACCCGCATCGCGCATCTTCATCATCAGAAGAGCAAACATCCGAAAGGACCACTGTCGAACTTCAGGCACCGCCCACAGGGAAAGAAACAAAACCACAGCAGTAATGCCAGCTATATATATAATATTGGCCACCACACTTTCAAAGACAGCCCCAAAGAACAAGACCGCAACTGAAAAAACCACACTTGGCAGGCAAGTCAGCATGACGTCACCCAGCAGCCACTTACTAAACAGGCCGGGTACAAGCCGCCAGTGCACATAAGCAATCCACGTCACCAGATAAACCAAGTTAACCAGCATCCATACATAGGCCGCACCTTTCATGCCGAACCGCATGGAGAACAACACCATCATCGGCACTAGCACTAACACCATGATAACATTACCCCACAAGTGATAGCGCAACTGACCTGACGCATACTGCAAATAATTCGGACACACGGAAACAATCAACAAACCATTGCCAATTGCATACAAACGCATTATTGGAGCAATTTCCTCCACCAACCGTAAGTCCCCAGTCCAGATCCAGAGCAATGGCTCAGCACACACGCATAAAACAATAACTGCCGCACCACCAATTGCACTGACCAGCCGAGTCGCCGCACGGTAAATCCTGACAACCCCGTCCTTATCGCCCTCTGCATACAGCCGAGTCATGCGCGGAACAACCGTATTCGACACGGGAGTTATAATTGTGAAGATCCCTCCCGCCACTAGCACAGCCAAAGAGAAATGCCCGTACTCCGCAAGCGGCAAAATCCCCGACAGCACCAGCTTATCGGCCTGCGTAATAAGTACCGATATGGATGAGGCGAAGGCTGCAGCCAACGTGAACGACAAAAGTGGCCGTACTGGCCTCAGTGACCAGCCAATCGCACCTGCGGGAATCACGCCAGGCAAAAGTCGCTGAACCATAACAAACAGCCCGAGCAATTCAAGAACCGCCACAACCAATTGATAAGAGAAAAAAACAAAAGGCGTGAATCCAAACAACCACATCCAGCCCAACACCCCAAAAAACCGCAACGTCGCGATGACAACGTTGAATCCACTCAACCACACAATGCGTTCGAAGCTATTAATAACGCCCCGGTAACCACCACCGACCCAGCGCATGGCAACAATCAGCGCCATAATTTCTATAGCCAGCACAACTTCTTGCTGAGTCAAACTAGAAAATTTTAGCCATTCCCGACTGATACGCTCAGCCCCAAGCCATAAAAGGCCACCACCCAGCAAAGCAACAAATAAAAACACCCCCCCAAGAGCGCGGACAATTTGTCGATATTCGAGCGAGCCCAAGACTCCACCACGAAAGCGCGCGGTCTCTCGCCCGACTGTGGCTGTCAGACCAAGATCCAGCAAGACAAACCATGCCTGCAACATGGTGAAGAACCCAACTAAGCCATAGGCTTCCATGCCCATATTCTTCACGCATAACGGCAACGCCAAAATGCTTGCGCCAGTTACATAGACCTGGCCTACATAACTGGCAACTATGTTCGCCTTCAACGACACACTACACGCTCCCCTGCCCTAAGCGATCCAGCCAGCCAGGCAACCAACCCAGGCAACTTCCAGAAGCACTATTTCTATACTCAGCCCCTAACCACGAGCCATAGCCGTAATGCTTTAAAGCCTCAACTGCTTTACCAAAATCAAACTCACCGGTTCCCGGCTCCCCCCGCCCCGGACAATCGGCAAACTGCACATGCCCGATGCGTCCAGCCAGCAGCCGAACCCCGGCCTCGATATCCAGCCCCTGCCGGGCCATGTGATAAAGATCGAACTGCGCGAGGCAGTTGGGATGATTCACCGCTCGCAGCAACTCATCCAGATGCTCCGGGGTGTTGATCAGGAAACCCGGCATATCCAGCGGATTGATGGCTTCGCACAGCACGCGAATGCCCAGCGCTTGAAAAGCCTCGGCCGCTTTACGCAGGTTGGCAACCAGGGCGGCCAACGCCTGGGGGCGGGCAACCCCTTCAGCCAGTCGCCCTGGCAATACGTTGACGCAGGCCGGCCGCACCATGGCCGCATAGGTCAGGGCCTGCTGCAGCGCTGCGTCGAACTCAGCCTGACGTGACGGCACCGCCGCCAGGCCTGGGCCACCACTCATCAGATCCCCGGCCGGCAGGTTGATCAGCACCAGCGGCATGCCGGCACGCTCCAGCGCTTCCTTCAGCCGAATGGCTGGCAGCTCGTAGGGAAACTGGATCTCGACGCCGTCGAAGCCGGCAGCGGCCGCAGCCTGGGCGCGCTCGCTCAATGGCAGATCAGTGAACAACATGGACAGATTGGCAGCGATTTTCATGATTGCTGCTCGCGGTACTGCTGTACCAGAGTTGCCGGGTCGTGCTCTAGATGGCCCTGGGTGCCGTGCAGGCGCATCAGCTGCGCAGCCAGCCCACTCATCGGGGTGGCGCTACCTTGCTCGCGAGACAGTTTGGCGGCAGCGTCCAGATCCTTGAGCAAGGTGCGTACGTGCCACTTGACCGGCTCGAAGCGACTCTCAGCCATTTGCGGCGCCAGGATCTGCAAGGGCTTCGAATCGGCAAAACCGCCAGCCAACGCCGGTGCCAGCAGGCTGGCATCGACACCGGACTTTTCCGCCAGGGCGACAACCTCGGCAATCACCAGGGCATTGCAGGCCACGATCATCTGATTGCATACCTTGGTCACCTGCCCGGCGCCCACATCGCCCATACGCGTCAACCGTTGACCAAGATGAGCAAGAACCGGGCGAACCTGCTCGATATCCGCCTCGCGCCCGCCGGCCATGATCGCCAGGCTGCCGGCCTCGGCCCCGGGCGTACCGCCTGAAACCGGCGCATCCACCCAACGCATGCCGGTACGCGCTTCCAGCTCGGCCGCCATTTCCCGGGTTGCTGCAGGATCCAGGCTGGAGAAGTCCACCAGCAGCTGACCGGCCCGCGCCCCTTCGACTAACCCGGCCGGGCCGAAGACCACCTCACGCACGGCTGCCGTATCGGCCAGGCACAGCATCACCACGCCAGCATCGCGACACAGCTCGGCGGGCGTTGTCACCCATTGCGCCCCGGCATGCAACAGCGACTGACACTTGTCGGCGGAACGATTCCACACATGCAGAGGGTAACCGGCAGCCAGCAGGCGTCTGGCCATTGGCAGGCCCATCAGGCCGATACCGGCAAAAGCCAGGGCGGGAAGATTGGCAGACATCAGAGGGGATTCCAGAACAGCGAAGGCGCCTATCTTAACCGCTAAATGCACAACCCCGGCACAAGGCCGGGGTTGCTGGGACAGGCATTACAGCCCGTCTTTTTCCAGATGATCGAAATCCACCGTCTCGCCTGGCTGGGCCCCCAGCTTGTCGCGGATATCCACGAACATGCGATCGAACTCGTCGTGCCCCCGCATGATCAGGCTGTGATTGGTGGGCAGACCATGCTTGGCGGCCACCCGCGTCGCCACGCTGGCAAAATTGAAGGCGGTATCACGGTGCAGCTCGAACTCGTCTTTGAACGGCTTGTCTGCAACATGCCCCTCCATGCGAAAGTGCATCATCTGCCCTTCCTTGGGGTCGCGACGAACTTCGTAATACAGGTCGATGGAAAAATCGATCTGGCCAGGCAGGCTGGCGCGGTGCAGGTGACCCGGTTCGAACATGGCAACTCTCCTTGATTGAACGCAAAAGCTCAGTCTAGACCGCCCTGCAGAAGATGGCCGCGCGCTGTTTCAGTGCACCACCGTCTCGCCGGCACGCTCCTGTATCAGCACCCAGGGCGCCACCACCACGGCCCACAGTTTCGGATCACGGGCCAGCAGGTCCTCGGCCAGCTCGACCTCGACCTTGCGCAACGCGCCCTCGGCAAGCCAGCTCGCCACTTTGCCACGATCATCCTCGGCCACGGCCAGGGCGATCTCGACCAGATCCTGCGCCCCCGCCACCCACAGCAATGCGCCACGGGCGAAGAACGGCTGCAGCTCCTCCCAACTGATCGGGGCAGTTTCGCCAAGCAGCTTGGCATAGAGGGTGCTAGGTTGTTCAGTCATGGTTTGCTCTGCAAAAACATACAAAGAGGAAGGCGGCGCCATGATAGCGCTGCCCTCCAGGCAGGCAAACCCGAGACCGAACCGCCACCCGCACAAGGACCCATCAGTCACTGAAAAGACGCGCCGTTATTCTGTACGTTTATTTCAATTAAGCGACACACCCCCTTCATGCCCCGAACTACCCGCTTTTCAAGCCGCGAAACTGAGTTCTACACTGTGCCGGTACAGTTGCCGGGGGGCATGACCGAGGTATCCGATCCGGTCCTGCAGCATCTGGCCGCATGGATTACAACAACGAAAACACTAAAAAGAGTGGAGCACTATGAACAAGGCTAGCGTTTCCAAGTTGTTCGCCGCTATGGCCCTGGCTGGCATGGCCAGCTACTCGATGGCCGCAGACACCATCAAGATTGCTCTGGCCGGCCCGGTTACCGGTGCTGTTGCCCAGTACGGCGAGATGCAGTTCATCGGTGCCGAAATGGCCATCGAACAGATCAACAAGGCTGGCGGCGTGAACGGCGCCATGCTCGAAGGCGTCAAGTACGACGACGCTTGCGATCCGAAACAAGCCGTGGCCGTGGCCAACAAGATCGTCAACGACGAAGTCAAATACGTGGTTGGCCACCTCTGCTCCAGCTCCACTCAGCCGGCGTCCGACATTTACGAAGACGAAGGCATCCTGATGATTACCGCGGCCTCCACCAGCCCGGAAATCACTGCCCGCGGCTACCAACTGGTGTTCCGCACCATCGGCCTGGACAGCCTGCAAGGTCCGACCGCCGGCAACTTCATTGCCGACCACGTCAAGCCGAAAACCGTTGCCGTAATCCACGACAAGCAGCAGTACGGTGAAGGCATCGCCACCGCGGTCAAGCAGACCCTGGAAGGCAAAGGCACCAAAGTTGCCCTGTTCGAAGGCATCAACGCCGGCGACAAGGACTTCTCCGCGCTGATCGCCAAGCTCAAGCAAGCCGGTGTCGACTTCGTCTACTACGGCGGCTACCACCCGGAACTGGGCCTGCTGCTGCGTCAGACCAAAGAGAAAGGCCTGAACATCAAGTTCATGGGTCCTGAAGGCGTCGGCAACAAGGAAATCTCCGCAATCGCCGGCCCGGCTTCCGAAGGTCTGCTGGTGACCCTGCCGAAGTCGTTCGACCAGGATCCGAAGAACCAGGCTCTGGTCGCGGCCTTCAAAGCCAAGAACCAGGACCCGAGCGGCCCGTTCGTGTTCCCGGCCTACGCTGCCGTGCAGGTCATCGCCGAAGGCATCAAGAAAGCCGGCGACACCGACACCGCCAAAGTAGCTGCCGCCCTGCGCGCCAACAGCTTCGAAACCCCCACCGGCACCCTCGGCTTTGACGAGAAAGGCGATCTGAAGGACTTCAGCTTCGTGGTATACGAGTGGCACCAGGACGGCACCAAAACCGAAGCCAAGTAATCAAGCTTCCCGCCTGAACCCAGAGCCCACTGCCATGCAGTGGGCTTTGTTTATTGAAGGAATTCCGGTCTTACGCTGCGCCACAAGCGCTGCCTTGCGTAGCGACCCAGGAGTTAGGCAATGCCCGATCTTTATCACTACCTGCAACAGCTGATCAACGGCCTCACCGTTGGCAGTACCTATGCCCTGATCGCCATCGGCTACACCATGGTCTACGGCATCATCGGCATGATCAACTTCGCCCACGGCGAGGTGTACATGATTGGCTCGTACGTGGCCTTCATCGTTATCGCCGGCCTCACGTTCATGGGGCTGGACAGCTTACCCATCCTGATGGTCGCGGCCTTTGCCGCCAGCATCATCGTCGCCAGCGCTTACGGTTACAGCATCGAGCGGGTCGCCTATCGCCCCCTGCGCGGCAGCAACCGCCTGATCCCGCTGATCTCGGCCATTGGCATGTCGATCTTCCTGCAGAACGAAGTGCTGCTCGCCCAGGACTCCAAGGACAAGGCCATCCCCAACCTGATTCCGGGGAACTTCGTGTTCGGCGAAAGCGCCATGCACAACGTGACCATCTCCTACATGCAGGTGCTGATCTTCGTCGTCACCTTTGCCGTGATGTACGGCCTGACCCTGTTCATCTCCCGCTCCCGCCTCGGCCGTGCCTGCCGCGCCTGCGCGGAAGACATCAAGATGGCCAACCTGCTGGGTATCAACACCAACAACATCATCGCCCTGACCTTCGTCATCGGCGCCACCTTGGCCGCCGTGGCCGCGGTGCTGCTGGGCATGCAATACGGGGTGATCAACCCCAACCTCGGCTTCCTCGCCGGGATCAAGGCCTTCACCGCCGCGGTACTCGGCGGTATCGGCAGCATCCCCGGCGCCATGCTCGGTGGCCTGGTGCTCGGCGTGGCCGAAGCCTTCGGCGCCGATCTGTTCGGTGACCAATACAAGGACGTGGTGGCCTTCGGCCTGCTGGTCCTGGTTCTGTTGTTCCGGCCGACCGGCATTCTGGGCCGTCCGGAGGTTGAAAAAGTATGATTGCCAAGAACTTCAAAACCGCCTTCTTCAGTGCCCTGCTGGTGCTGGCCGTGGCCTACCCGGTACTGGGCCTGAAACTGACCACCGTCGGCATCAAGCTGGAAGTGCACGGTGCCAGCAGCGGCGTGCTGTGGAGCATCGCCGTCGCCGCCGTTGCCATGTTCTGCTGGCAGCTGTTCCGCGACCAGATCGCCGACGCCTGGGCCCTGGCGCCCAAGCTGCCGAGCGTACCGAGCGAAGCCAGCAACTTCCTCACCCTGCCTTCGACCCAGCGCTGGATCATCCTCGGTCTGATCGTCGTCGCCCTGGCCTGGCCGTTCTTCGGCAGCCGTGGCGCGGTAGACATCGCGACCCTTGTCCTGATCTACGTGATGCTCGGCCTCGGCCTCAACATCGTGGTCGGCCTGGCCGGTTTGCTCGACCTCGGTTACGTCGGCTTCTACGCCGTCGGCGCCTACAGCTACGCGCTGCTGTCGCACTACTACGGCCTGGGTTTCTGGGTGTGCCTGCCGATCGCCGGCCTGATGGCGGCCTTCTTCGGCTTCATCCTCGGCTTCCCGGTGTTGCGCCTGCGCGGTGACTACCTGGCCATCGTCACCCTCGGCTTCGGCGAGATCATCCGCATCCTGCTGCGCAACATGACCGAGCTGACCGGCGGCCCCAACGGCATCAGCAACATCGATAAACCGACGCTGTTCGGCCTGTCGTTCGAGCGCCGCGCGGCCGAAGGCATGCAAACCTTCCACGAGTTCTTCGGCATTGCCTACAACAGCATCAACAAGGTGATCTTCCTCTACCTGATCGCCCTGTTGCTGGCCCTGCTCGCCCTGTTCGTGATCAATCGCCTGCTGCGCATGCCGATCGGCCGTGCCTGGGAAGCCCTGCGCGAAGACGAGATCGCCTGCCGCGCGCTGGGCATGAACCCAACCGTGATCAAGCTCTCCGCCTTCACCCTCGGTGCCTGCTTCGCCGGTTTCGCCGGCAGCTTCTTCGCCGCGCGCCAGGGCCTGGTAACACCGGAATCGTTCACCTTCATCGAGTCGGCGACCATTCTCGCCATCGTCGTGCTGGGTGGCCTGGGTTCGCAGCTCGGAGTCATTCTCGCCGCCGTGGTGATGATCCTGCTGCCGGAGCTGATGCGTGAGTTCAGCGAGTACCGCATGTTGTTCTTCGGCGCCCTGATGGTGCTGATGATGATCTGGCGCCCGCAGGGTCTGTTGCCCATGCAGCGTCCGCACCTGGAGTTGAAACCATGAGCCGCCCGATTCTTCAAGTCAGCGGGCTGACCATGCGCTTCGGCGGCCTGCTGGCCGTCAACAATGTCGCCCTGAGCGTGCAGCCCAAGCAGGTGGTGTCGATGATCGGCCCCAACGGCGCCGGCAAGACCACCGTGTTCAACTGCCTGACCGGCTTCTACCAGCCCACCGGCGGCGTGATCCTGCTCGACGACGAGCCGGTGCAACACCTGGCCGGCCACCAGATCGCCCGCAAGGGCGTGGTGCGCACCTTCCAGAACGTTCGCCTGTTCAAGGAAATGACCGCAGTGGAGAACCTGCTGGTGGCCCAGCACCGCCACCTCAACACCAACTTCCTTGCTGGCCTGCTGAAGACCCCGAGCTTTCGCCGCAGCGAGAAGGCCGCGATGGAATACGCCGCGCACTGGCTGGAACAGGTCAACCTGACCGACGTCGCCAACCGCCCGGCCGGCACCCTGGCCTATGGCCAGCAGCGTCGCCTGGAAATCGCCCGCTGCATGATGACGCGCCCACGCATCCTCATGCTCGACGAGCCGGCCGCCGGCCTCAACCCGCGTGAGACCGAAGACCTCAAGGCACTGATCGGCCTGCTGCGCGACCAGCACGACGTGACCGTGCTGCTGATCGAACACGACATGAAGCTGGTCATGAGCATTTCCGACCACATCTACGTGATCAACCAGGGCACGCCCCTGGCGGACGGCACACCGGAGCAGATCCGCAACAACCCGGACGTGATCAAAGCCTATCTGGGGGAAGCGTAAGCATGCTCAGTTTCAACAACGTCTCCACCTTCTACGGCAAGATCCAGGCCCTGCACGATGTCAGCATCGAAGTGCAGCAAGGCGAGATCGTCACCCTGATCGGCGCCAACGGCGCCGGCAAGTCGACCCTGCTGATGACCCTGTGCGGCTCGCCGCGCGCGGCCAGCGGCAGCATCCGCTACCTGGGTGAGGAGCTGGTCGGCCAGGAGTCCTGCGACATCATGCGCAAGAGCATCGCGGTAGTGCCGGAAGGCCGCCGCGTGTTCGCCCGCCTGACCGTCGAGGAAAACCTGGCGATGGGCGGTTTCTTCGGCAGCAAGGCCGACAACCAGGAGCAGATGGACAAGGTCCTGCAGCTGTTCCCGCGCCTCAAGGAGCGCTTCGCCCAGCGCGCCGGCACCATGTCCGGCGGCGAACAGCAGATGCTCGCCATCGGCCGCGCGCTGATGAGCAAGCCCAAGCTGCTGCTGCTCGACGAGCCATCCCTGGGCCTGGCACCGATCATCATCCAGCAGATCTTCGACATCATCGAACAGCTGCGCAAGGATGGCGTGACCGTGTTCCTGGTCGAACAGAACGCCAACCAGGCGCTCAAGCTGGCCGACCGCGCCTATGTACTGGAGAACGGCCGGATCGTCATGCAGGGCAGCGGTGCCGACCTGCTGGTCGACCCCAAGGTGCGCGACGCCTACCTCGGTGGCTGATATTCGTGGCTTGAATGAAAACGGCCCTCACGGGCCGTTTTTATTGGCGATGTCCCCATCATGTGTTGCATGGGGTTTGGCAGGTATGGATCGGCCGCAGGTCAGGCCATTCCCGTAGGTTGGCGTTGAGCGCAGCGAAGCCCAACGGGTTCTCTGCAGGCTTCGTTGGGCTTCGTCGCGTTGCTCCTCAACCCAACCTACAGCTTTAGCCTGTGCAACACGCTACCGGGCATAACCTTTTCAATCCCGCGCCCACACCCGCAGGCTGGCGGGTATACGCGCTTGCACTGGATCATCGCGCGACCTCGCGGTCTCAATCCTCGGCGGGCAATTCGTCCGGCTCGTCGTCATTCTCGGCGACCACTGCGCCCAGGCAGACCAGTTGATGCTCGCCCTGCGCATCGACAATGCCCCAGCCCGCATCACCCGGGCGGGCTGCCGCAACTGCCGCAGCGCTGAAGTTCCATACCCGGCGCTCACGGCCGTCGATGCATTCCACCCGCAGCATGACCTGCTCGCCGACCGCCTGCGCATCGAGGTTGAACTGCCAGGCATGCAAGTCATCGATCAACAGCATGTCGGCGTTCTGCAGTTCATCGAGTAGCGTGGGGGTAGCGGTCATGGCGGTATTCACTCAAACAATGGAAGCCCCATGATAGCCAACTCAGCTCGCCATGCGGGGTAGTTCCAGGCTGGCCTGCAGCCCGCCCTCGGGGCGATTGGCGAGCTGGATGTGGCCACCCAGGCGCGAGGCGATCATTTGTACGATGGCCAGCCCCAACCCGGCGCCCTGGCTGTTATCGCGGCTGTAGAAACGCTCGAAGACCTGCTCCAGTTCAGCCGTGGCGATGCCTGGTCCCTGGTCCTCGACACTCAGGCGCAAGGTCTGCGCCTGGCTGACCAGCAGCACCCGCACCTGGCCGCCGGCCGGGGAAAAGTTGACCGCGTTGGTGACCAGGTTCTGCAGGGCGATACCGATGGCGGCCGAGTCGGCGGCAATCTGATAGTCACCCTCGCCCACCTCCAGGGACAGCTCCAGCCCCTGCTTGAGCACCCAGGGTGTCAGTTCGGCCAGGCTCTCGCGCACCACAGCCTGCAGGTCGATGGTCGGCCAGCTGCCCTTGGCCAGGGCCGGCTCGACCCGAGCCATGGTCAGCAACTGGTTGACCACCCGGGTGGCGCGGTCGATACCGCCGATCAGGAAATCCAGCGACTCGCGGCGCTGCGTCTCGTCCTTGGCCTGGATGGCGTTCTGCACATGGATGCGCAGCACCGCCAGCGGCGTGCGCATTTCGTGGGCGGCATCGGCGATAAAGCGGCGCTCGCGCTCCAGAACCTGGTCGATCTGGAACAGCAGGCGGTTGAGCGCCGCCTGCATCGGCGCCAGCTCGCTGGGCAGTGGCTGCAGTTGCAGTGGTTCCAGGGAGTCCGCATGCCGGCCCTGAATCACCGCCGCCATGTTGCGCAGCGGCTGCAGCCCCCAGCCAATGGCCCACCAGACCAGCGCGGCAAGCAGCGGGATGCCGATCAGGCTCGGCCACAAGCTATGGCGGACAATACGCCCGACCAGATCCTGGCGTACGTCGTCGCGCTCGCCGACCCAGATCAGCAGCGCCTGACGCTCGTCGCTGAGCAGAAAGCCGCGCCACTGGTGCTCACCCTGATCGATATTGGCAAACCCCGGGCGCGTCGGCGGGCCGGCCAGATGCGGAGCGCTGGCGGTGCTGACCAGCAGCTCGCCACTGCGACTCCAGACCTGGAAAGCCAGCTTGCTCTCGTACGGGTGCCCCGGCTTGCGCTGCCCGGCCTGTTCCAGGGCGCTGTTGAAGGCCTCGTAGAGCTGGGTGCGCTCCACGCTTTGCAGCGGCATACGCATCACCCCCTGCAGCAAGCGGGCAGTCTGCGCCAGCTGGGCATCGTAGATCTCGGTAATCTCATGGGTGCTGTCGAGGTAGTTGAACAGCGAGATCACCGCCGTGCCTAGCATCAGCAGGCCGAGCACCAGGGCCAGGATGCGCCGGCGAATGGAGATCATCATTGCTCCTCCACCAGGTAGCCGACCCCGCGCACGGTGCGGATCAGGTTACTGAACAGCTTCTTGCGCAGATGGTGGATATGCACCTCCAGGGTGTTGCTCTCGGCCTCCTCGTCCCAGCCGTAGAGCGATTGGGCCAGGCGTTCGCGGGTCAGTACCTTGCCCGGCTGCGACAGCAGTTCGTGCAGCAGTAGGTACTCCTTGGGCGTCATCGGTACCGCCTTGCCCTGGTAGGTGACCTGCTGGTTGGCCGGGTCCAGGCACACGCCGGCATGTTCGATACGCAATTGCGCGCGCCCGGCACTGCGCCGCAACAAGGCGCGCAAGCGTGCCTTGAGCTCGTCGAGGTCGAAGGGTTTGACCAGATAATCGTCGGCCCCGGCATCCAGGCCGGCAATGCGATCCTCGGTGGCGTCGCGGGCGGTGAGGATCAGCACCGGCAAGGCCGAGCCGCTCTTGCGCAGCTGCTGCAGTACCTGGATGCCGCCCAGCCTGGGCAGGCCGAGATCGAGCACCAGCAGATCGAAGTCCTCGCTGAGCAGCGCATGCACGGCACTGGCGCCATCCTCCAGCCAGTCCACCGTGTACCCCTCCTGGCGCAGGCCCAGACGAACCCCCTCGCCCAGCGCCTTGTCATCCTCGACCAGCAGCAAACGCATGCGTTTCCCTCAGTTCAGTTTGGCTTCGACGGTTTTCAGCAACGCGTCGATCTCGTGCTGGCGGCCCTGATCGGCCAGTTCACGCCCCGGACGCGGCGCTGCCTGTTTGGCCTTGAGCAGCGCCTCGCGGGCTTCGGCGTAGTGATCCTGGCGATACAGATGGTCACCCCAGAAGTACAGACTGTCGATCCCCTGCGGGTTGATCTGTACGGCTTGCTTGAGCAGTTTCTCCGCCTCTTCCTCGTCACCGAAGCCCACCGGCCAGCCCGGCACACGGTCATACAGGGTACCCAGGCTGGTGTAGGCCGAACCTTGCAAAGCCTTGGGATCGAGTTTGATGGAAGTTTCCAGGAAACGCCGGGCGTCCTTGGCCTTGCCCAGCGCACCCAGGCCGCCTTCGGCGCCGGCCCAGCTGCTGGTGACGATGCCATGCCAGATCCAGGCTTCGGCGGCCTGCGGTTGCTCGCGGGTGAAAGCCTCACTCTTGGCCGCCAGTTGTTCGAAGGCCTTGGCCTTGTCGTCCTGTGGAACTTCGTACTGGATCTGCGCCCAGCGCTGCTGCACTTCCAGCAGGCGCTGGCTGCCGGTTTGGTCCAGGGCCCAGGCCGGCAGGCTCAGGCCCAGCGCCAGGCAAAGGGTAAGCAATCTGTTCACGGGCGAGGCTCCTTGTGGTTCGCGGTTTCACTGAAATGACGGATCACTGGTAACTGCTTGCGCAAGGCCCGGTCGACCAGGCCAGGCAGCATGCCGTTGAGGCGCACGAAGAATTTTTCCGGCCAGCCCAGGTACAGCTCGCTACGGTTGGTTGCGACGGCGGCAATCACCGCGCTGGCCACGCTGGCCGGCGCATCCATGCTGACCTTGAGTGCATCGTTGAGGGCCACCGCCTGGTCGCTGTTCATCCGGGTGCGGGTAGCGCGCGGTGCCACGTACAGCACACCGACTCCGGTGTCGGCCAGCTCGCGGCGCAGCGCCTCGGAGAAACCGCGCAAGGCGAACTTGCTGGCGCAATAGGTGGCATAGCCGGGATAACCGATGGAGCCATAGGTGGAGCCGACATTGACCACCAGAGCCTGGCGCTGCTGACGCAATAGCGGCAACAGCGCCCGGGTCAGCTGCAGGGTGGCGATCACATTGAGTTCGAACATCTCGGCGATCTGTGCGTCATCCAGCTGTTCGAGCAAAGCGAAACGATTGACCCCGGCGGCGTTGATCAACAGGTTCAGCCCGCCCATGGCCCGCGCGGCCTCGACCACCGCCTGGCGTCCGCCGCTGCTGGTCAGGTCCGCCTCGACCCGGCGAATCTGCTTGGGGTAGCGCTGGCACAGCGCCTCCAGCACCTGCCCCTGGCGCGACACCGCCAGCAGTTGCGCGCCACCGACACACAGCTGCTCGGCCAGGGCCAGGCCGATACCGCCGCTGGCACCGGTGAGCAACGCGCGACACTCAGGCAGTCGCATGCTGCACCTCGCGTGGCACCTGTTCCTCGGCACTGCGCGGCAGGCCGCGGAACATGTCGGCGTAAAGGCGGTAGACCACCTTACTGGCATGAATCACCGCAACCTTGTCTTCGGGACTATCGAGCTGGTTCATCAGCTTGCGGTAACTGTCCATATGGCCGATATCCAGCGAACCATGGGAGAACAGGTAGCTGAAGGCCTCCTTGGGCAGGTTCAGGCGTCCCTGGATGGTCTGCGCAGCCTGGGTCGCCAGGGCGATGCTGGTTCCCTCCAGCACGTTGACCATACCGAACAGGCCAACCGGATTGCCACGGGCGATAGTGTCGTAGAGAAAACTGACCATCAGCTCGATGGCCAGTGACGGCTGGCCGTCGCGCACCGCCTGGTGATCGCCGCCACAGGCCGCGATGTCGTTGAGGATCCACTGCTCATGGCCGTACTCCTCCTCGATATAGTCGCGCACGGCGCCGCGCAGCCACTCCTTGCCGGCCGGCAGACGCGCGCCGCAGGCCATCATCAGCGGCACGGTGTGGCGCACGTGGTAGTAGGCCTGGGTCAGGAAGGCCACGTAGCTGTCCAGGCTGACCTGGCCGCTGAGGGCTTCGCGAATCACCGGTACCTCGAACAGGGCCTGGCGCTCGGCAGTGGTGGCAGCTTGCAGCTCATCGAAGAAATTCATGTTCAACTCCTCAAGGGGTAACAGGTTCGGCTAACAGGTTCTGGTAGCGGGCCAGGATGGCCTCGCGCCGTGGGCGGCCATTGGCCGTAAGCAGGCCATTGGCCGGGGTAAAGGGTTCGCTCAGACGTATCCAGCTGCTCACCCGGGCGTAATCGGGCAGGCTCTGGTTGGCTTCGGCCACGCGGCTGGCCAACAGGGCATCCGGGCAGGCGGGATCCAGCGGCCAGAGCAGCGCGACGTTGCACGGCAGGCTCTCGCCATGCACGAAGGCCTGGGCGATCACCCCACGCTGGGTCAGTTCAGCCTCGACCCACTCGGGATTGACGTTGCGTCCGAAGCTGGTGACGAACTGGTGCTTCTTGCGCCCGCGCAGGTACAGGTAGCCGTCGCCATCGAACTCACCAATGTCGCCGGTGGGCCACCACTGGCCATTGAAAGCCGGTTCTCCTAGGTAGCCGTTGAGGGTCGTGCCCTGCACCAGCACTTCGCCATCCTCGGCCAGGCGCACCTGCACATGCGGCAGCGGTCGGCCGACGCTGCCGGGGCGATTGGCCTCGGGCCGGTTGAGGCAGACTACCGAGGCACACTCGGACAAGCCGTAGCCCTCGAACACCGGCAAGCCGACACGAGCCGCACGCTGCAGCAAATCAGGGGAAACCTTGGCCCCACCGACCGCGATGAAGCGGAAACCGCTGGCCGGTACCGCGCCACGCTCGATGGCCGTGACCAGGCCGAGCAGCAATTGCGGCACCAGGATCAGGCTCTGCGCACCACGCGCCATAAGCATGCCGAGCAGGCGCGGCCAATCCACCCCACTGGCGCCGCTGATCCCCAGCTGACGCTGGCTCGGCACGCTGACGGTGGCGCCAGCCAGCAAGGCGGCATAGATGCCGAGGTTCTCCAGCAGCACCGCCAGCGGCAGTACGGCCAGGTACTGCTGCGGCGCCTTGGCCCGGCTGACCTGCTCCAGCTCGCGGGCCACGCGCAGCATCGCTTCGCCACTCAGGCACACGCCCTTGGGGGTACCGGTGGTGCCGGAGGTGTAGGTGATCTTCGCCGTACCCGGCGCAATCGGCAGCCCCGGTGTGGCCTGCTGCGGACGCCAGAACTGGCCATCGAGCCGATAGCCACAGCCCTGCAGCTCATCGGCCAGTGCCTCCTCGGCCACCACCAGCCCGGCACCCGACTGCAGCAGGCAATGCGCACGCTGGGTCGGGCTGAAGAACGGCGGCAGGATCACGCAGGTGACGCCAGCGAACAGCGCGGCCAGGTCCCAGAACAGTGCGTGCGGGCCATTCTCCAGGGCCAGGGCGAACACCGCGACGTCGGCCTCGCGCAGCAGCGCCTCGCGCGGCTGGACCTCCTCGAGCAAGTGGCGGTAGTCCACCCGCATGCTGTCGCCCCACAGTGCCAGGCGCTGCGGCTGCTGCTCGGCATGGGCCTGCAGGGTCTGTTTCAGCTGTCGCAGTTCAGGCTGCATGGGGCGCCTCCAGGCATAGCTGAGGAAAACCCAGGCGCTCCAGAACGCCCTGCTGACACAGGTGGCGGTAGCCCAGCTGGATATTGCCGGCGAACACCTGCGGGCGTTGCTGGTAGTACTGGCCCCAGGCATGGCGCTCCTCACCCAGGCGCAGCGGATCGGCCTCGCACAACCGCAGCGGCTCCAGACCCAGGCGGCGGAAGCTGTTGACCAGCCCGGCGGCACCGGTGAAGACCACCCAGTCCAGGCCTCGGCTGGCCAGCAGGCAGGTCATGGCGATGATGATCAGGCGCGCGCTACCGGCACTGCTGGAAGCCAGGTTGCCGACCTCGACAATGGCCTGGCGCGGCACCGGGTGGCCGGCCAGGCGGGAAATGCGCATCTGCACCGGCTCATCCAGATACTGTTCGAGAAACAACCGGCCCTGCTCGGCCAGGCGCGCACCGGCTACGGCGATCAGCTCAGCGTTGTGGTCGTGCAGGCCCACCAGCTCGGGCAGGAAGTGCGCCACCTCGGCGCCGTGGGCCGCGCTGAAACGCTCCTGAATGAAGCGTTCCAGCTGCAGCCGGTTGCGGCCCTGTGCAGCGGCCAGCGAGAGGCTGGCGCGGCGTGCCGGGTCGCTACCGAAATACAGAGGAAAAGTGCTATTCCACTCGTTATGGCTCATCGGACTCCCTCCACGGGATCATTCGTGGAGTGGAGTATCTGCAGCCAGTCTTAACGAATCCTGAAGGTTGCCTTCAGCAATCTCGACCCAGGCTCAAAGCCTGAAAACCTCAACGGCCTGCGGCCAGCTGCCAGAGCCGGGCGATATCGCGACTGCGCTGCTCCAGCAGGATGGCCGCGCTGGCCAGCGCCTGGGGCAGGTCGAGCGGGCCAGGCACCAGGCTGAAGGCGGCCTCGATACCTTCGCCATACAGCGCCTGGTAACCGTCGCCGAGGCTGCCGGCCAGGGCGATCACCGGCACGCCATGGCGCCGGGCGATACGCGCCACGCCCAGCGGGGTCTTGCCGTGCAGGGTTTGCGCATCCAGCCGGCCTTCGCCGGTGATCACCAGGTCGGCGCCGATAATCGCCTGCTCCAGGCCGTTGAGCTCGGCCACCAGCTCGACACCGGGGCGAAAGCTGGCCGCAAGGAAAGTGCGTGCGGCGAAACCCAGGCCACCGGCGGCGCCGCTGCCGGGAAAATTGCGCTGGTCGCGTCCCAGCTGCTGTGCGCAGCAGTCGGCGAAATGGCTCAGGGCCGTATCCAGCTGCGCGACCTGCTGCGTGCTGGCGCCCTTCTGCGGGCCAAAGACCCGGGCAGCGCCGTGCGCACCGCACAAGGGATTATCGACATCGCAGGCGACCTGGAACTCGACCCCGGCCAGGCGCGGATCGAGACGCTGCAAACGCAGCTCGGCCAAGCCGGCCAGCGCCACACCGCCCTCCTCCAGCGCCTGCCCGGCGGCATCCAGCAACTCGCCACCGAGAGCGCGCAGCAGGCCGCTGCCGGCATCGTTGGTGGCGCTGCCGCCGAGGCCAAGGATGATCCGCTGCGCACCGGCCTCCAGCGCCGCGACAATCAGCTCGCCGGTGCCGCGGGTGCTGGCGCGCAGTACATCGCGTCGCCCGGCCGGCACCAGATGCAGGCCGCTGGCTGCGGCCATCTCGATCACCGCCGTACGCTCATCGGCCAGCCAGCCCCACCCGGCCTCGACCGGCTCGCCCAGCGGGCCGCTGACCCGGCAACTGCGCCGCTCACCGGCGCGGGCCGCCAGCACGGCGTCCAGGGTGCCTTCGCCACCGTCAGCCATCGGCCTACAGAGCAGCTCGGCTTGCGGCCATACGGCACGCCAGCCGGCAGCAATCGCCGTAGCCACGGCCGCCGCATCGAGGCTTTCCTTGAACGAGTCGGGGGCGATGACGATCTTCACGCCAGCAGTTCTTCCAGGCGTGCCAGGCGCTCTTCCAGGGCCACGATGCGCGCTTCCAGTTCGGCCACGCGGCCATCATCGGCCTGTGCGCGTGGCGCAGCGCTGTCGGCCTGGCTGCGCGCAGCCAGCAGCGCGTCCAGATCACCCGGCTCGCCGAGCAAGTGCATATAGCGCTCCTCGCGCTGCCCCGCCTGGCGTGGCAACAGGCAGGCCAGGCCGCGTGCGGCGAGGCGCTCCAGCTGGTGCTGGACCTCGCCGACATCCTCGAAATCGTGCAGGCGATTGCTGCGTGTCAGCAGCTCGTTGAGGGTCTGCGGCCCGCGCAACAGCAACAGGCCGAGCAGCGCCACCTGCGGTTTGACCAGCTCCAGGGTCTTGTCGGCGCGCTGCTCCCAGCGGTCGGCCCGCCCGCCCATGACCAGGCGCACCAGGCCACGGCCCTCCAGCTGGCGCAGGCTCTGGCCAACCACGCCCTCGGCCAGGCTCATCAATGGCTCGCGGCTGGTCTTCTGGTTGCAAGCCAGCAAC
>JBOFCR010000012.1:0-32222 GCA_051646165.1 Pseudomonas sp. | reverse complement strand
TGATGTCCTGTGCCGGCGCCGTGGTCTCCAACGACTCCGGCCTGATGCATGTGGCGGCGGCGCTGGCGCGCCCGCTGGTGGCGGTCTACGGTTCCACCTCGCCGCAGTTCACCCCGCCGCTGGCCGACCAGGTGGAGATCGTCCGTCTCGGTCTGGAGTGCAGCCCGTGCTTCGAGCGCACCTGCCGCTTCGGTCATTACAACTGCCTGCGTGAGCTCAAGCCGCGCCCGGTGATCGAGGCGCTGGATCGTCTGGTCGCCGATCCCATCGAGGTCGAATAGTGCGGGTTCTGCTGATCAAAACTTCCTCGCTGGGCGACGTGATCCACACCCTGCCGGCGCTCACCGATGCGGTGCGGGCGATTCCCGGCATTCAGTTTGACTGGGTGGTGGAGGAAGGCTTCGCCGAGATCCCGGCCTGGCACCCGGCCGTGGCCCAGGTGATTCCGGTGGCTATTCGCCGCTGGCGCAAGAACCTCTGGCAGACCCTGAAGAACGGTGACTGGCGCCGCTTCAAGGCGCGCCTGGGCGAGGCCGACTACGACCTGGTGATCGACGCCCAGGGCCTGCTGAAAAGCGCCTGGCTGACCCGCTACGTCAAGGCGCCGGTTGCCGGCCTGGATCGTGACTCGGCACGCGAGCCGATCGCTTGCCGCTTCTACGACCACCTCTACCCGGTGCCGAAGAACCAGCATGCGCTGGAGCGTACCCGCCAGCTGTTCGCCCAGGCCCTGGGCTACCCGCTGCCGGCGGGGCTCGGCGACTACGGCCTGGATCGTGCGGCCATGGCCGATGCCTCGCAGGCGCCGTACCTGCTGTTCCTGCATGGCACCACCTGGGCCAGCAAGCACTGGCCGGAAGCCGACTGGCGTGCCCTGGCCGAACGCATGGCTGGGCAGGGCTGGGCCGTGCGCCTGCCCTGGGGCAACGAGACCGAGAAGACACGTGCCGAGCGCATAGTCGCCGGTATCGATGGCGCCGCCGTGCTGCCGAAGCTCAACCTGGCCGGCGTGGCCAAGGTGATCGCCGGCGCCACGGCCTGCGTGGCGGTGGACACCGGCCTCGGTCATCTGGCCGCGGCGCTGGATGTGCCGTGCATCTCGCTGTACGGCCCAACCCTGCCGGGGCGCGTCGGCGCCTATGGCCGTGGTCAGGTGCACCTGTGCGCCAGCGGGCCGCATGCCGGCGGCGGCGACCGCCACAAACCCTGTTTTGATGGCCTGGGTGCTGAGCGCGTGGGTAACGAGCTGAACGCCTTGCTCCTGGCGCAGCAGGAGGCGGTGTGATGCAACTGGCTTTCGTTCTGTACAAGTACTTCCCCTTCGGCGGCCTGCAGCGCGACTTCATGCGCATCGCCCTGGAGTGCCAGCAGCGCGGTCATGCCATCCGCGTCTACACGCCAATCTGGGAGGGCGAAGTGCCCGCCGGTTTCGATGTGCGCGTGGCGCCGATCAAGGCCCTGTTCAACCATCACCGCAACGAGAAGTTCAGCGCCTGGCTGGCGGCCGACCTGGCCCGTGACCCGGTGGATCGGCTGATCGGCTTCAACAAGATGCCGGGCCTGGACGTCTACTACGCCGCCGATGGCTGCTACGAAGACAAGGCGCAGACCCTGCGCGCGCCGATCTACAAGCGCTGGGGCCGCTACAAGCATTTCGCCGACTACGAGCGGGCGGTGTTCGCCCCCGAGTCGAAGACTGAGATCCTGATGATTTCCGAAGTGCAGCAGCCGCTGTTCATCAAGCACTACCAGACCCCGCAGGCGCGCTTTCATCTGCTGCCGCCGGGCATCGCCGCTGACCGCCGCGCGCCGGCCAATGCCGCCGAGATCCGCGCCGAGTTCCGCCGTGAGTTCAGGCTGAGTGACGACGAGCTGCTGCTGGTGCAGATCGGCTCCGGGTTCAAGACCAAGGGTCTGGACCGCAGCCTCAAGGCGCTGGCCGCGCTGCCGCGCGAGCTGAAGCAGCGCAGCCGCCTGATCGCCATCGGCCAGGACGACCCGCGTTCGTTCCAGCTGCAGGCCAAGGCGCTGGGTGTGTCCGACCAGGTGCAGATCCTTAAGGGGCGCAGCGATATCCCGCGCTTCCTGCTCGGCGCCGACCTGCTGATCCACCCGGCCTACAACGAGAACACCGGCACCGTGCTGCTGGAAGCGCTGGTTTCCGGCCTGCCGGTGCTGGTCAGCGATGTCTGCGGTTACGCCCACTACATCGCCGAAGCCGATGCCGGACGCGTGGTGCCCAGTCCGTTCCAGCAGGAGCGGCTCAACGCCATGCTGGCCGAGATGTTGAGCGATGCCGAGGCGCGGGCGAAGTGGAGTGCCAATGGCCTGGCCTTCGCCGACACGGCCGACCTGTATTCCATGCCGCAGCACGCGGCCGACGTGATCCTGGCGGAGCGGGCATGAAGCTGATCCTCGCCGAACCGTTCAAGGGCCTGTGGGCTGGCCAGGACCCCTTCGTCGCTGTGGAGGCGCTGCAGGGCCAGGTCTACCGCGAGCTGGAAGGGCGTCGCACGCTGCGCACCGAAGTCGCCGGGCGCGGCTACTTCGTCAAGATCCACCGTGGCATCGGCTGGGGCGAGATCGTCAAGAACCTGCTCACGGCCAAGCTGCCGGTACTCGGTGCGGCTCAGGAGTGGCAAGCGATCCAGCGCCTGACCGAGGCCGGCGTGGCGACCATGACCGCGGTGGCCTATGGCGAGCGTGGCAGCAACCCGGCTGCGCAGCATTCCTTTATCGTCACCGAGGAGCTGGCGCCGACCACCGACCTCGAACAACTCAGTCTCAACTGGCTGCAGCAACCGCCCGAGCCACGGCTCAAGCGTGCGCTGATCAAGGAAGTGGCGACTATGATCGGCGGCATGCACCGCGCCGGGGTCAACCATCGCGACTGCTACATCTGCCATTTCCTGCTGCACACCGACAAGCCGGTGACGGCGGACGATTTCCGCCTGTCGGTGATCGACCTGCACCGCGCCCAGGTACGCGCCGCCACGCCGCTGCGCTGGCGCAACAAGGACCTGGCCGCGCTGTATTTCTCGGCGCTGGATATCGGCCTGACCCGGCGCGACAAGCTGCGCTTCCTGAAAGACTATTTCCGCCAGCCGCTGCGCGACATCCTGCGTGACGAGGCGCGCCTGCTGGCCTGGCTGGAGCGCAAGGCGGACAAGCTCTACGCACGCAAACAACGTTATGGGGATGCACTCTGATGGCGGGTTGGTACCTCGACCCTGATTACGCGCAACTGGCCGCCGAATTCGGCGACTTGCAGCGGGTGTTTGCCCTGCAGGGCAAGCGCCTGACCAAGGACCCACTGTCGGAAGTGATCCTGATCGAGCGCGACGGCGTGCGCTATTACGTCAAGCGTTACTGGGGCGCCGGCAAGGGCCTGCGTCGCTACATAGGTCGGCCGCGGGTCAAGGCCGAGTGGCAGAACCTCAAGCGCTTCGCCAAGTGGGGCATTCCCACCGCGCATATCGTCGGTTACGGCCTGGAGCGCAAGGTTGGCGCTTTTGTGCGTGGCGCGCTGATCACCCGCGAGCTGGAAAGAACCCAGGACCTGGCACTCTTGGCCGAGCAGGGCGATGAGCGTCTGCGCGATCGCCATTGGGTCGACGGTGTCAGCCGCCAGCTGGCCGCGGCGACGTACACCATGCACCAGCATGGCTTTACCCATAACGACCTGAAGTGGCGCAACCTGCTGGTCAACGACCGGGCCGAGCTGTTCTTCATCGACTGCCCGACCGGCACCTTCTGGTGGGGGCCGTGGCTGCGCTACCGCGTGGCCAAGGACCTGGCCTGTCTGGACAAGGTGGCCAAGCACAGCCTGAGCCGCAGCCAGCGCCTGCGCTTCTATCTGCAGTACCGTGACCGCCCGCGCCTGAGTGGCTGCGATAAGCACCGCGTGCGCCAGGTGGTGAAATTCTTCGAGGGCAGGGAATGAGCGAGCTTATCGCCATGAGCGATTTTATCGCCGCCGAGGATCGCGCCATCCTCGAACGCCATGGACTGGCCAGCTACGACGCGTTGTGGGCGCTGCAGCTGGAGGCGGTGGACGAACCGAATACCGAGCGCGGCGGCTGGAGCAGTGTCTACCGCCTGGATCTGGGTGAGGCGGCGTTCTACCTCAAACGGCAGAGCAACCACCTGACCCGCAGCCTGGCGCATCCCTTCGGTGAGCCGACCTTCGCCCGCGAGTTCCGCAATATTCAGCGCTACCGCGAGCTGGGTATTCCTGCGTTGCAGGCGGCCTTCTTCGCCGAGCGGCGGCTGCTCGGCGAGCGTCGCGCCGTGCTGCTGACCCGCGCGCTGGATGGCTGGCAGGATCTCGACCAGTTGTTGCATGGCTGGGCTGGGCTGGACGAAGCGCAGCGCGCGGCGATCCTGCGCGCTTGTGGTGAGCTGGCGCGGCGCCTGCACCAGGCCGGGCAGATGCACGGCTGCTTCTATCCCAAGCATATTTTCCTGCGTGAGACGGCCGACGGCTTCGCCGCGCAGCTGATCGACCTGGAGAAGACCCGTCCGTTGCTGTTCGGGCGCCGCGACCGGGTCAAGGATCTGGAGCCGCTGCTGCGCCGCGCCAGCCTGTGGAGCGAGGCGGAAGTGCGCTTGCTGCTGGCCGCCTACCTGGCCGATGATGCGGCCCTCGAAGGCTGGTGGCGGCAGCTGGGCGCCCGCCGCCGGCACAAGGAGGCGCGACGGTGAAGCTTTCCGCTCTGGCCGCCACTGGGCGTACGCCGAGCCTGCCGCTGCAGGTCGAGCTGGCCGATGCCGCCGGCCCGGCGGTGCTGCAGGTTGAGCGCCTGCTGCGGGTGCTGCCCGGCCAGCGCTATGTCGGCGTGGCGCAGTGGCGCGGGCGCACGGTGCTGGCCAAATTGCTGGTCGGCGAGCGCGCGGCGCGGCATTTTCGCCGTGAGCGCGACGGCGCTCGCCTGCTCGCCGAGCAGGGGCTGAGCACCCCGCTGCTGCTGGCCGAAGGGCTGGAGGAAGGCGAGGGCGGCTGGCTGCTGTTCGACTACCTCGCTGGCGCCGACAGCCTGTGGGACGTCTGGCGCGCGGTGGCGTGCGAGCCACTGCTCAGCGACGCGCAGCAGGCGGTGCTCGGCGAGGCCCTGGCCGCCATCGCACAGATGCACGCCAAGGGCCTGTGGCAGGCCGACCTGCACCTGGACAACCTGCTGCGGCACGGCGGCCAGCTGTTCGTCATCGATGGCGGCGGCGTGCAGGCGGAAACGCCCGGCCAGCCGCTGTCGCGCGGCAAGGTACTGGAAAACCTCGGGGTGTTCTTCGCCCAGCTACCGGCCGAGCTGGAACCCTTCACCGAAGAGCTGCTGGTGCACTACCTGCTGGCCAACGGTGAGCATGCCCTGCCGCTGGAAGCGTTGCTCAAGGAAGTGGCCAGGGTGCGCCGCTGGCGCCTGCGCGATTACCTGAAGAAGGTCGCCCGCGACTGCAGCCTGTTCGCCGCCAGGATCGGCGCCTTCGGCCTGCAGGTGGTGCGCCGCGAGCAGCAGGCCGGGTTGCAGCCGCTGCTGAATAACCTCGACCTGCTCACCGAGGCCGGCCACGTCTACAAGACCGGCGGTGCGGCGACCGTGGCGCGGGTCGAGCTGGGCGGGCGGCCTCTGGTGGTCAAGCGCTACAACGTGAAGAATCTGGCGCACTGGCTCAAGCGCTTCTGGCGGCCCAGCCGGGCCTGGCACAGCTGGGTCGAAGGCAATCGCCTGCAGCTGCTGGGCATCGCCACCCCGCAGCCACTGGCCGTGCTGGAGCGGCGCTGGTGCTGGCTGCGCGGGCGCGCCTACCTGATTACCGAATACTGCGGCGGGCAGGATATAATCGCGCGTTTTCAGGCGTTCCATGACGGATCGCCCCTGGAAAGCGACCTGTTGGCACTGGATCGTCTGTTCGCCGCCTTGCTGCGCGAACGTATCAGCCACGGCGATTTCAAGGGGCACAACCTGTTCTGGGATGACCGCCTGGCGTGCTGGTCGCTGATCGACCTCGACGCCATGCAGCAGCATCGCAGCGCGCGCAGCTTCGCCAGGGCCTATGCCCGCGACCGCGCCCGCTTCCTGCGCAACTGGCCCGCCGATTCGGCGCTGTACCAGCTGCTCGACCAACGTATACCGCTGACGCCCGCCGTCGGCTCAGCAGACTAGAAAAGAGGCAAAACCAGTGGCACTGACCATTCTCGGCCTGTCCGGCGCCCTCAGCCATGATCCTTCCGCCGCCCTGTACATCGACGGTAAGTTGATCGCAGCCGCCGAAGAAGAGCGCTTCGTGCGCGACAAGCACGCGAAGAACCGCATGCCCTACGAGTCGGCCAAGTTCTGCCTGGAACAGGCCGGAATCAAGCCGTCGGACGTCGACGTGGTGACCATTCCGTTCGCCCCGATCAGCATCTTCGAGAAGGCCCGCTGGCAGTACGCCAAGCGCTACTGGTACGCCCCAGATCGTGCGCTGGACGCCATCCTGATGGGCAACCGCCGCTACAAGCGTTACTACAAAAACATCCAATGGTGCCTGCAGCAACTGGGCTTCGACCTGAAGAAGATCAAGATCGAGCCGGTTGAGCACCACCTGGCCCACGCCGCCAGCGCCTACCACTGCTCGGGCTTCACCGAGAAGACCGCGATCCTCGGCATCGACGGCAAGGGCGAGTACGCCACCACCTTCTTCGGCTACGGCGAGAACGGCAAGATCCACAAGATCAAGGAGTTCTACGATCCGGATTCGCTCGGCGGCCTGTACGGCGCAATCACCGAATTCCTCGGTTTCGAGATGCTCGACGGCGAGTTCAAGGTCATGGGTATGGCGCCCTACGGTGACGCGGCCAAGTACGATTTCTCGCGCCTGGCCAAGTTCGAGAACGGCGAGCTGGTGATCAACACCGACTACGCCAACGTCATCGGCTTCCGCCGCTACAAGGAAAACGGCAAGGGCTACTACTTCTCGCCCAAGCTGATCGAGTGGCTGGGGCCGAAGCGTAACGGCGACATTGCCGACGACCCGTACATCCACTACGCCGCCAGCATGCAAGCGCTGTTCGAGAAGCTGGCGCTGGAGATGATGGAGTACTACCTCGGTGACATCATCCGCGAGACCGGCAAGATCGCCTTCGCCGGTGGCTGCGCGCTGAACGTCAAGCTGAACCAGAAGATCATCGCCCGCGACGACGTGAAGGAGCTGTTCGTGCAGCCGGCCTCCGGCGACGCCGGTACCTCGGTCGGCGCTGCCGCCTACGTCTCGCACCAGCGCGGCGTGCCGGTGGAGAAGATGGAGCACGTCTACCTCGGCCCTTCGTACTCCAACGAAGACGTGATCGCCGCCTGTGCCCGTCACCCGAGCAAGCCGGTGTTCAAACGCATCGACAACATGCCGCAGCGCATCGCCAAGATCATGGTCGACGCCAACCCGGTGGCCTGGTTCCAGGGCCGCATGGAGTTCGGCCCGCGCGCCCTCGGTGGTCGTTCGATCATCGGCTGCCCGAGCGTGCCGGGCGTGGCTGACCGCATCAACGAGCAGATCAAGTTCCGCGAGCGCTGGAGGCCGTTCTGCCCGTCGATGCTCGACACCGTCGGCCCGCAGATGCTCAAGGTCGATCACCCGAGCCCGTTCATGACCTTCACCTTCGAAGTCAACGAAGAGTGGAAGACCCGTGTCGGCGAAGTGGTGCATGAAGACGGCACCTCGCGCGCCCAGGTGCTCAAGCGCGAGTACAACCCGCGCTACTACGACATGATGCTGGAGCTGGAAAAACTCACCGGCAACGGCGTGTCGCTGAACACCTCGCTCAACCGCCGCGGCGAGCCGATGATCTGCTCGCCGACCGACGCGCTGAACATGTTCTACGGCTCCGACCTGCAGTACCTGATCATGGAAGACATCCTCGTGGTCAAGGATGGCAAGGACTGGTATGACAACATCTGAGGTCACAGGGGGCGGACAGCAGTGGGTTTTGCAGTTCTGCCATGGCTATGACGGCCCCTTCCTCGATTGCGCGCGGCAGTACGCCGCGCTGTTTGCCGGTACGCGCTACAAGGTCTGCACCGTCTACCTGACCGGTGCGCCGAGCGCTGAGGTTGAAGCCGGCTCGGCTTCCGACCAGGTGATCTTTCTCGATTACTCCAGTCGCGAGGTGCGCGGGCTCAAGCTCAAGGCGATCGCCGACTTCAGGCGCATTGCTGCCTCGCGCGACTTCAAGCTGTGCATCGCTCATCGCTTCAAACCGGTCTACGTGGCTTTGCTCGGCAGCTCGCTGCCGGTGATCGGCGTGCACCACGCTTTCGGCGATTACCGCCGGCTGTCGCGCCGGCTGTTCGCCAACGTGTTTAAGCAGCGCCTGGTGCTGCTCGGCGTATCCGACGCGGTGCGCGACGATATGCGCGCGTGCTTGCCAGGCTGGCCGGGCGAGCGCATCGCCACCCTGTACAACCGCGTCGATATTGATGCGGTGCAGGCCGAGCAGGTCTCCCGCGAGTCGTCCCGCGAGCACCTCGGCTTGCCGCCGGGGGCCTGGGTGGTCGGTAATGTCGGCCGCCTGCACCCGGACAAGGATCAGGCCACCCTGATTCGAGGCTTCGCCCTGGCGCTGCCGCAACTGCCGGCAGACAGCCTGCTGGCGATCATGGGCTGCGGGCGCCTGGAGGGTTCGCTCAAGGCGTTGGCCGCTGAGCTGGGCGTGACCGACAGGGTGCGTTTTCTCGGGCAGATACCGGGTGGGCGTCGTTACTTCAAGGCTTTCGACCTGTTCGCTTTGAGCTCGGACCATGAGCCGTTCGGTATGGTGCTGTTGGAGGCAATGGCCGCAGATGTGCCTTTGGTAGTCTCCGATTGCGGCGGCGGCCGGGAAGTGGTTGGAGATGCCGGGCGACTTTTCCCGCTACGGGATGCTGGCGCTCTGGCTATTGCGATATGCCAATCAGCGCTTGCGCTACCGGAGGCCAGGGTCAGGGAGCGTCAGCTCATGCGCCTGCGATTGAGCCAGTGCTTCTCGGATGCGGCAGTCGGCTCGGTGTTCTGGTCTTTGCCCATGCTCAATGCCTTGCGCGAGAGCTTGTAGGGCTGATCATGCGAGGCTGCGCGGCGATTTGATGCCATTCCATCGAACATCCATTTTCGGGCGTAGGGCTTGATGAAAGTACTTGTGACGGGAGGAGCCGGTTTCATCGGCTCTCATACCGTTCTGGAGTTGCTCCAGGCCGGTCATGAGGTCACGGTTGTCGACAACCTCTGCAATAGCTCTGAGCGGGCGGTCGAGCGAGTTCAACAATTGGCTGGCGTGCCGTTGGAGTTCATTCGCGGCGATGTCCGAGAGCGTGATTCGCTGGAGCAAGTGCTGCGGTTGCGAAAGATCGACGCAGTGCTGCATTTCGCCGGGCTAAAGGCCGTCGGGGATAGCCTGCGAGAGCCTTTGGCGTACTACGACAACAATGTGTCAGGAACCCTTGCGCTCTGTCAGGCGATGGCTCGTGCTGGAGTGTTCCGGCTGATATTCAGCTCCTCGGCAACCGTTTATGGTGAGCCGACCGCTGTGCCCATCAGCGAAAGCTGCCCGACAGCCGAGCCGACGAACCCTTATGGTCGCAGCAAACTGATGGCGGAAAGGATCTTGCAGGATATCTCGCAGGCCAATCCTGGCTGGTCCATAGGGTTGCTGCGTTACTTCAATCCTGTCGGTGCGCATCCCAGCGGGCTGATTGGGGAAGAGCCCCGGGGCGTGCCTAACAACCTGTTGCCCTACGTGTGCCAGGTAGCCATAGGCAAACTGGCGCAGTTGTCGGTGCATGGGGGGGATTACCCTACGGCAGACGGCACGTGCATTCGCGACTACATACATGTCCAGGATCTGGCGCTGGGCCACTTGCGGGCGCTGGAATTTATCATGGCGGACTCGGGCTGCCATATCTGGAACCTGGGAACCGGTACCGGCTACTCCGTGCTGGAAGTGGTCCGTGCATTTGAGCAGGCGAGTGGCCGCCAGGTCCCATTTACCATCGGCCCGCGCCGTGATGGGGATATTGCCGCCAGCTGGGCAGATCCTGTTAAGGCCTGGCGTGAGCTGGGCTGGAAGACTGAGCGGGATCTGCCACAGATGATGGCGGACTCCTGGCGCTGGCAGATCAAGAATCCGCATGGTTATAGCTGAGCCATATTCGAAGGAGGGCCCCTTGGGGCGTGTTATGAGCAAGTCACCCAGCATCTGCCTGTTGATGCCGTATTTCGGCAAATGGCCATTCTGGATGCCGTTCTTTCTGCAGAGTTGTCGCTTCAACCCCAGTGTCGACTGGGTGTTCTTCAGTGATTGCGGCCCGCTTGAGGAGTGTCCGGAGAACGTCCGGGTCGTGCCGATGAGCTTTGTGCAATATTGCGATCTGGTCTCCAGTCGACTCGGCATCGAGTTCCGCCCGGAGAAGGCCTACAAGCTGTGCGATATCCGCCCGGCCTTTGGCCTGATCCACCAGCGTGAACTAGAGGGTTACGACTTCTGGGGCTTCGGCGATATCGATCTCGTCTATGGCGATTTGCGTGCTTATTTCACCGATGCTCGGCTGCAGGCGAACGACCTGTTTTCCACGCATGCGCGCCGAGTTTCCGGGCACTTGTGCCTTATCCGGCAAAACGAGCGCATGCGTGAGGCATTTCGCCTGATCCCGAACTGGCAGCAGCGCTTTTGCGATCCGCAGCATCACGCCTTGGACGAAGGGGCCTTTACGCGGATCTTCTTGCGCAACAAGAACCTGCCGCAGGGATTGCAGCAAATTATTGGGCAGTTGAATCCCTGGTATCGTCGCAGCGAGTTTGCAGAAGCCTTTAGCACGCCCTATGCGCGCATTGACTGGATCGATGGCGGTCGGGATTTCCCTCAGCGCTGGTACTGGCGCGAGGGCAAGCTGGCCAATGATCGCGACGAGGGTCGAGAGTTTCCCTATTTCCATTTCATCGTATGGAAGCGCAACGAATGGACCGAGTTGCCGCAGGAGCAGCTAGAGGCATCGACCCGCTTTGCTGGAGATGCGGCATGGTCCATCAGTGCCCAGGGGTTTGAGCGGGGTGGAATATGAGTCGCCGTATCAAGGTGTTGCAGCTACAGCCGGACTACAACGTCAAGTCCTACGATTTCGCCGACCTTGCCGAGCAGATAGTCAAGGCGTTGCCCGGGGAGCGCTTTGAGGTCGTCTCGGCTTTCCTGCGTGGCGAACCGCAGGCGGGCGAGCCGGTCAGCCGCGCCGAACGCTCCGTCTATTTCAACTTTGCCGATGGTCAGCTCAAGGGGCTGCGTTTGCGAGCCATGTGGCGGCTCTACCGGTTCTGTCGGGAAGAGCGCTTCGATGTGGTGATCTGCAATCGCTTCAAGCCCGTCAACATGCTGCTGCAGCTCAATCGCTGGTTGAAGGTGCCTTTGTGTATCGGTATCTCCCACGGCTTTGGTGAGTATGATCGTTTTTACCGGCGCAGACAGGCGCGCAGGTTGATCGATGCATCCTGGCGTTTCGTTGGCGTTTCCCCGGCGGTGAAGCAGTATCTGCTGGATCTCGCCTGCGGGTTCACCGAGCGCAATACGGTGGCCATCACCAATGCCATCGATATCGCCCAGGCTGAAGAATTGCAGCTATCCCGCGATGAGGCGCGGCGCCGCCTGGGGCTCGATCCCGCGGCGAGAATGGTTGGCGCTCTTGGGCGGCTGGTGCCGGTGAAGGGGCAGATCTATCTGATCCAGGCATTTGCCAGGCTCAGAGACAAGTATCCACAGGCGCAACTGGCAATCATCGGCAAAGGTCGCGAGGAACAGCGTCTGCGCGAGGAGGCTCTGCGTCTGGGGCTTGAGGGGCGGGTGCACCTGCTCGGCTTCCGTGAAAATGCTCTGCAATATGTGCGGGCGTTCGATATATGGACCATGCCGTCGCTGGCTGAAGGGCTGGGTTTGGCCTTGCTGGAGGGTATGAGCGGCCATCTGCCGGTAATCGCTTCCAGCGTGCCGGCCATGCTGCCGCTGATCGAGGGGGCTGGAGGGCTCGCGGTGAGGCCGACGAACGTCGATGACCTGGAGGCTGCGCTGGATACCTACCTGGCGCTTTCCGATGAGCAACTCCAGGAAAAGGGCCGGCAGACCTATGCTTATCTGCAGTCCAATCACGATATCGAGAGTTTCCGTCTGCAGTATCTGCGACTTATCGACGACTCGCTGAAAGAGGCTGGCCGCTGATCATGAGTGAACACCTACCGCTGGTTACGGTCATCATTGCTTCATACAACCATGGCCCTTATATCGAGGCCTGTATTCGCAGTGTGCTTCAGCAAAGCTATGAGCATGTCGAGCTGCTGGTCATCGACGACGGCTCCAAAGACGATAGCGTCGAACGCATTCGTCGCTTGCAGGCCGAGTATGGTTTTGATTTCCAGGTACAGCAGAACCAGGGGCTCACCCACACGCTCAATGCCTCCATCGCTCGTGCCAGGGGCAGTCTGATCGTGCCTTTCGGCTCGGATGACATCATGCTTCCCGAGCGCCTGGCCAGGCAGGTGGCGTACATGGAGGGCAAGCCGGAGGTGGGTATCTGCGCCGGCAACATCGAGCTCATCGACTCCGAGGGCAATTTATTTCCCGAGAAGCGCCAGCGCCGCGATGTTCCCTTCCGGCGGCTAGATTTCGATGATGTCTTCATGGAGCGTAAACCTTACCCTCCGGCCCCTACCCTCATGTTCCGCAAGCAGGTGCTGGAAGAAGTGGGGGGCTTTGACCCGCAGATCCGCCTTGAGGACCTGCTGATCGAGTTGAAGGTCACGCATGCCGGCTACTACATCGATTGTTTGGGTGAAGTGCTGGCGCGCTACCGCAAGCACGACAGCAATACCTACAAGAATCACCGCTTCATGATCGACAATATTCTGCGCACTTACGCCTTGTTCAAGGACCATCCGCAATATGAGTTCGTGCGTACGCGTTTTCTCAGTTCGATGTTCCTGAAGTGCGCAAACCGCGATCGCTCTCTCTCGCGCGAGTTGTTGGCGCAGATCCCCCTGCGTAGCTGGAACAAGAAAACCTGGCGCGGGCTGGGGCGCTTGTATTTTTCGCCCCTGGAGAAGAGCTGATCGGCTATGGGATGGTGGGAGAAATTTCTAGAGCGGCGAGCCAAGCGTGCGATTCGCAAACTGCCAAAGTTATATCGCGGGCAGGCTCGTTTTCTGCGCGAGTACCCACAGTACTCGATCGGTATTGGCAGTTACGGCTTGCCCGTCGTGCATGACTGGCAGGAGGGGGCGACGCTGCGAATTGGCAGTTACACCTCGATTGCTGAGCAGGTGCAGATTTTCCTGGGCGGGCACCATCGTTCCGAGTGGATTAGTACCTACCCCTTCCCGGCGATGATTGCAGAGGCTGCCGGTATTGCCGGGTATGCTTTCAGTCGGGGGGATGTGAATATTGGCAGCGATGTCTGGTTATGTACCGGTGCAATGATTCTTTCCGGAGTTACTATCGGAGATGGAGCCATTGTTGCGGCGGGTGCTGTAGTCAGCCGAGATGTTGCACCGTATTCGATCGTTGCCGGGAATCCGGCGTGCCATGTTCGTTGGCGCTTTCCTGAGGACACCTGCCAGGCCTTGTTGGCGATAGCATGGTGGAGCTGGCCTGAGCATGAAGTGCGCATGGCTAGTCAGCTGCTCTGTAGTGAGCGGTTTGACGAACTCTTGGCGTATGCGGCTAGGCGGGCGGCGACCGCCTAGGGCACTCAGTTGTATGCCGACAGCATTTCTTGCGCTTTGGGCGAGGCGTGGGTCTGATAACCCGCCTGTAGTGCGCTGCGGTTTTCTGTGAATAACCAGTGGCAGTCTTCTGTGTAGCGCTTTAAGTGTTTCAGGTTGCGGCGTCTTTTATTGATGCTGAGTGGGCGATTGCCGATGCGCATGTCGGCAAGGTCGATGAGCCCTAATTGCTGATCTGGTAAGACCAATACATTCCCCAAGTGCAGGGAACGGAAGTAAATGCCCCGTTGGTGGAACTTTGAAAGCAGTTCGCCAAATTGGAAGACTAGCTGCTGGCGCTGTTCGGGGGTGGCGGTTTTCAGGGCCTGCCGCAAGGTTGTGCCCGGTAGCGGCAGGTAGTGCACCGCTGTGCGGTTGATGCTCCCGGAAAGCTTGTAGGTGTCGATGATCTGCGGGCTTGAAAACCCCAGCTCGCGCAATCGCTCTGCATTTTCGGCGAAGCGGATGGCGTAGGGTTTTAGCGTTTCGCTAGAGAGCGCTTTGCGCTTCCTGAATAATTTCAGAAAACTGCCGTCAGTCAACTTGAGGACTTTAGGCCCTAGCCCGTCGTGTTCAATGACCGTGCTGTTGTTGGTGAGGTTCTGAAGTTCTTCAATAGTCAGCTTGTGCATGATTTAGAGCTCTTTTCTGCTGCGCTCGGCAATCTTGAGTGCGGCAATCAAGGCAAGTGGAATCCAGATCAGAAACCAGTGTTCCTTCGGTCGGGCAAGAATTCCACCACCCTCGGTAAGCCCGGCAGTCAGGCCATAGATGAGCAGGGCTCCGGAAATTGCAAATGCTTGGATCTTTCGTCTGAGCCAGCAATGTCTCAGTGCCATGATGTGCATGGCCATCCAGAGTATTAATCCTATAATTCCCGTGTAATAGAGCGCGCCTATTGCAAAGTTATGCGGCTCCATCAAGGCAAAGTCGCCGTTGGGGACGGATATTGATAGGGGGGCATTGAAGCCGTGGCCGAACCAAGGATGCAGGCTGGCTTTTTCTAGGGCTATTTGCCAGACATCCAGGCGGTGCGAGGTGCCTCTGTTGAGCAGGGCCTGCGGGAAGAATAATGCCAGGCTCAGCAGGCCGAGCAGGCCAGCGGAAAGCAGATATAGCGAGCGTTTGTTCCAACAGACAATAATGAGCCAGAGTGTGGTGAGTGCCATGGCCAATATCGGTGTGCGTTTGCCTGTGGCAAAAATGACTGCCGAAAGTATTAACAGCGGAACTATTGCAATCAAATACTTGCGGCCCGTTGCCGTTATTCCCCAGCTTATCCAGAGGGCGCAAAAGAAACCAAATAAATGAGAGGTCAGTAGCGGGTTGTCCAGTGCCCCGGTGCCGATCAATTCGAGGAAGGCGCCTCGGGGTGGGTTTTTGACAAAGTCAATGAGGTTGTAAAGTGCGATAGGTATGATTAGTACGGCGGCTACTGCGATGCTTTGTTTCAAGCGCTCAAGTGAGTGGCGGGCAAGTAGCGAGCACGCTGCAAACAGCATGAATACATAAAGTGGGCGTTTGATCAGGCTGCCGGTAGCGTCATCGGTCGCGGACCAGGAAATGCTGAGCAGTGACCAGCCGGCAAATGCTATGAAGGCCAGCGCTACGGGTTCGCGCAGTAAGGCCATCAACTCGCCCTTGCGTAATGTCAGGGCAATAAGAGTCGGTGCTGCGAGCAGGATGTAAAAGCATTGGTGGTAGGCGCTGCGGCTAGGTACAAGGGCAAGGCCTAGCAATAGGCAAATGTATCCAGCTGGCAGGATCCATTTGCAAATAAAGCTGTAAGCGTTGTGCGCCCATGTGGCGTAGGCAGTAGGCATTTTCCCGTCCTGGTTTTTTTGCGAAGGCGGAGTCTACGAGGTTTTGCTTCAGTTTTCTCCTCTCGCTGAGCCACCGCGGCTGGCTGGGCAGGCTTGCTGCAGGTGCTGCTGTGTTAGTATCCGAGGCGTTATCTGATTTCGGCCTCATTCCATGACCAACGCTACTGCTAACCCGAGTGAAAGCTCGAGTCTGAGAATTTATCTGCGCTTGTTGCACTATGTCCGGCCGTATTTTTGGACATTCATGCTGAGCATCGTAGGCTTCCTGATCTTTGCCTCGACCCAGCCGATGCTGGGTTACATCCTCAAGTATTTCGTTGATGGCCTGTCCAATCCGGATGCGAGCTTTTTCTCGGAGATGCCCTATCTGGCATCGTTCCCCTTCATCGCCAACCTCAAGCTGTTACAGACGGTGCCACTGCTGATCGTGCTGATCGCTGTCTGGCAGGGTATCGGCTCCTACCTCGGCAACTATTTCCTGGCCAAGGTTTCCCTCGGGTTGGTGCATGATTTGCGGGTGGCGCTGTTCAACAACTTGTTGGTGCTACCCAACCGCTATTTCGATAACCACAATTCGGGGCACCTGATCTCGCGCATCACCTACAACGTCACCATGGTCACCGGTGCTGCTACTGATGCGATCAAAGTAGTGGTGCGAGAGGGGATGACGGTGATCTTCCTGTTTGCATCCCTGCTGTGGATGAACTGGAAGCTGACCCTGGTGATGGTTGCAATCCTGCCGCTGATCGCGGTCATGGTGAGTGGCGCCAGTAAGAAATTTCGCAAGCAGAGCAAGAAAATCCAGGTTGCAATGGGCGATGTCACCCATGTCGCCTCGGAAACCATCCAGGGCTACCGTGTTGTGCGTAGCTTCGGTGGTGAGTCCTACGAGCAAGGCCGTTTTCTTGATGCCAGCCTGACGAACTCGCGTCGCCAATTGAGTATGACCCAGACATCGGCGACCTACACGCCAATGCTGCAATTGGTGATCTACAGCGCCATGGCCGTGTTGATGTTTCTGGTGTTGTTTCTGCGGGGCGATGCCTCGGCGGGTGATCTGGTCGCCTACATTACCTTGGCCGGTTTGTTGCCCAAGCCGATTCGCCAGCTCTCCGAGGTTAGTTCCACGGTGCAGCGTGGCGTGGCAGGGGCCGAAAGCATTTTCGAGCAACTGGACGAGGAGCCTGAGATTGATCATGGCACCCAGGAGCGCGAGCGCATTTCGGGTCGCCTCGAAGTCCGCGACCTGACCTTCCAGTACCCGGGCGCCGAGAAACCGGTGCTGAACAATGTCTCCTTCATCGCTGAGCCGGGGCAGATGGTGGCGCTGGTCGGTCGTTCCGGTAGCGGCAAGTCGACCCTGGCCAGCCTGATCCCGCGTTTCTACCACCATGACCAGGGGCAGATCCTTCTCGATGGTCTGGACGTCGAGCAGTACCGCTTGCGCAACCTGCGTCAGCACATCGCTCTGGTTACCCAGCATGTCACCCTGTTCAACGATACGGTGGCCAACAATATCGCCTATGGCGATCTGGCCGGCGCGCCCATTGAGGATATCCGCCAGGCTGCAGAAGCTGCCTACGCCGCCGAGTTCATCGAGAAGATGCCGCAGGGCTACGACACCCTGGTCGGCGAGAACGGCGTGCTGCTCTCCGGCGGCCAGCGCCAGCGCCTGGCGATTGCCCGTGCACTGCTGAAAAATGCGCCGCTGCTGATTCTCGACGAGGCCACCTCGGCCCTGGATACCGAGTCCGAGCGGCATATTCAGGGTGCTCTGGACGAAGTGATGAAGGGCCGTACTACGCTGGTCATCGCCCACCGCCTGACCACCATCGAGAAGGCCGATCTGATCCTGGTCATGGATCAGGGCGTGATCGTCGAGCGTGGCAGCCATGCCGAGCTGCTGGCGCAGAACGGCTATTACGCACGGCTGCACGCCAGGCAGTTCGAAGAGGTCGCTACCGACGCTGTGGTGGAGCAGGACGTCTGATGCTGAGTCACCTGCGCGCCTGGCGCGAGCGCGGCTGGACCCCGATCGATGCGGCCACCTATGCCGATGCCTGGCAGCGTTTCGGTGGCAGTGTCGCCACCCATCCGCAGGTGATCGAGCGCCTGGCCGGCCTGGCCGGCATCCCGGTGCGCTACCTGGGCTGGTTGGCCGATGGCGAGCTGCAGGCGGCCATTCCCACCTGGGGGCGCCATCTGGCGCTGTCCAAGGATGTGCTCAAGCAGCAGGGCCAGCGCGGCCTGTTCGACCTGGGCAATGCCGAGATCATCCTGCCGGTCGCCGCCAATGCGCAGGTGAGCCTGCGCCATCGCGCGCGCTATGTCTCGCTGCTGAATGCCGAGCGCATCGCCACCTTGCGCGAGCAGCCGGAAGGCCTGGCGCTGGCCCGCGAGCCCGAGGAGTACAGCAAGAAGTTCCGCTACAACCAGCGTCGTGAGCAGCGTCTGCTGGAAGAGGCGGGTGGCACGATTCGATCGATGCTGGAGCTGGACGCCAGCGAGCAGGCGCGCATCTACGCCGATCTGTTCCAGCGTCGTTGGGGTTTCGAGGCCACCGGTAAGGCGCACCTGGCTGAGGTGTTCACCCTGCTGCGCGAATTCATGACCGGCTCGCTGATCTATCTGGGCGACGAGCCGGTGGCCATTCAGGTGCTCTACCGGGTCGAGGCGCCGCAATGGGTCAGCCTGGAGTACATCAACGGCGGGGTCGACCCGCAGAACCGCGAGTTCAGCCCCGGCAGCGTGCTCAGTTTCGTCAACACCCAGAATGCCTGGGCCGAGGCCCGTGCCATCGGCAAGCCGCTACGCTATTCCTTCGGTCGCGCCGATCGCGAGTACAAGGATCGCTGGTGCAACCGCGTCGCCGTCTATCAGGTGTAACGCCATGAGTGCACGTAAGCAGCAACTGCTCAAACGCCATCGCCGCCACAAGCGCATCGCCCTGCTGGTGGCGTTGCTGCTGATGGTGCTGCTCGGCGTGTTCGTCACCTGGTGGTGGGTGCCGCTGCTGCTGGTGCTGGGCTGGATCGGCCACGAGGCCTGGTTTTCCGATCACCTGTTCTACGCGCCGGACGACGATTACCACTACGACTTTCCGGCCGGCACGTCCTGCCTGCTGGCGCGGGTTGCCGATGGCCAGCTGCACATCGATGGCGACCTGGGCGACGCGCAAACGCTGATCCTGGAGCTGGAAGTCACCGCGACCTGGTTGGGGCGTTTTCTCGATCCCCGTGTGCGTTTGGGCGATGACCGTCAGGACATGGAGCGCCGCGTCGACGGCCTGCGCTACTTCAACCTGTCCGGCCAGGGCGATGCCCTGCGTGCCGGTACCCTGCGACTGCGCGGGCAGTTTTGCCGGGTGGCTAGCGAAGGCCGCCTGTTTGCCCTGAGCAACCCCGATTATGCCGCGCGCCGGCTGATGGTCATCGCCCCGCATGCCGACGATGCCGAGCTGGCCGCCTTCGGCCTGTACAGCCGTGCCGCTGAGGCCAGCATCGTCACCCTGACCCAGGGCGAGATCGAGGCCGAGAACTATCAGCGCCTAGGCCTGACGCTGCCCGAGGCGGCGCGTCTCAAGGGCCGTCTGCGTGCCTGGGACAGCCTGGCGGTGCCGCTGTGGGGCGGAGTGCCGCAGAACCGCTGCGTGCAGCTTGGCTACTACTGCCTGCAGCTGCCGGCGATGGCCGAACAGCCCGAGCTGGCCTTCGGTTCGCGCGAGTCCGCCGAGGCCGATGTGCGCAGCGTGCGCCGGCACAATCCGCTGGTTTTGCCGGGCGACACCGACGGCGTGCCGAGCTGGAACAACCTGGTGGCCGATCTGGCGGCGCTGCTTGAGCATTTCCGCCCCGACGTGGTGGTCACCCCGCATCCCGAGCTGGACCCGCACAGCGACCACGTCGCCGCGACCCGCGCCTTGCTGGCCGCGATCCAGGCCAGCGCCTGGCAGCCGCAGACCCTGCTGCTCTACGCCAACCACCTGCATGACAACGACCGCTGGCCGATGGGCCCGGCTGGCCACGGCATCGCCCTGCCACCGGCCATGGTTGCCCTGCCGGCCGATGGTCTGTGGAGCTCGACGCTGACTGCCGAGGTGCAGCTGGACAAGGCCCTGGCCCTGGCCATGCAGCACGACCTGCAAGGCCCGTTGCCGACCAAGCGCCGCCTGCGCCGCCTGATTCAGCGTCTGCTGGCCGGGCGGCGCTGGCCGCAGACCGGTGAGGACGAGTTTTTCCGCAAGGCTGTGCGCCGTCACGAGCTTTTCTGGGTGCGCCCGTTAGGCGAGTGAGAACCTGTTTACGATCCCCTGGCTGTCGGCCATACGGCGTTAAAAGTGATCTCAAAATGCTCATTTACAGCGCGTAAACTGCGCTTTTTCGGTCACTTTTGCCTTGTCTGGCTCTACTCCAGAAGATCGTAAACAGGTTCTGAGCCCGGCCAGCGTCACCCTACATGTTATGATCCACCCCGATTTTGCTGCCCTGGAGCACCCATGAAGCTGTCCATGCCCCGTTACGATCAAGCCCCCGTTCTGGTGGTGGGCGATGTCATGCTCGACCGTTACTGGCATGGCGGCACGTCACGGATTTCTCCGGAGGCGCCGGTGCCGGTGGTCAAGGTCGAGCAGATCGAGGACCGGCCGGGCGGCGCGGCCAACGTCGCGCTGAACATCGCCGCGCTCGGTGCACCGGCCCTGCTGGTCGGCGTCACCGGTGAGGACGAGGCCGCCGACAGCCTGGTCGACAGCCTGGCTGCGGCCGGCGTGCAGGCCAGCTTCCAGCGCATCGAGTCGCAGCCGACCATCGTCAAACTGCGGGTCATGAGCCGTCACCAGCAACTGCTGCGCATGGACTTCGAAGAGCCCTTCAATACCGACGCGGCGGCCCTGGCGCTCGATGTCGAGCGCCTGCTCGACGGGGTCAAGGTGCTGGTGCTGTCGGACTACGGCAAGGGTGCGCTGAAGAACCACCAGGCGCTGGTGCAGCTGGCGCGGGCCAAGGGCATTCCGGTACTGGCCGATCCCAAGGGCAAGGATTTCTCCATCTACCGTGGCGCCAGCCTGATCACCCCCAACCTCAACGAATTCGAGACCATTGTCGGGCCCTGCTTGGATGAGGCCGAGCTGGTGGCCAAGGGCGCCAAGCTGATGCGCGAGCTGGAGCTGGGCGCATTGCTGGTGACCCGCGGCGAGCACGGCATGACCCTGCTGCGCCCGGACCATGGCCCGTTGCACCTGCCGGCCCGTGCCCGCGAAGTGTTCGACGTGACCGGTGCCGGCGACACGGTGATTTCCACCCTGGCCGCCAGCCTCGCTGCCGGTGAAGACCTGCCGCAGGCCGTGGCCCTGGCCAACCTGGCCGCCGGTATCGTGGTTGGCAAGCTGGGTACCGCAGCCATCAGCGCCCCCGAGCTGCGCCGTGCAGTGCAGCGCGAGGAAGGTTCCGAGCGCGGCGTGCTGGGCCTGGAGCAACTGCTGGTGGCGGTCGAGGATGCCCGCGCTCACGGCGAGAAGATCGTCTTTACCAATGGCTGCTTCGACATCCTGCATGCCGGCCACGTGACCTACCTGGAGCAGGCCCGTGCCCAGGGCGATCGCCTGGTGCTGGCGGTCAACGACGATGCTTCGGTCAGCCGCCTGAAAGGCCCGGGTCGGCCGATCAACTCGGTGGATCGGCGCATGGCCGTGCTCGCCGGCCTCGGCGCGGTGGACTGGGTGGTGAGTTTCAGCGAAGACACCCCGGAAAACCTGTTGCGCGCAGTGCAACCGGATGTGCTGGTCAAGGGCGGCGATTACGGCATCGAAGGCGTGGTCGGCGCCGATATCGTTCGTGCCTACGGCGGTGAGGTGCGTGTGCTGGGCCTGGTGGCGAACAGCTCGACCACCGCGATTGTCGAGAAGATCCGCAGCAAGTAATTGTCCCGTCATCCCCGCGCAGGCGGGACAGCGGCTTCATCGCTGAACAGCGCTTGCGCTGGCCCGAAAGGGAATCATCCAGAGTCGGCTGCTCCGCGCATTCCCCTGGCACCGTGCCGGTTCTTCTGGGTCCCCGCCTGCGCGAGGACGACGGTGCGGGGGGATGGATTGCGTAGGTCGGGGCGCAATGCCCCGCCGGCTTCTAGCCGGCTTTGCGCCCCGGTGGCGCTTCCACCTGCGGCTGGCGCGCCTGCCAGTCCTTCCAGCTGATTCGTTCGTCGCGGACCAGCCAGCCGTCCTGCTCGGCGAAACTCTCCGATAGCCACAGCCCGCGGGTACTGACTGCCTGCAGCGTGCCCTGCTGCAGGCGCAGCAGCTCGCCGCCGGGGCGTCCCTGTTGCAGCGGCAGCAGGTAGATGTCCGGCCGGCGCCGCTCCAGGCGGGCAATCAGCTGGCCGTCTTCCAGGCACTCGTCGACGTGGAACAGGCTGGGCTGGCGACAGTCCCTGGGCAGTTCCAGGCGCAGGTCGTAGACCAGCTGCAGTGAGGCCGTGGGCAGGTGCACATAGGCATGCGGGCGCTCGATCAGGGTCAGGTTGCCGCACTGCACCGGGCGCGCCGCGCCCGACAGCGGACTGAGGCGGAAGTGGCTGCTCTCGCGGTAGCGCAGATTGGGCTGGTAGGGCGTCGGCAGCCAGGTATCGGCGAAACGCCCGCCGAGCCAGCCGTCGGCCGTCTCGATCAGGCATTCTTCGGCGACTTCCTGGATCGCGGTGAGCAGCGGCAGGTTCAGTTCGTGGGCCGGTACGTAGCCGGAGATCAGCTTGAGCACCACGTCGCCACGATCCGGGCGGCGCTGGCGGACCAGCAGCAGGTAGTCGCGGCCCAGCCAGTTGAGGGTCAGGCGCACCGATACGCCGAGGTTGGCCAGCTCGATGGCGAAACGCTGGCTATCGGCGACCTCCACCGGGCGGCGGCGTTCGAGCATTTGGGTGAAGTTCAGCGGCAGGCCCAGGCTGCGGTAATGCAGCCCGTCCGGGTCGGCCTCGACGTGCAGGGGCAGGGTCTTGAAGGTGCTGGGATCTTTGCGCGCAAGCAGTCTCGACATGCTGGCTCCTGCGGCTGAGCTGTCTGGCCCGAGGCCGGCAGCGGTTTATCGGAGCCCTGCAGTGTAGTCGCGGATGACTGCCGCGGCGGTTGCCACGTTGGCCGCCAGGTGCTGCGGGTTGATGGTGCCGACTATGGCGCTGGTCACGCCGGGTTGGCCGAATATCAGCTCGAAGCTGGTGCGCACCGGGTCCTGGCCAGGCGCCAGGCAGGCGTGGCCGCTGGCCAGGGCTTTCTTGATCAGGATGGCTTTGCCGTGGGCGGCGGCGTATTCGATCACCGCCTGTTCGGCCTGTTCGGCGAGGTTGTAGGTGACCATGGCGCAGTCGCCCTGCTGCAGGGCCAGCAGGCCGCCGGCGACGGTCTTGCCGGACAGGCCGAAGGCGCGGATCTTGCCCTCGGCCTTGAACGCGGCGAGGGTCTCGTACAGGCCGCTGTTCTGCAGGATGGTCAGGTCGTTGCCGTCCGAGTGCACCAGCAGCAGGTCGATGTGCTCGCTGTGCAGGCGCTTGAGGCTGCGCTCCAGCGAACGACGGGCATGCTCCGGGGTGAAGTCGAAGTGCGACTGGCCACCGACGAATTCTTCGCCGACCTTGCTGACGATCACCCAGTCCTGGCGCTGGCCGCGCAGCAGCGGGCCGAGGCGCTCCTCGCTGACGCCGTAGGCCGGCGCCGTGTCGATCAGATTGATGCCCAGGCCGCGCGCCTGGTCGAGCAGGGCGCGGGCGGCGGCGTCATCGGGGATGCTGAAGCCGTTGGGGTACTTCACACCCTGGTCGCGGCCGAGCTTGACCGTGCCCAGGCCCAGCGGCGAGACCCGCAGGCCGGTGCTGCCGAGTGGGCGATGCAGGTCGTGCAGGCTCATGGCAGCAGTTCCTCCCACACCGGGCGGGCCAGCGGCGGGCGCGGCAGCTCGGGCAGGGCGGGGTGGTTGGCGGGGTGAATGCCATCGCGCTGCAGGGCGGCCAGCACGCGGTCGCTGAAATCCGGCGAGAGGGCCAGCTTGGTCGGCCAGCCGACCAGCAGCTTGCCCTGTTCGGCCAGGAAGGCGTTGTCCGGGCGTACCAGGCCGGACTGGGCCGGTTCGGCGCGGTCGACGCGCAAGGTGGCCCATTGGGCACTGGACAGATCGACCCAGGGCAGCAGTTCGCCCAGTTCTTTCTGCGCGGCCTTGATCTGCGCCGCTTCGTCGCGGGCCACGCCGGCGGCTTCGGCGATATCGCCGCCGAGGTACCAGACCCACTGGCCATCGGCGGCCGGGTGAGTGGTGACGGTAACGCGCGGCTTCGGCCCGCCGCCCAGGCAGTGGGCGTACAGCGGCTTCAGGCTCGGGCCCTTGACCAGCACCATGTGCAGTGGGCGCAGCTGCTGGGCGGGCTGGTCGAGGCCGAGGGCTGCGAGCAGGGCGGCATTGCCCGGGCCGGCGCTGAGCACGATGCGCTGGGCGCGGATCTCGCGGCCGTCGACGCGCAGGCCGACCAGCTCATCGCCGTCGCGCAGCGGGGTAATTTCGCGGCCAGCCAGCAGGCTGTCGCCGGCCAGTTCGGCCAGGCGGGCGATCAGGCTGGGCACGTCGAACACCAGTTCGGCCAGGCGATAGACCTTGCCCTTGAACCTGGGGTGCTGCAGGGCTGGCGGCAGCTGTTCGCCCTTGACCTGGTCGACCCGGCCGCGCACTGCCTTGCTGGCGAAGAAACTGGTCAGGTTGCCTGCCAGGCTGCCCGGCGACCACAGGTAATGGGCGTCGGACAGCAGGCGCACGCTGGTGAGGTCCAGCTCGCCGCTGCCGGCCTGAGCCTCGCGCCAGCGCCGCGGCATGTCGGCAATGGCCTCCGAGGCACCGGTCAGTGCGCCGTGCAGGGCGTACTTGGCGCCGCCATGGATGATGCCCTGCGACTTCAGGCTCTGCCCGCCGCCGAGGCTGGCGCTTTCCACCAGCACGGTGGCGAAACCCTGCTGGCGCAGGCGGGCGTTGAGCCAGAGGCCGGCAATACCGCCGCCAACGATCAGGACATCGGTGCTGAGAGCTTGGGACATGCGCGAGGCTCGCTGAAAACAGGCGCGCAGTATAACGCGCCGATTGCCTGGGTTTGCGCTTCGCGTGCGGTGCGCCGAGTGCGGCTTAGTGACCGGTGCTGGAGGAGAACAGCTGGATCACCAGCACTCCGCTGATGATCAGGCTCATGCCGAGGATGGCCGGCAGGTCGAGTCTCTGGTTGTACAGGATCAGCGCCGCGATGCTGATCATCACGATGCCCAGGCCGGACCAGATGCCGTAGGCCACGCCCACCGGGATGGTCCGCATCACCAGGTTGAGCATCCAGAAGGCGATACCGTAGCCGACGATGACGATCGCCAGGGGGATGGGTTTGCTCAGGCCGACGACCGCTTTCAGGGCGAGGGTGCCGATCACTTCGGCGCAGATGGCGATGGCCAGGTATAGGTAGCCGCTCATGGGGAACTCCAGTCAGGACAGCGCGCATTCTGGCACAGGCACTGCCGGTGGGGCGGGGAAACCTGTCGAGATGGTCGAGTTGCTGCGCGAGGCTTGGCTGGTGGCATAGGTAGTTTTTTCACGGCCTGATAAGCTGCGCGCCCATGAACAGACGCCTGTATACCCTGATCCTGCACCTGGCCCTGCCGCTGATCTTCCTGCGCCTGCTGTGGCGCGCCTGGCAGGCTCCGGCCTATGGCCGGCGCATCGGCGAGCGCTTCGCCGTGGGGCTGCCGGCCATGCGCCAGGGCGGCATCTGGGTGCATGCCGTGTCGCTGGGCGAGAGCATCGCTGCGGCGCCGCTGATTCGCGAGCTGCTGGTGCGCTATCCCGGGCTGCCGATCACCGTCACCAGCATGACGCCGACCGGCTCGCAGCGGATCCAGGCGCTGTTCGGCGAGCAGGTCCAGCATTGCTACCTGCCCTATGACCTGCCCTGGGCCTGCGCGCGCTTCTTCCGCCAGCTGCAGCCGCGCCTGGCGGTGATCATGGAAACCGAGCTGTGGCCCAACCATATCCACCAGTGCGCCACGCAGGGCGTACCGGTGGTGCTGGCCAATGCGCGGCTGTCCGAGCGTTCGGCGCGCGGCTATGCCAGGTTCGCCAAACTGACTGCGCCGATGCTTGCCGAGCTGAGCCTGGTCGCGGTGCAGACCGCGGCAGAGGGCGAGCGCTTCCGCCAGCTCGGCGCGCGTCCCGACTGCGTCGAGGTGACCGGCTCGATCAAGTTCGACCTGAGCGTGGATGCGCAACTGCAGGCATCCGCCAGCGAGTTGCGCGGCGAGTGGGGTGCCGCGCAGCGCCCGGTGTGGATCGCCGCCAGTACCCATGCCGGCGAGGACGAGATCATCCTCGCCGCCCATCGCCAGTTGCTGCAGCAGTTCCCTCAGACGCTACTGATCCTGGTGCCGCGTCATCCGGAGCGCTTCGCCAGCGTCTTCGAGCTGTGCACGCGGGAAGGCTTCAGCAGTGTGCGGCGTTCCCTCGGCGAGGCTGTGACGGTGGAGACCCAGGTGCTGCTCGGCGATACCTTGGGCGAATTGCTGTTCCTCTATGCCCTGGCCGACCTGGCCTTTGTCGGTGGCAGCCTGGTCGCCAACGGCGGGCACAACCTGCTGGAGCCGGCAGCGCTGGGCAAACCGCTGTTGAGCGGGCCGCACCTGTTCAATTTCCTCGAAATCGCCGCCCTGCTGCGCGATGCCGGCGACTTGCTGGAGGTGGCGGACAGTGCCGAGCTGCACGACGCCGTGCTGCGGCTGTTTGCCGAGCCCGAGCTGGCGGCGCGCATGGCCGCTGCTGGCGAGGCGGTGCTGCAGGCCAATCGCGGCGCCCTGGCACGTTTGCTGGCGGGCCTAGAGCGCCGCCTGCCGCTGGCGCCGCAGTAAGGCGCGTAACGCCACGGCGGGCAGTGCCAGGGCCAGGCAGGGCAGCCAGACCCAGCGCGCCTCCGATGCCAGTACCTGCAGGCCGCGCTGGCTGAAGAAACCGTTGACGAAGGGCGATACCTCGATTGGCCGCCAGGGCAGGAAGAAGCGCTGCTCGCTCCACGGCCACAGCCAGGCCACGCCCAGGCCGCCATCGGTGGCGGCATCGAGCAGGCTGTGCGAGGCGGTCGCCAGGGCGATCCAGAAAAATGCCCTGAGCGGGCCGCAGCCGAGCAGGCGACAGCCCAGCGCACCGAGCGCGCCGCTCAGCCCGGCAAACAGCAGCGAATGACTGAAGCCGCGATGGCCGAAGGCGTCGGCATAGGCGATGCCGAGCTTGAAGGCCAATACGTCGGCATCCGGCAGGCAGGTGAACAGCAAGCTGGCCAGCAGCAGGCGCGGCGGTATCCAGCGTGGTCCCAGGGCCAGCCCGAGCGCGAGAATCGGCAGCGGGTGGCTGATCAGGGTGGTCACGGCTGTGGCGTGTGCTCGTGCATGCGCGCCAGCTGGCGCTCCAGCAGGGACGGGTAGGGCTCCAGCAGGCGCTCGACGCAGCTGGCGCCTTCCGGGCTGGCGATCGGGCGAATGCGTGCGCAGGTGCGTACCTGCGGGGCATCGCCGATGGCGCGTTGCACCAGCAGCAGGTTGCGGCTGTGCTGCGACAGGGCCAGGGCGTCCTGGGCCGCATCGCTGAGCAGGACTTCGGCCTGGCCCGGGGCAATCGGCTGGTCGCTGTGGGTCAGGCCCAGCTGCAGTTGCAGGGTGATGCCGCTGTCTGCCACCTCAATCTGCAGGGCATGGCCGAGAGCGCGCATCAGCTCGCCGCAGCACAGGGCGTGGGTCAGGTAGTCGTCGCCACTCTGCGCGCTGCTGAACAGCATCAGGCTGCTGCCGTCGTTGAGGGTGTAGAGCTTGCCCTGGTACAGCGCGGCGGCTTGTTCCAGGCAGTCGCGGTAGCGTTGCAGCAGCTCCATCAGGCGCGCGCGCGGCAGGTGGCGCAGTTGCTCCTGGGCGCCGAGCTGGATGGCCAGCACGGCATTCTGCTCGGCCGGCAGACTCGGTTGCGCAGGGGCAAAGGCGGGCTCTTCCGGCTCGGCATACTGCTCGCGCAGCTCGGCGAAGCCATCGTCGTCTTCTAGCGTGCTGATGCGCGGTGGCGCGGCCAGGTAGTCCGGTTCCTCGAGTTCGTCGTAGTCCGATTCATGCAGGTCGGGCACGCTGAAGTTCGGCTCGCGGGGCTCGTCGATGAAGGGGAGGTCGTCATCCGGCTCGTCGTAGTAGGCGTCATCCTGCGCGTTCACCGCTGGCTGCGGTTTTTCCGGAACCAGGCGGGCCTGCAGCTGGCGGGCCAGATCGCCGATCTCGTCCTGGCGTCCGGCACCGGGGGCAGGATCATCGGGGTCGCGCAGCCACAGGCGCAGCTCCATCAGCGGCGTGGAGATGTGCCGGCCGAGGCGCAGGCTCAGCGACATGGCCAGGGCCAGCAGGATCAGGCTGAGCAGGCCCATGCTCTGCAGGCTGATGGTCATCGGCTGCTGGAACTGCTGCATGTCCAGGCTGAGACGCAGCTGCCCGGCTATCACTTCCTGGAAGGTGATGGGCGTCGAGTACAGGCCGTCGGTCTCGCCGAGCAGACCCTGGCTGGGGCGCGAGCCGGCTTCGGCGAGGATGCGGTTGTCCACGCTGTAGATGGCCGCATGGGCCACCAGCGGGTTCTTCACCAGGTTGCTGAGCAGCACGTTGAGGCTGAGGATGTCGTTAGACACCAGCAGCTCGGTGGCCGAGGCGGCGGTTTGCACCGTCAGGCTCTGGCCGAGGGCGTCGGCCTGCTGCTGCATGGCCTGCTTGAACTGCATGCCCATCACCCAGGCATAGATCACCAGCGCCAGGGCGACGAGCAGCAGGCTATGGCTGGCGATGCGCAGGGCCAGCGGCACACGGCGCTGGCGCAGGGCATGGAACAGCAGGAGGAAGAAGTTGTCGGGTTTGACCTGAGCGGGCCGGTTCACAGAGCGCGGCTCTTCTGAATTGAATTGCCGCGCAGTATAACCACGCCCCCCATGCGGGCAAAGCGCCGCCCGTGCCCTAGGGTCTGCTTCCACTTCGTTCGCGGCCGCGCCGGAGCCTGTTTTTGCGCAGCAACGCGGTTCGCGAACGAAGTGGGAGCAGACCCTAGCCCCGTGAAACTGGTTAGAATGTGCGCCTTTCGATGGGTCGCCACGCCCGTCTGCCGACTTTATCTGCCTGCCTGGGAGTGAACGCCTTGCGCGAAATCGTCCTGATCAATATCACCGGGGAAGACCGTCCCGGGCTGACCGCCGCCATCACCGGAGTGCTGGCCCAGGGCGGGGTAAACATTCTCGACATCGGCCAGGCGGTGATCCACGACACCCTGTCGTTCGGCATCCTGGTCGAGATTCCCGATACCGAACAGGCCTCCTCGGTACTCAAGGACGTGCTGTTCACCGCCTACAAGCTGGACCAGCAGGTGCGCTTCACCCCGGTTTCCGAGGCGGACTACCAGCAGTGGGTCGGTGGCCAGGGCAAGCCGCGCTACATTGTCACCCTGCTGACCCGCAAGGTCACCGCCGAGCAGTTGCAGCGGGTCAGCTCGATTACCGCCAAATACGGCCTCAACATCGACCATATCGATCGCCTGTCCGGGCGCATGCCGCTGGATACCCCGGCCGACCAGGGCAAGGGCTGCATCGAGTTCTCCGTGCGCGGCGAGCCGGCCGATGCGGTGGCGTTGCGGGCCGAGTTCCTCAGCGTGGCCCAGGAGCTGAACGTCGACATCGCCTTCCAGCGCGACTCGCTGTTCCGCCGTAACCGCCGCCTGGCGGTATTTGACATGGACTCGACGCTGATCGAGGCCGAAGTCATCGACGAGCTGGCCAAGGCCCATGGCGTGGGCGAGCAGGTTTCCGAGATCACCGAGCGCGCCATGCGCGGTGAGCTGGATTTCCGCGCCAGTTTCAAGGAGCGCATGGCTCTGCTGCAGGGCCTGCCGGAGAGCGTGCTGGCCGAGATCGGCGCCTCGCTGCGCCTGACCGAAGGCGCCGAAGTGCTGTTCGCCGAGCTCAAGCGCCTGGGCTACAAGACCGCGATCCTGTCGGGTGGCTTCAGCTACTTCGCCAAGCAGCTGCAGGCCAAGCTGGGTATCGACTACGTGTTCGCCAACGAGCTGCAGATCGTCGATGGCAAGGTCACCGGGGTGGCGGTCGAACCGATCGTCGACGCCCAGCGCAAGGCCGACCTGCTGCGCGAACTGGCCGAGAAGGAAGGCCTGCGTCTGGAACAGACCATTGCTGTGGGCGATGGCGCCAACGACCTGCCGATGCTCGGCCTGGCCGGGCTTGGCGTGGCCTTCCGCGCCAAGCCGCTGGTCAAGCAGTCGGCCAAACAGGCGATTTCCACCCTGGGCCTGGATGGCATTCTCTACCTGCTGGGTTTCCGCGACCGCGACGGTCACGACTGATTTTCCGTGGCCCACAGAAAAGCCCCGCATCTGCGGGGCTTTTTGTTGCAGCGATTACTCGTCGCCGGCGGAGAAGTCGTAGTCCATCGACTGGCTCGGGCCCTGCAGGTAGTGGCCCTGGATATAGTTGACCCCGGCCTGCCAGAGGGTGGCCAGCACGCTGGCGCTCTCGACGAAGGGTACGATCGTCAGCTTGGCCTGGGCATGCAGGCTGGCCAGCAGGGTCTTCAGCGCTTCCTGGTTGTCTGCCGAAGTCAGGTCCTGGGAGAACGAGCCGTCGACTTTGACGAAGTCCACGCTGAGGTGCTTGAGCGTGTTGAACGGGTTTAGCGAGCAGCCGAACTGGCTCAGGGCGACCTTGCAGTGCAGCTCAGCCAGGCCCTGGGTCAGGGCCTTGGCCTGCTTGAGGTAGGCGATGGCGTCGGGTTCGCTGAGCTGGAATACCAGGGCGTCGGACGGCAAGCGCGCCGCCTTGAGTGCCACGCTGAGCCAGGGCAGCAGGGTCTGGTCCTGCAGGCTGTTGCCCGACAGGTGCACGAACAGGCGGGTGCTGTGGCCCTTGCTGCGGTGCTCGGCGAGCAGCTTGACCGAGTTGAGGATCACCCAGCGGTCGACCTTCTCGGCCAGGCCGCCGTCACGGGCAGCAGCCATCAGTTCACCGGCCGGTACTTCCTCGCCTTGCGGGCTGAGCATGCGCAGGAGCACTTCGTAGTGCTCGTCGCTGTCGCCGCGCAGGCTGATAATCGGCTGGAACAACAGGCGGAAGCTGTTGTTCTCCAGGGCCTGCTGGATCATCGCGATGATGCTGCCGCGGCTGGCGGCGGCGGCCAGTTCGTCGGCCGGGTTGAAGATCTTGATGGCGTTGCCGCTGGTGATCTCATCGGCGCAGCGGTGCGCGCGGTCGACCACTTCCTGGGCCTTGCTGGTCTGCTCGCCGAGCCCGGCGACGCCGATCGACAGGGTGGTCTGCACGGTGCGGCCGCTGATTTCGAACATGTGCCCTTCGGCTTTTTTCAGCAGACTGGCCAGTTGTTCGCGGGTCTGCTCGGGCAGCAGGTCAGGCAGCAGGGCGGCGAAAATGTCGTCGCCGAAGCGGGCGATCGGGGTGCCGGCCGGGAAATGGTTGCGCAGCAGGTTGGCCAGGTCGGTGAGCAGCAGGTCGATGCCGGCCAGGCCGACTTCGCTGATGGCTTCGCTGTAGCGGTCGACGCGGATGTAGGCCAGGCTGGAGACCTGATGGCTGGTGATGGCACGCTGGGCGGCGCCATCCATCAGCTCGAGGAAGTGCGAGCGGTTGTACAGGCCGGTGACCAGGTCCTGGCTGCTGATCTCGCGCAGTTTCTCTTCCAGCTCGGCGTTGTCGGCTTCGGCGCGGATCACCACCTGGATGCACGGCTCGCTATCGTAGGTGGCGGGGGAGAAGCCCATGCGCGCGGGGAAGCGCTGGCCGTTGGCCTTGACCCCGGCGCAGGCCAGTTCGGCACTGCCTTCGGCGCTGGAATAGTTCTTCAGGAAATCCTTGAAGGCGCTCTGATCTTCGCTGGCGATCAGGTCGATCATCGGCATGCCTTCCAGCTCGTCGCCATCCTCATAGTCGAACAGCTTGAGGTAGGCGCGGTTGGCATAGATGTGCATGCCGTCGTGGACGTAGGTGATGGCATCCACCGAGCTGTCCAGCAGCAGCTGGCAGCGTTTCTCCGCCTCGCGCAGGGCCACTTCGGAGCTGCGCCGGGCGCGGCGCTCCTCAAGGTTGGCCAGCTCGCGGTTGGCCACCAGGATCAGGCGCTCGTCCTCGCCTTGCGGCAGGGCATCCTGGGCGCCGAGCATCAGTGCTTCGGTGATGACGTCGGAGTCATTGCCCTCGACCAGCTGGATCACCGGAATGTCCTTGGCCTGGCGGCGGATGGCGGTGATCGCCTCGCTGGGCTCCAGGTGCTCGCTGCTCGGCGCGCAGATCAGCAGATCCCAGCTCTGCTGCAGGGCTTCGGCGAGATTGTCGCTGGAGGTGATGCGATGGACGCGGGTCGCCCTGCCGGCATTGCGGAACAGGCTGACCAGGCGCTCGGCCTCATTCTGCGAATCCTCGAGGATCAGCAGTCGTATGGTTTTTTTCTCGATGGCCATGGGCGTGAAATGCTATGGAGTGCGCCGAAGAACGGGCGAAAAAAGGCGACAGATGGTCTGTCTGGGCAATCTACAGCGACTTCCAGAGTGAGTCAAAGTCTTCCTCCCC
>JBOFCR010000203.1:0-23861 GCA_051646165.1 Pseudomonas sp. | reverse complement strand
ATGACCGAATCCGCTGCCCGTCACGTGCAGCGCTCCCTCGAGGGGCGCGGCAAGGGCGAGGGCATTCGCCTCGGCGTGCGCACCACTGGCTGCTCGGGCCTGGCCTATGTGCTGGAGTTCGTTGACGAGCTGGCAGTCGAGGATCAGGTGTTCGAAAGCTTCGGGGTCAAAGTGATCATCGATCCTAAGAGCCTGGCCTATATCGACGGCACCGAACTGGACTTCGTCCGTGAAGGCCTCAACGAGGGCTTCAAGTTCAACAACCCGAACGTGCGCGGCGAATGCGGCTGCGGCGAGAGCTTCAACGTCTGAAGCCATGGGTAGTCCCTGTCATTTCGCCCTGTTCGACCTGCAGCCCGGCTTTCGCCTGGACCTTGCGCAGCTTTCGGCGCGTTACCGCGAGCTGGCCAAGACTGTGCATCCTGATCGCTTTGCCGATGCGCCCGAGCGCGAGCAGCGCCTGGCGCTGGAGCATTCGGCCAGCCTCAACGAGGCCTACCAGACCCTGAAGAGTGCGCCGCGTCGTGCCCTCTATCTGCTGGCGCTGCGCGGGCGCGAGCTGCCGCTGGAAGTGACGGTGCAGGATGGCGAGTTCCTCCTGCAGCAGATGCACTGGCGTGAAGAGCTGGAAGACCTGCAGGACAGTGCCGACCTGGCAGGGGTGGCGGCCTTCAAGCGCCGCCTGAAGATGGCTCAGGAAGAGCTTGATGATGGTTTTGCTGCTTGTTGGGATGACGCTGCGCGTCGTGAGGAGGCCGAGCGCCTGGTCCGTCGCATGCAGTTCCTCGACAAGCTGACCCACGAAGTGCGCCAGCTGGAAGAGCGCCTCGACGATTAACCGCTGCGCGGCCTCGGCTGCGCGCCTGACCTCCAGAGCATCATGGCCCTACTGCAGATCGCCGAGCCCGGCCAAAGTCCCCAGCCCCACCAGCGCCGCCTGGCCGTGGGTATCGATCTGGGTACCACCAACTCCCTGGTCGCCGCTGTGCGCAGCGGCCTGTCCGCGCCACTGGCGGATGTCGACGGTCAGGTGATCCTGCCTTCCGCGGTGCGCTATCACGCCGATCGCGTCGAGGTTGGCCGTGCCGCCAAGGCTGCCGCGCCGAGTGATCCGCTGAATACCGTGCTGTCGGTCAAGCGCCTGATGGGGCGTGGCCTGGCGGACGTCAAGCAGTTGGGCGAGCAGTTGCCTTACCGCTTCGTCGGTGGCGAGTCGCATATGCCGTTCATCGATACTGTGCAGGGCGCGAAAAGCCCGGTGGAAGTGTCGGCGGAGATTCTCAAAACGCTGCGTCTACGCGCCGAGGCGAGCCTGGGTGGCGAGTTGGTCGGGGCGGTGATTACCGTGCCGGCCTACTTCGACGACGCCCAGCGCCAGGCCACCAAGGATGCTGCGCGTCTGGCCGGTCTCAGCGTGCTGCGCCTGCTCAATGAGCCGACTGCGGCGGCGGTGGCCTATGGCCTCGACCAGCAGGCCGAAGGCGTGGTCGCCATCTATGACCTGGGCGGCGGTACGTTCGATATTTCCATCCTGCGCCTGAGTCGCGGGGTCTTCGAAGTCATGGCTACCGGCGGCGACAGCGCCCTGGGCGGCGACGACTTCGACCATGCCATCGCCGGCTGGATGATGCAGCAGGCCGGGTTGTCCACGGATATCGATCCGGGCACCCAGCGCAGCTTGTTGCAGGCCGCTTGTGCGGCCAAGGAAGCGCTGACCGCTGCTTATGCGGTCGAGCTGGCCCATGGCGATTGGCGCGGCGAGCTGACTCGCGCGCAGTTCGAGGCGCTGGTCGAGCCGATGGTGCAGCGCAGCCTCAAGGCCTGTCGCCGTGCGGTGCGCGATGCGGGGATCGAGATCGATGAGGTCGAGGCGGTAGTCATGGTCGGCGGCTCTACCCGGGTGCCGCGTGTGCGCGCCGCTGTGGGCGAGCTGTTCGGGCGTGTGCCGCTGACCGATATCGATCCGGACCAAGTAGTGGCCATCGGCGCCGCCATCCAGGCCGACACCCTGGCCGGCAACAAGCGTGGCGAGGGCGAGGAGCTGTTGCTGCTCGATGTGATTCCGCTGTCCCTGGGTCTGGAAACCATGGGCGGTTTGATGGAGAAGGTTATTCCGCGCAACACCACGATTCCGGTGGCGCGTGCGCAGGACTTCACCACCTACAAGGATGGCCAGACGGCCATGATGATCCATGTGCTGCAGGGCGAGCGCGAGCTGATCAGCGACTGCCGCTCCCTGGCACGCTTCGAGTTGCGTGGCATTCCGCCGCTGGTGGCTGGCTCTGCGAAGATTCGCGTGACTTTCCAGGTCGACGCCGATGGCCTGCTCAATGTTTCCGCGCGCGAGTTGGGTTCGGGTGTGGAGGCGAGCATCCAGGTCAAGCCGTCCTACGGCCTGACCGATGGCGAGATCGCCCGCATGCTGCAGGACTCCTTCCAGAATGCCGGTGACGACAAGGTTGCTCGCGTGCTGCGTGAGCAGCAGGTCGACGCCCGGCGCCTGATCGAAGCGGTGCAGGCTGCTCTGGAGGCGGATGGCGAGCGCTTGCTGGATGCCGAAGAGCGCCTGGTCATCGAGCTGCAGGTGCAGGAGCTGGCCGGACTGATGCAGGGTGACGATGGTTATGCCATCGAGCAGCAGACCAAGCGCCTGTCGCAGGTGACCGATGCTTTTGCTGCCCGGCGCATGGGCCTGACGGTTAAAGCCGCGCTGGCGGGGCGCAATCTGAATGAAATCGAGGATAACTGATGCCACAGGTGATTTTTCTGCCGCACGAGAAGTTCTGTCCTGACGGCATGGTTGTCGAGGCCGAGCCCGGCACGTCGATTCTCGAGCTGGCTCACGAGCACCACATCGAGATGGAAAGCGCCTGTGGCGGCGTCTGCGCCTGCACCACTTGCCATTGCATCATTCGCGAGGGTTTCGATTCGCTGGAAGAGGCGGACGAGCTGGAAGAAGACTTCCTCGATCGTGCCTGGGGCCTGGAGGCGCAGTCGCGCCTGGCCTGTCAGGCGCTGGTCGGCACGGAGGACCTGACCGTCGAGATTCCCAAATACTCGCTCAACCATGCCGCTGAAGCGCCGCACTGAGTCAAGGAGCTGCCATGAGTCTGAAATGGACTGACGTGCTGGATATCGCCATCGAGTTGGCCGACAGCAAGCCGGATGTCGATCCGTGCTACGTCAACTTCGTCGATCTGCACCGCTGGGTGCTGGCGCTGCCGGACTTCAGCGACGATCCGCAGCGCGGCGGTGAAAAGGTTCTGGAAGCCATTCAGGCTGCCTGGATCGAAGAAGCCGAGTAACTGCTGCCGGCGCCTCGCTGTGCCGGCCTACGCATTTTTCCCTAACCCGCGTATAATTCGCGGGTTTACTTGTTCGCTTTAATCCTTGTTTCCGGAGTTTCACATGGCTGTTCAACGCACTTTCTCCATCATCAAGCCTGATGCCGTTGCCAAAAACGTAGTTGGCGAGATCACCACCCGTTTCGAAAAAGCCGGCCTGCGCGTCGTTGCTTCGAAAATGGTTCAGCTGTCCGAGCGCGTAGCTGGCGGTTTCTACGCCGAGCACAGCGAGCGTGGCTTCTTCAAAGACCTGGTTGCCTTCATGGTTTCCGGTCCGGTCATCGTCCAGGTTCTGGAAGGTGAAGACGCTATCGCCAAGAACCGCGAGCTGATGGGCGCTACCAACCCGAAAGAAGCTGCTGCCGGCACCATCCGTGCTGACTTCGCCGTTTCCATCGACGAAAACGCCGTACACGGTTCCGATTCCGAGGCTTCCGCTGCTCGTGAAATCGCGTACTTCTTCGCCGCCACCGAGGTGTGCGCTCGCATTCGCTAATCGCGAACAGGCGAGGGTGAGTTCATGACTGAGACTGCCGGTAAAACCAATCTGCTGGGTCTGACCCAGACTGAAATGGAGAGCTTCTTCGAGTCCATCGGAGACAAGCGCTTCCGTGCCGGCCAGGTGATGAAATGGATTCACCACTTTGGCGTCGATGATTTCGACGCCATGAGCAATCTGGGCAAGGCCTTGCGCGAAAAGCTCAAGGCCTGTGCCGAAATTCGTGGTCCCGAGGTTGTCAGCCAGGACATCTCCGCAGACGGCACCCGCAAATGGGTGGTTCGTGTGGCATCCGGCAGCTGCGTCGAGACCGTATACATCCCGCAAGGCGGCCGTGGCACCCTGTGTGTGTCGTCCCAGGCCGGCTGTGCGCTGGATTGCAGTTTTTGTTCCACCGGCAAGCAGGGCTTCAACAGCGACCTGACCGCCGCGGAAATCATCGGCCAGGTATGGATTGCCAATAAATCCTTCGGCACCGTGCCGGCCAAGATCGACCGTGCCGTCACCAACGTGGTGATGATGGGCATGGGCGAGCCCCTGCTGAACTTCGACAACGTCGTATCCGCCATGCGCATCATGATGGACGACCTCGGCTACGGCATTTCCAAGCGCAAGGTGACCCTGTCCACCTCCGGCGTGGTGCCGATGATCGACAAGCTCGGTGAAGTCATCGACGTGTCGCTGGCCTTGTCGCTGCACGCGCCGAATGACGAGCTGCGCAGCCAGTTGGTGCCGATCAACAAAAAGTACCCGCTGGACGTGCTGCTGCCGGCCTGCCGGCGCTATATCTCCGGTCTCGGCGAGAAGCGCTTCCTGACCATCGAGTACACCCTGCTCAAGGACGTCAACGACCAGCCTGAGCATGCTGAGCAGATGATCGCACTTCTCAAGGATTTTCCTTGCAAGATCAATCTGATTCCGTTTAATCCCTTCCCCTTCTCCGGTTACGAGCGACCCAGCAATAACGCTATTCGCCGCTTCCAGGATCTGCTGCACAAGGCCGGGCACAATGTCACCGTACGCACCACGCGCGGCGATGACATCGATGCCGCCTGTGGTCAGCTGGTCGGCCAGGTGCAGGATCGCACCCGGCGCAGTGAGCGCTATATCGCCGTTCGTCAACTGGGCAGCGAGGCCGAAACGCCGAGCAATGCCGCCAATCGAACCTGAAGAGAGGAACTCCATGACCTTGCGTGCTGCGCTGTACCTGTTTCTGGCGATGACCTTGGCAGGGTGCGTGAGAACTGGCGGTCCCGCTGACCCTCTGAGTACCGAGAAAGGGCGCGACGAAGCTCGTGATGCCTATATCCAACTGGGCATCGGCCAGTTGAACCAGGGCTCGACCGAGAAGGCCAAGGAGCCCTTGCGTCAGGCACTGGAACTGGACCCCGACAGTGCCGATGCGCATGCCGCACTGGCGCTGGTCTTCCAGCGCGAGATGGAGCCCAAGCTGGCCGACGAGCACTACCGCAAGGCAATCGCCCTGGATAGCGACAATGCCCGTCTGCTCAACAACTATGGTGGTTTCCTCTTTGAGCAAAAGCGCTATCAGGAAGCCCACGAGCAGTTCAGCAAGGCTTCCAGTGACACGCTTTACACCGAACGCTCCCGCGTATTCGAGAACCTCGGCCTGACGGCTTTGCAGCTCGGCCAGCGCGAGCAAGCCAAGCAGTATTTCGAGAAGGCCCTGCGCATGAACAGCGAGCGCGCGGTGGCCCTGCTGAAAATGGCCCTGCTGTCCTACGAGGACAAGGACTATGTATCGGCGCGTGCTTATTATCTCGGTTTCAGCCAGCAGGCCAGGCAGACGCCTGAGAGTCTGTTGCTGGGTATCCATCTGGCCAAGGTTTTCGAGGATCGCGACCAGGCAGCCAGCCTGGGTCTGCAGCTCAAGCGTCTTTACCCGGGCACTCCGGAATATCAGCAATTCCTGTCGGAGCAATGATGAAGGCCTCGCATCCTGAAGTAGCGACGGCGACTCGCGTGAATCCTGGCGAGACGCTGCGCAAGGCGCGCGAAAACAAGAACTGGGCACTCGCCGATGTGGCGGCCCAGCTCAATCTGACGGCGCAGGCATTGCGCTTGCTCGAAAGCGGCGCTTTCGAGCAGTTGCCCGGGCATACCTTCTCCCGCGGCTACATCCGCTCCTATGCCAGGCTGCTTGGCATGGACTCCAATATGCTGGTCGCTGACTTTGACCAGTACACCGGTACCAACTCCCAGGGCAGCAGTGTCTCGAGCCTGGGGCGTATCGAGGAGCCGGCGCGGGTCTCGCACAACCTGTTGCGCATCTTCAGTGTCGCGGTGTTGCTGGGGCTGGGGGCCGTTGGCTTCTTCTGGTGGCAGGCCGAGGCGCCGGATTCGGCTGCGCGGCTCGCGACTGCCGGTCTCGAACATGTGGAGGTCGAGGCGGCCGACGGTACCACCGAGATTCACCCGCTCGATGAGCCAGAGGATCAGGCCGTAGCCGAAGTCCAGGGTGGCGACGAGCTTTCTGAAACAGGCCTGCCGGCGGACTTGAACGGGCCTGCCGAGGCTGATGCTGGCTCCCTGGGTGAGGCACCTGCTCCCGCGGCACCGGCAACCGCTCCGCTGGTTGCCGAGCCGGCTCCGGTGTCCGCTGCGCCCGCTGTCGCCCCGCCTGCTCCGGTGGTACCTGCTGTCCCGGTCGTAGCCCCGCCTGCAACTGCGCTGCCGGCAGCACCGCCTGTTGCATCCGCCGAAATCCCCGTCTCCAGTGCTCCTGCACCAGTCCCGGCTGCAGGCGATGCCCGTGTCAGCCTGATGTTCAGCGCCGACTGCTGGGCCCAGCTCACCGATGCCAGCGGCAAGGTGCTGTTCAGTGCGCTCAAGCGTAAAGGCGAGAGCCTGGATCTATATGGCAAGCCGCCACTCGAACTGCGCCTGGGTTATGCCCGTGGTGCGGTCGTCAGCTTCAACGGCCAGCAAGTCGATGTCGGTCCCTTCACCCACGGTGAAACCGCCCGCCTCAAACTGGGGCAGTGAGTTTAAGTATGCATTGCGAGTCCCCTATCAAACGTCGCCTGTCCCGCAAGATCTGGGTCGGCGGCGTGCCGGTTGGCGGCGATGCACCGATTGCGGTGCAGAGCATGACCAACACCGACACCTGTGACGTGGCCGCCACGGTCGGACAGATCCGCCGTCTGGAAGAGGCGGGTGCTGATATCGTGCGCGTTTCGGTGCCGGACATGCAGGCTGCCGAAGCCTTCGGCCGGATCAAGCAGCAGGTCAACCTGCCGCTGGTGGCCGATATTCACTTCGATTACCAGATCGCCCTGCGTGTGGCCGAACTGGGCGTCGATTGCCTGCGCATCAACCCGGGTAACATCGGCCGCGAAGACCGCGTCCGTGCTGTGGTCGAAGCCGCTCGCGACAAAGGCATCCCGATCCGTATCGGGGTCAATGCCGGCTCGCTGGAGAAGGACCTGCAGAAGAAATACGGCGAACCGACTCCCGAAGCACTGGTCGAATCGGCGCTGCGCCATGTCGAGCACCTGGATCGCCTGAACTTCCCCGACTTCAAGGTCAGCGTGAAGGCCTCCGACGTGTTTATGGCCGTCGAAGCCTATCGTCTGCTGGCCAAGCAGATCGAACAGCCGCTGCACCTGGGCATCACCGAAGCCGGCGGCTTGCGCTCCGGCACGGTGAAGTCGGCGGTGGGCCTGGGCATGCTGCTGATGGATGGCATCGGCGACACCATTCGTATCTCTCTGGCCGCCGACCCGGTGGAAGAGATCAAGGTCGGTTACGACATCCTCAAGTCCCTGCGTCTGCGCTCGCGTGGCATCAACTTCATCGCTTGCCCGAGCTGCTCGCGGCAGAACTTCGATGTGGTGAAGACCATGAACGAGCTGGAGGCCCGCGTCGAAGACCTGCTGGTACCGCTGGATGTGGCGGTGATCGGCTGCGTGGTCAACGGCCCCGGCGAAGCCAAGGAAGCGCATATCGGCCTCACCGGCGGCTCGCCGAACAACCTGATCTACATCGACGGCAAACCGGCGCACAAGCTGACCAATGAAAACCTGGTGGACCAGCTGGAAAAGCTGATCCGCCAGAAAGCGGCTGAGAAAGTCGAGGCCGAAGCGGCCGTTATCGCCCGCGGCTGATTCAAACCTGCTCTCAGCACGTCGCGAGCGCAGGTTAGGCTAGGAAGAAATTGGCGAGCAACGTAGCAATGCGGAGTAACAGCCGAAGGCTGGCCCGCAGGGCGAGCGGAGCGAGTAAAGCGCAGTTTACGACTGTAAATGAGCATTCGAGCCTGTTTCTGACGCCGCATAAGCAAGCGCAGCAGTGTTGAGAGCAGGTTTTAAGGAATATTTGTGAGCAAGACTCTACAAGCCATTCGCGGCATGAACGACATCCTGCCGGAGCAGACGCCGACCTGGCGCTACCTGGAAACCACCCTGGCCACCTTGCTGGATGGCTACGGTTACAAGGAAATCCGCCTGCCGGTACTCGAGTTCACCGAGTTGTTCGCCCGTGGTATCGGCGAAGGCACCGATGTGGTCGACAAGGAGATGTACACCTTCCTCGACCGCAACGCAGAGTCCCTGACCCTGCGCCCGGAAGGGACCGCCGGCTGCGTGCGGGCCGTGCTGGAGCACGGCCTGACCGGTGGCGGCCAGGTTCAGAAACTCTGGTACGCCGGCCCGATGTACCGCTATGAGAAACCGCAGAAAGGCCGTTACCGCCAGTTCCACCAGGTCGGCGTGGAAGTCTTCAACCTGCCGGGGCCGGATATCGATGCCGAGCTGATCGTGCTCACCGCGCGCCTGTGGCAGCAGCTGGGCCTGTCTGACTCGGTGACTCTGCAGCTCAATAGTCTGGGTTCCAGTGAAGCCCGTGCGGTCTATCGCGATGCCCTGGTGGCCTATCTGCAAGAGCGCTTCGAGCAGCTCGACGAAGACAGTCAGCGCCGCCTGACCACCAATCCGCTGCGCATTCTCGACAGCAAGAATGCCCAGACCCAGGCCTTGCTGGTTGGCGCGCCGACCCTGCACGACTACCTCGACGAGGAGTCGCGCGTGCACTTCGACGGGCTGAAGGCCCGTCTGGATGCGGTCGGTATTCGCTATGAAATCAACCCGAAGCTGGTGCGTGGCCTGGACTACTACGGCCGTACCGTCTTCGAGTGGGTCACCGACAAGCTCGGCTCGCAGGGCACCGTATGTGCCGGCGGGCGCTACGACGGGCTGATCAGCCAGTTCGGCGGCAAGCCGACTCCGGGCGTCGGCTTCGCCATGGGCGTCGAGCGTCTGGTGCTGCTGCTGGAAACCCTTGATCTCGTGCCGGCGGAATTGCACAGCCCGGCCGATCTTTATCTGTGCGCCTTCGGCGAACCGGCCGAGCTGGCTGCCCTGGCCCTGGCCGAGCGCCTGCGCGATGCCATTCCGGGCCTGCAGTTGATGGTCAACGCCGGTGCCGGCAGCTTCAAGAGCCAGTTCAAGAAGGCCGACAAGAGCGGCGCACGCTTCGCCCTGATTCTGGGTGAGGACGAACTGGCCAACCGCGTGGTAGGTTGCAAACCTTTGCGCGACGACAGCGAACAACAGACCATTGCCTGGGATGCGCTTGCGCAGCACCTGGCCACCTGCCTGGCGCAGGCCTGACAGAACAAAGCGAATAAGGAGTTATTGGGGTGAGCATGACCGAAGAAGAACAGATTGCGCAGATCAAAGACTGGTGGCAGCGCAACGGTAAGCCCCTGCTGACAGGCGGCGTGCTGGCGCTGGCCCTGGTGTTTGGCTGGCAGGCCTGGAACTCGTATCAGACCCGTCAGGCGCAGGGCGCTTCGGTGGTGTATCAGCAACTGCTGGAAACCAGCCTGACCCCAAGCGGCCAGCCGGATGCCGGCAAGGTCATCGAACTGGCCGACAAACTGAAGAGCGAGTTCGCCGGTACCCATTACGCCCAGTACGGCAGCCTGTTCGTGGCCAAGGTGGCCGTGGAATCCGGCAAGCTGGATGACGCCGCTGCCGAGCTCAAGCCGCTGCTCGACAAGCCGGTGGATGCCACCGTTGGCGAGCTGGCGCGTCAGCGCCTGGCCCGCGTCTTGGCGGCCCAGGGCAAGGTCGAGGATGGCCTCAAGCTGCTCGACGGCGAAGCCGGCAAGGTCTGGCTGGCCAGCCGCGAAGAACTCAAGGGCGACCTGCTGGTGCAGCTCGGCCGTAGCGATGATGCCCATGCGGCCTATCAGAAAGCCAAGGATGCCCTGGCTGAAGATGCTGCCGTGGGTGGTCTGCAGATGAAACTCGACGACCTGGCCAAAGGGGATGCGTGACGTGATGCGCTGGAAGAATGCCGCAGTGCTGGCCCTCGCCGTTATGGCCGTGGGTTGCAGCAGCAACAGCAAGAAGGAACTGCCGCCAGCCGAGCTGCCTGATATTCAGGAAGAAGTGCAGCTGGATAAGCAATGGAGCCGCTCCATCGGCGATGGCCAGGGTGAAATTTACAACCTGCTGACCCCGGCCGTGGATGGCGACCGCCTGTATGCCGCCGCGGCGGATGGCGAAGTGGTCGCCATGGATCGCCTGACCGGCGACAAGGCCTGGGAAGTCGACCTCGATCTGCCGGTTTCCGGCGGTGTCGGCGCCGGTTACGGCCTGGTGCTGGTCGGTACCCTGAAAGGTGAAGTGATTGCCCTCGACGCCAGCTCCGGTGAAGAGCGCTGGCGTGCCCGCGTGACCAGCGAAGTGCTGTCCGCCCCTGCCACCAACGGCGACGTGGTGGTGGTGCAGACCCAGGACGATCGCCTGATCGCCCTCGATGCCAGCACCGGCAGCCAGCGCTGGATCTTCGAAAATACCCCGGCGGTGCTGACCCTGCGCGGTACCAGCAGCCCGATCCTGACCAATCGCCTGGCTATCGCCGGCCTGTCCAGCGGCAAGGTGATCGCCCTCGACACCCAGCGCGGCATCCCGGTGTGGGAACAGCGCGTGGCGGTACCGAAAGGCCGTTCCGAGCTGGAGCGTGTGGTCGACATCGACGGCAACCTGCTGCTCTCCGGCGGCAACCTGTACGTCGTGACCTACCAGGGCAATGTGGCCGCGTATGACGTCGACAGCGGTCGTCCGCTGTGGACTCGTGAAGCGTCCAGCTACGTCGGCCTGGCCCAGGGTTTCGGCAACGTCTACGTGACCCAGGCTGGCGGCAGCGTCGAAAGCATCGACGAACGCTCCAACTCGGCGCTGTGGAACAACGACGCCCTGGCGCGTCGCCAGCTGTCGTCGCCGGAAGTGTTCTCCAGCTATGTGGCGGTCGGTGACTTCGAAGGCTACCTGCATCTGCTGAGCCAGGTGGATGGCCACTTCGTCGGCCGCGAGAAGATCGATGGCGACGGCGTGCGCGCGCGTCCGCTGGTAGTGGGTGACTGGATTTACGCCTACGGCAACAGCGGTAAGCTGGTCGCGCTGACCATCCGCTAAGCTGTTTTGCAAGGTCCGGCCGCTGCCGTTCTACGGCAGCGGCCTTTGTGTTTTCTGGATTTAGCTGTGGAGGAGCCCAATGGTTCCGGTAATCGCCCTGGTGGGCCGTCCCAATGTGGGCAAGTCGACCCTATTCAACCGCCTGACCCGCAGCCGCGATGCCATTGTCGGTGACCTGGCTGGCCTGACCCGTGATCGCCAGTATGGCGAGGCAAAATGGGAAGGGCGTAGCTACATCCTGGTCGACACCGGCGGCATCACCGGCGACGAAGAGGGCATCGACGAGAAGATGGCCGAGCAGTCGCTGCTGGCCATTGAGGAAGCCGATGTAGTGCTGTTCCTGGTCGACGCCCGCGCGGGCCTGACCGCCAGCGACCAGATGATTGGCGAGCACCTGCGCAAGCGCAACAAGCGCAGCTACCTGGTGGTGAACAAGATCGACAACATCGATCCCGACATCGCCCGTGCCGAGTTTGCCCCGATGGGCCTGGGCGAAGCCCTGCCGATCGCCGGTGCCCATGGCCGCGGTATCACCCAGATGCTCGAGGCGGCACTGGGCGAGTTCCCCCAGGACGAAGACGAAGTCAGCGACGAAGACGTCGCCGAGGGCGAGGAAGCCAAGCGCATTCCCGGCCCGAGCGAGAAGGATGGCATCAAGATTGCCATCATCGGCCGTCCCAACGTCGGCAAGTCGACCCTGGTCAACCGCATGCTCGGCGAGGAGCGCGTGGTGGTCTTTGACCAACCCGGCACCACCCGCGACAGCATCTACATCCCGTTCGAACGCAATGATGAGAAGTACACGCTGATCGACACCGCCGGCGTGCGCAAGCGCGGCAAGATCCACGAGGAAGTGGAAAAGTTCTCGGTGGTGAAGACCCTGCAGGCGATCAAAGACGCCAACGTGGTGATCTTTGTCATGGACGCCCGCGAAGGCGTGGTCGACCACGACCTCAACCTGCTTGGCTTCGCCATCGAGTCCGGCCGTGCGCTGGTGATCGCGCTGAACAAGTGGGACGGCATGGAGCCGGGCGAGCGTGACTACGTGAAGACCGAGCTGGAGCGCCGGCTGTTCTTCGTCGACTACGCCGATATCCACTTCATTTCCGCCCTGCACGGCACCGGCGTGGGCAACCTGTACAAGTCGGTACAGGCCTCGTTCAAGTCGGCAATCACCCGCTGGCCGACCAGCCGCCTGACCCAGATCCTCGAGGACGCGGTGCGCGAGCACCAGCCGCCAATGGTCAGCGGCCGGCGCATCAAGCTGCGCTATGCCCACCTCGGTGGCGCCAACCCGCCGCTGATCGTGATCCACGGCAACCAGGTCGATGCGGTGCCGAAGTCCTACTCGCGCTACCTGGAAAACACCTTCCGCCGCGTGCTCAAGCTGGTCGGTACGCCGATCCGCATCGAGTACAAGGGCGGCGAGAACCCCTACGAGGGCAAGAAAAACACCCTCACCGACCGCCAGGTGAACAAGAAGCGCCGCCTGATGAGCCACCACAAGAAGGCCGAGAAGAAGCGTCGCGACAAGAAGTAAACGTCGCACCAGCCGCTGGCTATCGTGGTGTGGAAAGGCGCAGAGGGCATAAGCTTCTGCGCCTTTTTCATATCCGCGACTGCTGCATCCGCCGGCGCCCATCGGCTATCCTCGCGACTCGCGCCCGTCTGCAGGAATTGGCCTGATGTTCACCAGCAAGTTGCCGAATGTCGGCACCACCATATTCACCCGCATGTCCCAGCTCGCCGCAGAAGTCGGCGCCATCAACCTGTCCCAGGGGTTTCCCGACTTCGACGGGCCGCAGGCCCTGCGCGAAGCGGTGGCCCGCCATGTGCTGGAAGGGCGTAACCAATACTGCCCGATGACCGGCCTGCCGAGCCTGCGTCAGCAGGTGGCGGCCAAGATCGCGCGCAGCTATGGCGTGCAGCGCGATGCCGACAGTGAGATCACCATCACTCCCGGTGCCACCGAGGCGATTTTCTGTGCGGTGCAGGCGCTGATCCATCCGGGCGACGAGGCCATCGTCCTCGACCCCTGCTATGACAGTTACGAACCCTCGGTCGAACTGGCTGGCGGGCGCTGCGTGCATGTACCGCTGGCCCTGCCGGACTTCGCCGTGGACTGGCAGCGCCTGGCCGATGCGATCACCCCGCGCACCCGCCTGATCTTCATCAACTCGCCGCACAACCCCAGCGGCGCGCTGCTCAGTCGTGCCGATCTCGACAAACTGGCGGCGCTGATTCGCGGCCGCGATATCCACCTCATCAGCGACGAGGTCTACGAACACCTGATCTTCGACGGCGTACGCCACGCCAGCGTACTGGCCCACGAAGAGTTGTACGCGCGGGCCTTTGTGGTCAGCTCGTTCGGCAAGACCTATCACGTCACCGGCTGGAAGACCGGCTACGTGGTGGCGCCACCGGCACTCACCGCCGAGCTGCGCAAGATCCACCAGTACGTGAACTTCTGCGGGGTAACCCCGCTGCAGCACGGCCTGGCCGATTTCATGGCGTCCCATCCTGAGCACGTCGAAGAGCTGCCGGCCTTTTATCAGGCCAAGCGCGACCTGTTCTGCGACCTGCTGGCCGGCTCGCGCTTGCGCTTCACCCGTACGCCCGGCACCTATTTCCAGCTGGCCGACTACTCGGCGATCCGCCCCGATCTGGACGACGTGGCCATGGCCGAATGGCTGACCCGCGAGCACGGCGTGGCAGCCATTCCGGTGTCGGTGTTCTACCAGCAGGCGCCGGCCGAAATGCGCCTGGTGCGCTTCTGCTTCGCCAAGCGCGAGGAGACACTGCGCCAGGCGGCGGAAAAACTATGCGCGATCTGAGCCAGTTGCCCGACCTCGAACTGGCGCTGATCCAGACCGAACTGGTCTGGCAGGACCCGGCCGCCAACCGCGCGCACTTCGCCGTGTTGCTGGAGCAGGCGCGTGGCGCCGACCTGGTGGTGCTGCCGGAAATGTTCAGCACCGGCTTCTCCATGCACTCGGCTGAACTGGCTGAGCCGGAAGACGGGCCGACCACGGCCTGGCTGCGCGAGCAGGCCCGGTGCATTGGTGCGGTGCTGACCGGCAGTCTGATCATCCAGGCCGCCGACGGCAGCTACCGCAATCGTCTGCTGTGGGCGCGTCCGGACGGCTCGCTGGCGCACTACGACAAGCGCCACCTGTTCCGCATGGCTGGCGAGCACAAGCACTACAGCGCAGGCACCGAACAGGTGCTGCTGGACGTGAAGGGCTGGCAGGTGCGTCCGCTGGTCTGCTACGACCTGCGCTTCCCGGTGTGGAGTCGCGATGCCGGCGGCACCGACCTGCTGCTGTACACCGCCAACTGGCCGGCGGCGCGGCGCAACCACTGGAACCGCCTGCTGCCGGCGCGGGCCATCGAAAACCTGTGCTATGTGGCGGCGGTCAATCGCATCGGCAGCGATGGCAACGGCCATCCCTACAGCGGCGACAGCCAGGTGTTGGACTTCCAGGGCGACAGCCTGCTGGCGCCGGGCGAGGCGGGCGGGGTGTTCCGCATCAGGCTCAGTGCGGCCAATCTGGCTGCTTATCGCGAGCGCTTCCCGGCGCATCTGGATGCTGATAGTTTTTCCGTTATCCCCAACTGACCTCAGGAGTCTCCCGCATGGATGCCAACAACCCGTTCCAGACCCCAAGCGCCGAGTTGGTCAGCGCTGGTTCTGTAGCGCAAGGACAGAAACTCTACAGCCTGGCCGCCATTGGTCTGGCGACCTTCTTCGGTACGCCGCTGGCTGGCGCCTATGTGCTCAACCACAACCTCAAGGCGCTGGGCCTGCTGGACAAGCTCAAGACCACCTGGCTGCTGGCCAGTGGCTGCCTGCTGGCCGTGCTGCTGCTCAGTTTTCTGCTGCCGGACGGGACGCCTGGCAGTGGCCTTACCGTGGCGCAGGTCGTGGTCATGTACATGTATGCCAAGCAGTTGCATGCCCCGGCACTGCAAGCGCATCGCGAGCAGCAAGGGGCGTTCTTCTCCAACTGGCGGGCAGTGGGGGTCGGCTTGCTGTTCCTGGTGGCCGTTCTGCTGGTTCTGGTTCCGTTGCTGATGCTGAGCGGCCTGGCCTGACTCAGGCCTGGTAATGACAAACCCGCCAATTGGCGGGTTTGTCGCTTCTATAGCCGTGCAATCGCCGGCTAGGCAAGACTCGCCATATCGATCACGAAGCGGTACTTCACATCGCTTTTCAGCATGCGCTCAAAGGCCTGGTTGATCGACTGCATCGGGATCAGCTCGATATCCGAGACGATGCCGTGCTCGGCACAGAAATCCAGCATCTCCTGGGTTTCGGCAATGCCGCCGATCAGCGAGCCGGCGATACGCCGACGCTTGAAGATCAGGCCGAATACGTCTGGCGACGGGTGAGGCGAATCCGGGGCGCCGACCAGGGTCATGGTCGCGTCGCGCTTGAGCAGGTTGAGGAAAGGGTTGAGGTCGTGCGGTGCGGCCACGGTGTTGAGGATGAAGTCGAAGCTGCCCATGTGAGCCGCCATCTCCTCGGCGTTCTTCGACACCACCACTTCGGCGGCGCCCAGGCGCAGGGCGTCATCGCGCTTGTTCGGCGAGGTGGTGAACAGCACCACATGGGCACCCATGGCCGCAGCAATCTTCACCCCCATGTGGCCGAGGCCGCCGAGCCCGACTATGCCGACCTTCTGCCCCGGGCCGACTTTCCACTGGCGCAGCGGCGAGTAGGTGGTAATGCCGGCGCACAGCAGCGGGGCGACGGCGGCCAGTTGGGTGGTATCGGTATGGCTGATGCGCAGGACGAACTTCTGCGCGACCACGATATGCCCGGAGTAGCCGCCGAAGGTGTTCTCGCCGCCGAATACCGGGCCGTTGTAGGTGCCGGTGAAGCCGCTCTCGCAGTACTGCTCCAGGCCTTCGGCGCAGGAGGCGCAATGCCGGCAGCTGTCGACCATGCAGCCGACGCCGGCAACGTCGCCGACCTTGAAGGCGGAAACGTTGCTACCGACGGCGCTGACCCGGCCGACAATCTCGTGTCCGGGGACCGAAGGGTAGAGGGTGTTGTTCCATTCGTTGCGCGCGGTGTGCAGATCGGAGTGGCAGACGCCGCAGTAGAGGATATCGATGGCCACATCGTCCGGGCCGACGGCACGGCGCTGGATTTCGGTAGGGGCCAGCGGGGTATGCGGGGCCTGGGCGGCAAAGGCGAGGGTCTTGCTCATGGAAGTCTCCTGGGCGGATCGGTAAGCCGAAGGAGAGGTTAGTGCAGGCTGGCAGCGCGGGACTTGCCCAATCCTGCCGAATGCATGCTCAGAGTTACGGGCAAGAAAAAGGCTATGTACCCATCATGTGTTGCATGGAGTTTTTGGCAGGTATGGATCTGCTGCAGGTCAGGCAATTCCCGTAGGTTGGCGTTGAGCGCAGCGAAGCCCAACGGGTTCGGCGCAGGCCTCGTTGGGCTTCGTCGCGCTGCTCCTCAACCCAACCTACAGCGTTAGCCTGTGCAACACGCTACTGGGACATAGCCAAGAAAAAGGGGGCCGAAGCCCCCTTGTTCATGCGCGGCCTGATCAGGCCGCCTGTGCCTCGGCCTGGCTCATGGCGCGGTTGAGCGCGCTGAACAGGGCGCGGAAGGTCGCGGTGGTCAGGTTTTCGTCGATGCCGATGCCGTGCAGCGGGCGCCCGCCGTTGACGCGGATCTCGATGTAGGCCGCGGCCTGGGCGTTGGTGCCCGAGCTGATGGCGTGCTCGTGGTAATCCATGATCTCCACGTTCAGCGGCAGGGCGGCGACCAGCGCTTCCAATGGGCCCTTGCCGGTGCCGTGCTTGCGGCGCAGCTCGCCATTGAAGGTCACGTCGATGTCGACGTTGCAGATGCCGTTCTCTTCCTGCAGGCGATGGCTCTTCAGCACATACGGGCTGTTGGCCTTGAGGTATTCGGCTTCGAGCAGGCCGTAGATCTGTGCGGCGGTCATTTCCAGGCCGAGGCGATCGGTTTCCTTCTGCACCACCTGACTGAATTCGATCTGCATGCGGCGCGGCAGGCTGATGCCGTACTCCTGTTCGAGCAGAAAGGTGATGCCACCCTTGCCGGACTGGCTGTTGACGCGGATTACCGCCTCGTAGTCGCGGCCGATGTCGGCTGGATCGATCGGCAGGTACGGCACTTCCCAGATACCTTCCGGGTCCTGCTGGGCGAAGCCCTTGCGGATCGCATCCTGGTGCGAGCCGGAGAATGCGGTGTGTACCAGGTCGCCGACGTACGGATGACGCGGGTGCACCGGCAGCTGGTTGCACTCCTCGACCACCTTGCGCACGGTGTCGATGTCGGAGAAGTCCAGTTGCGGGTTGACGCCCTGGGTGTAGAGGTTGAGCGCTACGGTGACCAGGCAGACGTTGCCGGTGCGCTCGCCGTTGCCGAACAGGCAGCCTTCCACGCGGTCGGCGCCGGCCATCAGGCCCAGCTCGGTGGCGGCTACGCCGGTGCCACGGTCGTTGTGGGTGTGCAGGCTGAGCAGCACGCTGTCACGACGGTCGACATGGCGGCCGAACCATTCGATCTGGTCGGCGTAGTTGTTTGGCGTGGCGCCTTCGATGGTGGCCGGCAGGTTGAGGATCAGCTTGTTCGCCGGGGTCGGCTGGAACACGCCGATCACCGCGTTGCACACCTCGACGGAGAAATCGATCTCGGTGGAGCTGAACACCTCCGGCGAGTACTCGAAGCCCCACTGGGTTTCCGGCTGGGCCGCGGCCAGGCGCTTGACGATCTGCGCGGCCTCCACGGCGATCTCGGTGACGCCGGCCTTGTCCTGGTTGAAGACGATGCGGCGGAAGCTCGGCGCGGTGGCGTTGTAGTAATGGACGATGGCTTTCTTGGCGCCCTTGAGCGACTCGAAGGTGCGGGTGATCAGGTCTTCACGGGCCTGGGTCAGCACCTGGATGGTCACGTCGTCGGGGATGTGGCCGCCTTCGATCAGCTCGCGGACGAAGTCGAAGTCGGTCTGCGAGGCGGACGGGAAGCCCACTTCGATTTCCTTCAGGCCCACGGCGAGCAGGCACTTGAAGAAGCGCATCTTCTTCTCGGCGTCCATCGGCTCGATCAGCGACTGGTTGCCGTCGCGCAGGTCGGTAGACAGCCAGATCGGTGCCTGGTCGATGATCTTGTCCGGCCAAGTGCGGTCCGGAATCTGGATCGGAGTGAACGGACGGTATTTGGTCGATGGGTCTTTGAGCATGGTCATGGTGCGAATCCTGGGGTGGCGGCAGGCCGGGTCAAGCAAACAAGAGGGGGCGATGTGGCGCAGCGGTTTAGCTACGCAGTCGCGGGCTGACCAGGCGTAGGCAGGCGTGTTGACGCAGTAAAATAAGGGTGTGGGCACTGTTCATGCTGTCAACCCTAACGCTAGGGGTTAAAGCTGGCAAGTCTTGCTGGAAAAACGCCATTTAATAGCGGTGAATGGCTATTCGCGATTTTAAATGGCGTGCTTCTGGTTATTTTGGCTTTCTTATTGCGCCTGTGTTTGCTGCTCCTGGCACTGCTCGGGGCTGTGCCGCTCGCCGCTGCCACGCAGGCTCTGAAAGTCGATGCCGCTGGGGTTCTGGAATACGCGCAGGCCGAAGGCCGGGAGGATCGCCAGCAGGTGATCGAAGATATCGGCCTGGATGCCCTCGTAGGCGACCCAGGCGGTGGTGTTGGTGAAGCAGTAGATTTCCAGCGGCAGGCCATCGGCGCCGGGCTGCAGCTGGCGCACCAGCAGGGTCATGTGCTGGTGGATGCCGCTGTGTTGGCGCAGGTAGCGCTCGACATAGACGCGGAAGGTGCCCAGGTTGGTCATGCGGCGGGCATTCAGTGGGTCGGCGAAGCTGGCGTTGAAGGCCTGCAACTCGGCGCGCTTGCCTTCCAGATAGGGTTGCAGCAGCTCGAAGCGCTGCAGATCCTCCTGCTCCCGGGGGCTGAGAAAATGCACGCTGTTCTGGTCCAGGTGCAGGCAGCGCTTGATCCGCCGCCCGCCGGATTCCTGCATGCCGCGCCAGTTCTTGAACGAGTCGCTGATAAAGCGCTTGGTCGGGATGACGGTGATGGTCTTGTCCCAGTTCTGCACCTTGACCGTGTGCAGGGCGATGTCGATCACGTCGCCATCAGCATTGAGCTGCGGCATCTCCACCCAGTCGCCGACTCGGATGATGTCGTTGGAGGAAATCTGCACGCTGGCTACCAGCGACAGCAGGGTGTCCTGAAAGATCAGCAGCAGCACCGCGGCCATGGCGCCGAGACCCGACAGCAGGATCAGTGGCGAGCGGTCGATCAGGGTGGCGACGATGAGGATGGCCGCCACCACGTAGACCAGGATCGAGGCCACCTGCACATAGCCCTTGATCGGCCGCAGGTGGGCATTCGGGCGTAGCTGGTAAAGGGTGTTGAGCAGGTTCAGTACGCCGCCGATGGCCAGGGCGATGACCAGGATGATGAAGGCGCCGCAGACGTTGCGCACCACCGTAACCACGCTTTCGGGCAGGTGCGGGATCAGGCCGATACCGGCCGAGAGGATCAGCGCCGGCACCACGTTGGCCAGGCGGCTGATGACCCGCGAATTGGCAAATACCGGCCGTTGGCCGACTGCCGTCGAGCGCAAGGCCCGGTAGACGCCACGTATCAGGATGCGCTTGACCAGCCAGTTGGCGAGCCAGGCACCGAGCAGCAGCAAGGTCAGGCCGAGCAGGGTGTGGACTTCCGGGTGATGCTCGAACCAGTCGAGCAGGGTGGCGTAGTGGCTGTTCATCGGCATCCTGAGTGCAGTGGCGGCAAGCGACGAGGCGCTACCTTAGCAAAGGGGTTGTTGCAGGCAGGCCTCGGGTCTTTTGCCAAATGCGTCGTGGTACTCAGCTGGCGTAGGCGTATTCCCCGCCTTTTTCCAGGGCGCGGCGGTAGGCCGGTCGGGCATGGATGCGTTCGAGGAAGGCCTTGAGCTTTGGCCGGCTGGCGTCCAGGCCACCGCGCGAGGTGGCCGCCTCCAGGGGGAAACTCATCTGGATATCGGCGGCGCTGAACTGCTCGCCGGCAAACCAGGTGCTCTTGCCCAGCTCACCTTCCAGGTAGTCCAGGTGCAGCTTGAGTTGCGGGTTGATCAGGGCGCCTTTGACCTTCTGCGCGATACCGCGGGCAATCGGTTTGATGAAGAACGGCATCGGGCTGCTTTCTACCTTGTCGAACACCAGCTTGAGCAGCAGCGGCGGCATGGCCGAGCCTTCCGCGTAGTGCAGCCAGTAGTTGCAGCGCAGGCGCTCGGGGCTGTCGGCGGGCGGCAGCAGGGCGGCGCCGTAGCGGCTGGCCAGGTAGTCGATGATGGCGCCGGACTCGGCCAGGGTCAGGTCGCCGTCGGTGACCACCGGCGACTTGCCCAGCGGGTGCACAGCGCGCAGTTCCGGCGGGGCGAGCATGGTCTTGGGATCACGCTCGTAGCGCTGAATCTGGTACTCCACGCCCAGTTCTTCGAGCAGCCAGAGGATGCGCTGCGAGCGCGAGTTGTTCAGGTGATGGACGGTGATCATCGTGGCTCCTGGGGCGGGGGAGGATGCCGATGGCCATATTCGTCACGGTGGAGGGCGATCAGCGGTAGCTGTCACTGTATACGCGAACCGCTGGCGACGCGGCCCCTAGGGTTTGAATGCGCCGATAAAGATCGCCGGATCGACCCGCGCGTCGTTGAGGCTGACGTTCCAGTGCATGTGCGGGCCGGTGGCGCGGCCGGTGCTGCCGACCCGGCCGAGCACGGCACCGCGTGGCAGTTCCTGGCCCAGCTGCACTTCGACCTTGGACAGGTGGCAGAACATGCTGATCAGGCCCTGGCCGTGGTCGACGAACACCGTCTTGCCATTGAAGAAATAGTCGCCAATCAGGATCACCTTGCCGGCCGCCGGGGCCTTGATTGGCGTGCCGGCGCCGACTGCGAAGTCCAGTCCGGAGTGCGGGTTGCGCTCCTCGCCATTGAAGAAGCGGCGCAGGCCGAAGGCGCTGGAGAGTGGGCCGTTGACTGGCTTGTCGAACAGCAGGTTGCTCGGCTGGCGCGCGCTGAACTGCTGGTAGGCCTGGGTTTGCTCGGCCAGCTCGCGCTCGATGCGCTTGAGGTTGGCGGCGTCCGGGTTGACCTGCTGGGTGTTCTTCAGGGTGATGCGTTGCTCGCGGTATTTCTTGCTGCCGACGGTGAAGGGCATGGCGCGTCCGTCGACCTGTGCTTGGCTGGTGCCGGGTTTTACAGTCAGCGGGATGCCGACGATGGCGATCCACTGCTTGCCGTCTTCGCGGACCATCAGCACCGGCTTGTTCTGGTAGCGCACCTGCGGCGCCGTGGCCGCATCGCCCAGTTGCAACACGGCGACGCCGCCGGGTACCGGCTTGTGCAGCAGGCGGCTGATGAAACCGTCGGCAAGGGCCGAGGCGGGCAGGGCGAGGCAGAGCAACAGGGTGGCAAGTCGGCGCATGAGTGGAGCGTTCCGTTTGTAAGGTGGGGCGGAGCGCGTAGCCGGCGCTTCATCCATCCACCGAGCAGGTCAGTCGAGAAGGGAGAGGGTGACCGGCGTGAGGTGATTGTCTTCGACCCGCACGGCCAGTTCGCCTTCGCCCAGGCGCGCCTTGAGGCGTTGTCCGGGGCGGGTCTGGGCAGCGCTGCGCACGGCCTGGCCGCGTTCGTCGAGCAGGATGCTGTAGCCACGCCCGAGAGTGGCCAGCGGGCTGACGATGTGCAGCGTCTGCGCCAGGTTTTCCAGCTTCTGCCGCTGTTCGCGCAGACGCGCCTGGGTGGCGCGCGGCAGGCGCTCGGCCAGGCTGTCCAGGCGCTGGCGCAGCAGCGCCAGGGCACGTCCCGGATGCTGGGCATTCAGGCGACCGTCCAGGCGCGCCAGGCGTTCGTGGCGGCTGCTCGCCTGCTGGGCGAAGGCCCGGCGCAGGCGCATGTCCAGATCATCCAGGCGCTGCGCCTGTTGGCGCAGGCGCTCGCCGGGGTGGCGCAGGCGTCGGGCCAGACCTTCCAGGCGTAGCTGCTCGCGGCTCAAGCGGGTTTGCAGGGTCAGCGCCAGGCGCCGTTTTAGGCTGTCCAGGCGCCGCTGCAGGTCGGAGCTGTCCGGGGCCAGCAGCTCGGCGGCGGCGGAGGGCGTTGGGGCGCGCACGTCGGCGACGAAATCGCTGATCGAGACATCGGTTTCATGGCCAACGGCGCTGACAATGGGTGTGACGCAGGCTGCCACGGCGCGGGCCACAGCCTCCTCGTTGAAGCACCAGAGGTCTTCCAGCGAGCCACCACCACGGGCCAGGATGATCGCATCGAAGCCGGCGCGATCGGCCAGTTGCAGCGCGCGGACGATCTGCGCGGTGGCGTCGCGGCCCTGCACGGCGGTGGGGATCAGGGTCAGCGCCACTTGTGGCGCGCGGCGGCGGAACACGCTGATGATGTCGCGGATCACCGCGCCGGTCGGCGAGCTGACGATGCCGATGCGCTGCGGATGGCTGGGCAGGGCGCGCTTGCTTTCGCTGGCGAACAGGCCTTCGGCGGACAGCTTCTCCTTGAGCGCCTCGAAGGCCAGGCGCAGGGCGCCGTCACCAGCGGGCTCGACGCTGTCGACGATCAGCTGGTAATCGCCACGGCCCTCGAACAGCGAGACCTTGCCGCGCACCTTGACCGCCAGCCCGTCGCGCAAGGCCTGGCGCACGCGCGCGGCGTTTTGCCGGAACAGCGCGCAACGCACCTGGGCGTTCTGGTCCTTGAGGGTGAAGTACATATGGCCGGAGGCGGGCTTGGCCAGGTTGGAGATTTCGCCCTCGACCCAGACCTGGGCGAACACGTCCTCCAGCAGCAGTCGGGCGCGGTTGTTGAGTTGGCTGACGCTGAGCACGTCACGGTCGAGACCGAGGCGCTGGAAGGGGTCGTTGATCATGTCGGCATGATAAAGGCTTTGCTCGGTCGGCCATAGACGCGTGGCGATCCGGACGACCGACCTTGACGACCTCGGCGTGACGATTAAGCTGCGCGGCTCTTTACCCGACGTGCCTTGCCATGACCGACCAGCAAACCATCATCGTGCCGCAGATTTCCCGTTACCCCGGCCACGAGGGCAAGGCGCAGGCGCTGCTGCGCTGGTTGATCAAGCGCGACATCGTCGAGTCGCTGCCGACTACCTGCGGTCGTGGCGGGCGTGGCATGGCTTACGCCATTGCCCCCGGCGCCCGTGCGGTGGTCGAGCAGCCGCAGCTGTTGCCGTTCGGCCGGCCGCTCAATGGTCTGGAGGTGGTGACCAAGCGCTGCATCTATACGCCCAGCGACGATTACGCCGAGGCTGGCTGCGCCGAATGCCGACGGGAAGTTGGCGAGGCGCTGTTCGACAGCCTGGAAGCGTGGATGCCCGGTGAAACCGACAACTTCACCTGCCCCGAATGCGGCCACGAAGACGACATCAACGGCTTCCTGTTCCTGCAGCCGTGCGGTTTCTCCGACCTCGGCTTCATCTTCAACAACTGGGGCGCGGCGACCTTTCGTCAGGCTTTTCTCGACGAATTTGCCGAGCGCCTGGGCTATCCGTTGTCGCTGG
>JBOFCR010000171.1:0-86595 GCA_051646165.1 Pseudomonas sp. | reverse complement strand
GGGGGCTCCCAGGAAATTCCCCGAGATCAGGTTGAAAGTGCGGTATCGACCATTCAGGAGTTCGTCCAGTCGGTACGCCGCAACATCAACTTTTCCCTGGAAGACACTTCTGGTCGCGTGGTGGTGAAAGTCACCGATGCAAACTCCGGGGATGTTATCCGCCAGATTCCCTCGGAAGAGGCTCTGCAATTGGCAGAGAGCCTGGAAGAGGTAAGGAGTCTGTTGTTTAAAGCCGAGGCATGACGCATAGCGTTGGCATGGCTTTTGACTGTTAAGCGCTCACAAGGCGTAGATAGTCATATTTTTGGCGAGGTGCAGCATGGCAGGAATACTAGGCGTCGGAACGGGTCTCGATATCGACAGCATCGTGACTGCGCTGGTAAATGCCGAGAAGGCTCCAAAGACCCAACAGCTGGATCGTTTGGAAACGGCCACTACGGCTCGCTTCTCTGCCATGGGCACCTTGAAGGGGTCCTTGAGTGGTTTGCAAACCGCCATTCAAGCGCTGAACAAAAAATCTCTGTTCGATACCCGTACTGCCTCTTCGAGCAATACTGCTGTGTTTACAGCCAAGGCCGACAGCGCTGTTACCGCAGGTAAGTACAGCGTGCAGGTTGAGCAACTGGCTTCTTCCAGCAAGGTCGCTCTCCAGTCAGTCTCATCTGCATCCTCAACCAAGTTCAACAGTGGCACTCTTACCATTTCTGCCGGGTCGTCCAGCTTCGAGGTCGACATCACCGCCAGCAACAATACCCTTGCTGGCGTTCGTGACAGTATCAACAGCGCTGGTAAGAGCTCTGGTGTTACGGCCACCATTGTGACTGATGCCTCGGGTTCTCGACTGGTGCTCAGCTCCAGTTCGGCTGGAGATGGCAACGATATCGAAGTGGCAGCGACCGAGGATGGTGTTACCACCGGCACCGTGGCTCTGACCACGCAGGCCTTCCAGCCTAGCTACAGCCTCAAGCTTCCCAGTTTCTCTGCAGGCTCCAGTGCAACCTTCAAGGCAGGCGATCTGGCCATTACGGCTGGCTCGACGAACCTGAATGTCGTGGTTGGCGATGGCTATTCCATGGAGAACGTGCGTGATGCCATTAACCTGGCAGGTGCAGGGCAGGGTATCTCGGCAGTTATCGAAACCGACTCGTCGGGAGCGGCCTCGCTGAAAATCAGCTCCACCAGTGGTGCCGATTTGAGCGTTAGTGCGACCTCGTCGGGAGGCAGTGTCGGTGATAATGATCTGACCGCTATCAATCCGGCCAGTGGAGCCACTGTTCAGCAAACTACGCCGAACTCCACGACCGGTGCCGGTGGTGTGATCAACAAGGCTCAATCGGCGGTTTTGTATGTCGATGGCCTGAAAGTGGTCAGCGATAGCAACACTATCAGCACCGCTATTGATGGTGTGACCTTGAGCCTGGTGAGTGCCCAGGGTGCCACTGATCTGTCGGCCGGCAAAACGGTGGATCTAACGGTTGGGGTCGACAAAAGTTCGGTGAAGTCGAACATCCAGAAGTTCGTCGACGCCTATAACACCCTGATGACTACAGCCTCGCAGCTGACGGCAGTCGTCCCCATGGGCGACGGAGAGCAGCCGGTGACTGGCGCGCTGGTTGGCGATGCGACCGTTCGCGGCCTGGTTTCCGGCCTGCGCAGCGAGCTGGTCAAGATGACTGGCCAGGATGGCGTGCGAGCTTTGGCGGAGTTGGGCGTTACCACTCAGAAGGACGGTACGCTAAAGATTGACGACACCAAGCTTTCTGCGGCTCTCGATAGCAACTTCGATAAAGTCTCCGACTACTTTGCTGGTAGTAATGGCCTGATGACGCGCCTGGAAAGCAACGTCAATGACTACCTCAAGACGGGGGGCGTATTCGAGCAGCGGACCAATGCGTTGCAAAGTACCCTGACCAATATCGACGACCAGCGCGAGGCGCTTGATGCGCGTATCGAGAAAGTCCAGGAGCGCCTGGTTGCGCAATATACGGCGATGGATCAGCTAGTGACGCAGTTGCAGAAAACCAGTGAAAGTCTTACCAGTCAACTAGCCAGCCTGCCTGGCTTCGTGAAGCAGAGTTCCTAATCGATGAGCAAGAAACCGATCGACACCTACAAGCAGGTCAAGACCAGCCAGGACGTCTCGCCTTATCGCACCGTGCAGCTGTTGCTCGATGGTGCTCTGGAGCGGGTGCTTCTGGCTCGGCAGGCTCAGCTTGAGGGCGATACCGAAATTCGTGGCATGGCAGTGGGTAGCACCATCACCATTCTGGGCGTTCTGCAGTCCAGCCTGGACAAGCAGCTGGGCGGCGAAATCGCCGAGAACCTGGATGCGCTGTATGACTACATGACCCGTCGCCTGGCGGGTGTCGCTCTGGACAGCACCCCGCGCAGCCTCGATGAAGTGCACAAGCTGCTGACCCAGATCAAGACCGCCTGGGACGCTATCGGCCCCGAAGTAGAGCCCGTCGCGGCGACTGTCGAGTAAGCTCGGTCGCTACGTTTTTTGTACTTCCCGCGCCACTGAATCACTAAAGCTGCCAGATACATTGCCGATACAAGTACTGTACCCAGGCAATACTCAGTGGAGTGATCATGAACGCGATGGCGGCCCTTAGGCAGTATCAAACCGTCAACACCCAGGCTCAGCTGACTGATGCCAGCCCGCACCGTTTGATCCAGATGCTGATGGAGGGCGGTATCTCCCGTCTGGCTCAGGCCAAGGGCGCCATGCTGCATGGCCATATTGGTAGCAAAGGCGAGCTGATCGGTAAAGCCATTGCTATCATTGGCGGCCTGCGTGAAGGGCTGGACCAGCAACGCGGCGGCGAGATTGCCGGCAATCTGGACAGCCTTTACGAATACATGGTTTCGCGTCTCAGTGAGGCCAACCTGAACAATGATCCGGCCCTGATCGACGAAGTGGCTGATCTGCTGCGCAATGTGAAGTCCGGTTGGGATGCCATCAGCCACTGATGCCGTCTGCGGTTCGAGGGGAAATGCCATGAGTTCAACTGTTCAGCGTCTCGAAGCGACCGGCTGTGCCTTGCGCGATGCTCTTGCCCGCCGTGACTGGAGCGCTATCGGCACGCTTGATGCGCAATGCCGCCAGGCTGTCGACGAAGCCATGGTCGAGGCTGTGAACGACGATGGCGTGCTGCGTCAGCGCATGCAGGAGCTGCTTGACCTGTACCGTGAGCTGGTCACCATCTGCCAGGCCGAGCAGCGGCGCCTGGCGGTCGAGCTGCTTCAGCTCAACCAGTCGCAGCAGGGCGCCAAGGTCTATCAGCTGTTCACCTGAGGTTTTTAGCCTCTCCCCGTTTTCTTTTCTGCTGTGCTTGCGGCCTTTTCTGACTTTTGTTTGGGAAAACGCAGAAAATTTACGCCATAAAATTGACTCTCGCCTGATTTTTGACTTTACTAGTGGCCAATTGCCGGTGTCGCCTGTTTTTTAGAGCGATCTTTCCTTTCAGCCTGCGAGCCAGACCCGAACAAGATGTGGCGCGAAACCAAGATCCTTCTGATTGACGACAATATTGAGCGCCGCCGCGATCTGGCGGTGATCCTCAGTTTTCTGGGTGAAGACCACCTGTCCTGCGGCAGTTCCGACTGGCGCGAGTCCGTGGCCACGCTTGAGTCCAGCCGCGAAGTGCTCAATGTGCTGCTCGGTGACGTGCAGGCCAAGGGCGGGGCCCTGGAGTTGCTCAAGCAACTGGGCGCCTGGGACGAGAATCTACCGCTGCTGCTGCTCGGTGAGCCGATTCCTGCCGACTGGGCGGAAGATCTGCGCCGCCGTGTGCTGGCCAGCCTGGAGATGCCGCCGAGCTACAACAAGCTGCTCGATTCCCTGCATCGCGCCCAGGTTTACCGCGAAATGTATGACCAGGCCCGCGAGCGTGGTCGCCAGCGCGAGCCCAACCTGTTCCGCAGCCTGGTTGGCACCAGCCGGGCCATCCACCAGGTTCGGCAGATGATGCAGCAGGTCGCCGACACCGATGCCAGCGTGCTGATCCTCGGTGAGTCCGGCACCGGCAAGGAAGTGGTCGCGCGCAACCTGCACTACCACTCCAAGCGCCGTGACGCGCCCTTTGTGCCGGTCAACTGCGGCGCGATTCCCGCGGAACTGCTGGAGAGCGAGCTGTTCGGCCATGAGAAGGGCGCTTTCACTGGTGCCATTACCAGTCGCGCCGGGCGTTTCGAGCTGGCCAACGGCGGCACCCTGTTTCTCGACGAGATCGGCGACATGCCGCTGCCGATGCAGGTCAAGCTGCTGCGCGTGCTGCAGGAGCGCACCTTCGAGCGTGTCGGCAGCAACAAGACCCAGTCGGTGGATGTGCGCATCATCGCCGCGACCCACAAGAACCTGGAGAAAATGATCGAGGAGGGGACCTTCCGCGAGGACCTCTATTACCGCCTCAACGTGTTCCCCATCGAGATGGCGCCCCTGCGCGAGCGAGTCGAAGACATTCCGCTGCTGATGAATGAACTGATCTCGCGCATGGAGTTCGAGAAACGCGGCTCCATCCGCTTCAACTCGGCCGCCATCATGTCGCTGTGCCGACACGACTGGCCGGGCAACGTGCGTGAGCTGGCCAATCTGGTCGAGCGCATGGCGATCATGCATCCCTACGGCGTGATCGGCGTCGGCGAGCTGCCGAAGAAGTTCCGTCATGTCGATGATGAGGATGAACAGCTGGCCATCAGCCTGCGCGAAGAGCTGGACGAGCGCGCGGCCATCGGTGCCTGCCTGCCGGGCATGGCCACGACGGCGATGCTGCCGCCCGAGGGGCTGGATCTCAAGGACTACCTCGGCAACCTCGAGCAGGGTCTGATCCAGCAGGCACTGGACGATGCCGGCGGGGTAGTGGCGCGTGCCGCCGAACGCCTGCGCATTCGTCGCACCACGCTGGTGGAGAAGATGCGCAAGTACGGCATGAGTCGACGTGACGATGAGGGTGGCGACGACGACTGAACACCGCCGCCGCCTGGAAAATAGAGCCGGAGCTTTGACACAGCCTCCGGCTTTATTTTTTAAGTGATTGAAATACAAGTAATTATTTTTAGGCACGGGGATTGCTAAGACTCTTCATGACTGACCGTCTGCTGACGGTTTGCCACTTGAGAGAAGAGCATGAACCCAGCAGCGCAAGAGTCCCCATCCCCCGAGAGCGCCGTCGACGCGCCAGTCGAGCAGGCCAGTCGTGCCAGCCTGGAACAGGCCTTTGCCCTGTTTAACCAGATGTCGACTCAGCTCAGCAGCTCCTACAGCATGCTCGAGGCCCGCGTCAGCGAGCTGAAAGGCCAACTGGCCCTGGTCAGTGCCCAGCGCATGCAGGAGCTGGCGGAGAAGGAGCGCCTGGCGCATCGCCTGCAGAGCCTGCTGGACCTGCTGCCCGGTGGGGTGATTGTGATCGACGGCCAGGGTGTGGTGCGTGAAGCCAACCCGGTGGCGCGCGGCCTGCTCGCCAAGCCGCTGGTCGGCATGCTCTGGCGCCAGGTGATCAGTACCAACTTTGCTCCGCGCAAAGACGATGGCCACGAAATTTCCCTCAAGGATGGCCGCCGGCTGTCCATCGCCACCCGTTCGCTGCATGGCGAGCCGGGGCAGCTTGTGCTGCTGACTGACCTGACGGAAACCCGTCGCCTGCAGGATCAATTGTCCCGTCACGAACGTCTGTCCGCACTGGGGCGCATGGTTGCCTCCCTGGCCCATCAGATTCGTACGCCGCTGTCCGCCGCGCTGTTGTATGCCAGCCATCTGGCCGAGCAGGTGTTGCCGGAGGAACAGCAGCAGCGTTTCGCCGGGCGTCTGAAGGAGCGTCTGCACGAACTGGAGCACCAGGTGCGCGACATGTTGGTATTCGCCCGTGGCGAGCTGCCGCTGCCGGATCGCCTGAGCCCACCGGTCTTGTTCGAGGCCCTGCGTGCTGCGGCCGAGCCGCATGTGCAGGGCATGCAGATTCGCTGGCAGTGCGATGCACGCAGTGGCGAGCTGCTGTGCAACCGCGACACCCTGGTTGGCACCGTACTCAACCTGGTGCAGAACTCGATCCAGGCCGGCGGCCGCGACAGCCGGCTGAAGGTACATCTCTATGTGCGTGGCAACTCGCTACGCCTCAGCGTCAGTGATAGTGGTCCCGGCATCGACGCCGTCACCCTGGCCCGCCTGGGCGAGCCGTTCTTCACCACCAAAACCACCGGCACCGGTCTCGGCCTGGCTGTGGTACAGGCCGTGGTGCGCGCCCATCAGGGCGAGCTGCAGCTGCGTTCGCGGGTTGGCCGCGGTACCTGCGCCACTCTCGTTCTGCCGCTGATCTGCGCGGCACCCTCGGTATTTCAGGAGTAACCCATGACTGCCAAAGTTCTGCTGGTCGAAGACGATCGCGCCCTGCGCGAAGCGCTGGCTGACACGCTGCTGCTCGGCGGCCATGCCTTCCGGGCGGTGGAGTGTGCCGAGGATGCCTTGCTGGCCCTGGGTGAAGAGTCCTTCGGCCTGGTCATCAGCGACGTCAACATGCCGGGCATGGATGGCCACCAACTGCTCGCACAGATCCGCGGGCGCTACCCGCAGCTGCCGGTGCTGCTGATGACCGCCTATGGCGCCGTGGAGCGCGCGGTAGAAGCCATGCGCCAGGGTGCTGCTGATTACTTGGTCAAGCCGTTCGAGCCGCGCACGCTGCTCGATCTGGTCGATCGCCATGCGCTGGGCCGCCTGAGCGTGGCCGATGATGGCCCGGTGGCCAACGAGCCGGCCAGTCAGCAGTTGCTGGAGTTGGCGGCGCGAGTGGCACGCAGCGACTCCACCGTGCTGATTTCCGGTGAGTCGGGCACCGGCAAGGAAGTTCTGGCGCGCTATATCCACCAGCAGTCGCCGCGCGCCAACAAGCCCTTCATTGCCATCAACTGTGCGGCGATCCCGGACAACATGCTCGAGGCCACTCTGTTCGGCCATGAGAAAGGCGCGTTCACCGGCGCCATTGCCACCCAGCCTGGCAAGTTCGAGTTGGCCGACGGCGGCACCATTCTGCTCGACGAAATTTCTGAGATGCCGCTCGGCCTGCAGGCCAAGCTCCTGCGTGTGCTGCAGGAGCGTGAAGTGGAGCGGGTCGGCGCGCGCAAGCCGATCCAGCTGGATATCCGTGTGCTGGCTACCACCAACCGCGATCTGGCGGGCGAAGTGGCGGCGGGGCGCTTCCGTGAAGACCTTTACTATCGCCTGTCGGTATTCCCGCTGGCCTGGCGTGCGCTGCGTGAACGTCCCGCCGATATTCTGCCGCTGGCCGAGCGCTTGCTGGCCAAGCACGTCAAAAAAATGAATCACTCCGCCGCACAGCTCTCACCGCAGGCCCGCGCCGCACTGCTCAGCCATGCCTGGCCGGGCAATGTGCGCGAGCTGGACAACGCCATCCAGCGGGCGCTGATCCTGCAGCAGGGCGGGCAGATCCAGCCGCACGACCTGTGCCTGACCGCGCCCATCGGCATGGCGCCGATCAGCGCGGCGCCGCAACCGTTGAGCCTGGTTCCGTCGCTGCCGGTTGCGTTGCCGCAGGTGAGCGAGCCGGTAGTTGCGGAGGCCGCTGGTGCGCTGGGCGAGGATCTGCGTCGGCGCGAGTTCCAGCTGATCATCGACACCCTGCGTGCCGAGCGTGGTCGCCGCAAGGAAGCCGCCGAGCGCCTGGGCATCAGCCCGCGCACCCTGCGCTACAAGCTCGCGCAGATGCGCGATGCCGGCATGGATGTCGAGGCCTACCTGTACGCCAGCTGAACCCCCGGGTTCTACGCAAGACCCTCTCTTGGCCCGCCTCGCGCGGGCTCTTTCTTTTCCGCAGAGCTGGCACCCTTGTTGCAATAACCCTGCAAAGAGCCGCGTAGCGTCAAAAAACTGCGGCTGTCGGAGGAAAGGGTCATGGGTGTCGAATTCAATCGCCTGATGTTGGAAATGCGCTCCATGCAGATGGAGGCCATGGCCAAGCAGAAGCCAGCCGCCATCGCCGCCCCGGAGCCGGGTGCACCGAGCTTCTCGGAAATGCTCGGCCAGGCCGTGGGCAAGGTGAACGAGACGCAGCAGGCTTCGACGCAGTTGGCCAACGCTTTCGAGATGGGCCAGGGTGGCACCGACATCACCGACGTGATGATCGCCTCGCAGAAGGCCAGTGTGTCCTTCCAGGCCATGACCCAGGTACGCAATAAGCTGGTTCAGGCGTATCAAGACATCATGCAGATGCCGGTTTAACGGGACGGAATTGAGTCATGGCTGAAGCAGTCGCAGCAAACGTACCTGCCACCACCGCAGGCGAGGGGCCGAAGAAGCCGTTGTTCGGCCTGTCGTTCCTGGAAAACCTGTCGGACATGTCCATGCTCCGCCAGATCGGCCTGCTGGTCGGGCTGGCTGCCAGCGTGGCGATCGGCTTCGCCGTGGTCCTGTGGTCGCAACAGCCGGACTACAAGCCGCTGCTGGGCAACCTGGCCGGCATGGACAGCAACCAGGTGATGGAGGTGCTCAATGCCGCCGATATCGCCTACACCGTCGAGCCGAACTCCGGTGCGCTGCTGGTCAAATCAGACGACCTCGGCCGTGCCCGCATGAAGCTGGCGGCGGCCGGCGTGGCGTCGAACGACGGCAACGTCGGCTTCGAGATTCTCGATCAAGAGCAAGGCCTGGGTACCAGCCAGTTCATGGAGGCGACTCGCTATCGCCGTGGCCTGGAAGGCGAGCTGGCGCGTACCATCTCCAGCCTGAATAACGTCAAGGCTGCCCGTGTACACCTGGCCATCCCGAAAAGCTCGGTATTCGTCCGTGACGAGCGCAAGCCGACCGCCTCGGTGCTGGTCGAGCTCTACGCGGGCCGCTCCCTGGAGCCGAGCCAGGTGATGGCCATCGTCAATCTGGTCGCCACCAGCGTGCCCGAGCTGACCAAGTCGCAAGTCACCGTGGTCGACCAGAAGGGCAACCTGCTGTCCGACCAGCAGGAGCTGTCCGAGCTGACCATGGCCGGCAAACAGTTCGATTACAGCCGGCGCATGGAGAGCATGTTCACCCAGCGTGTGGACAGCATCCTGCAACCGGTTCTGGGCAGTGGTCGCTACAAGGCGGAAGTCTCCGCCGATGTGGACTTCAGTGCGGTCGAGTCGACCTCCGAGATGTTCAACCCCGACCAACCGGCCCTGCGCAGCGAACAGAAGGTCAACGAGGAGCGCTCCAGCAGCCTGCCGCCGCAAGGCGTGCCGGGTGCCCTGAGCAACCAGCCGCCAGGCGCCGCCTCGGCTCCGCAGCAGGCCGCACCGGCCGCGCCAGCCCCGCCTGGCCCGATAGCCGCAGGCCAGCCGCTGCTGGACGCCAATGGCCAGCAAGTCATGGACCCGGTCACCGGCCTGCCGAAACTGGCGCCGTACCCGGCGGACAAGCGCGAGCAGTCCACCCGCAACTTCGAACTGGATCGCTCGATCAGCCACACCAAGCAGCAGCAGGGCCGCCTGAAGCGCCTGTCGGTAGCGGTGGTGCTGGATGATCAGATGAAACTCAATGCCGAAACCGGTGAAGTCAGCCACACGCCATGGAGCGCCGATGACCTGGCGCGCTTCACCCGTCTGGTGCAGGACGCGGTGGGCTTCGATGCCAGCCGTGGCGACAGCGTCAGCGTGATCAACGCGCCATTCACCCCGGACATGTCCGACAGCGTGGAAATGCCCTGGTACCAGAGCGAACTGTTCCTGATGGCCATGGGCGGCCTGAAGCAGCTGCTGCCGGCGCTGATGATCTTTATCCTGGTGTGGTTCGTGCTGCGTCCGGTGATGAAGAACATCGCCAACCCGGTACGCCCTGGCGAAGGCGCCGGCGGCGATGTCGAACTGGGTGACATGGGTGGGCTGGAGGGCGAGCTGTCTTCCGATCGCGTGAGCCTGGGTGGCCCGCAAAGCATCCTGCTGCCGAGCCCCTCCGAGGGGTATGATGCACAACTGAACGCCATCAAGAGCCTGGTGGCTGAAGATCCGGGTCGCGTGGCCCAGGTAGTGAAAGAGTGGATCAACGCCGATGAGTGAGAATCGCACTGCAGCCAAGCTGAACAAGGTCGAGAAGGCCGCCATCCTGCTGCTGTCGCTCGGCGAAACCGACGCGGCCCAGGTGCTGCGCCACCTCGGCCCGAAGGAAGTGCAGCGGGTCGGTGTGGCCATGGCCGGCATGCGCAACGTGCAGCGCGAGCAGGTCGAGCAGGTGATGGGCGAGTTCGTCGACATAGTCGGCGACCAGACCAGCCTGGGCGTGGGCTCCGATGCCTATATCCGCAAGATGCTCACCGCCGCACTGGGCGAGGACAAGGCCGGCAACCTGATCGACCGCATCCTGCTTGGTGGCAGCACCAGTGGCCTGGACAGCCTCAAGTGGATGGAGCCGCGCGCCGTGGCCGACGTGATCCGCTACGAGCACCCGCAGATCCAGGCCATCGTGGTCGCCTACCTCGACCCCGATCAAGCGGCCGAAGTAGTGAGCCACTTCGATCACAAGGTACGCCTGGATATCATCTTGCGCGTGTCGTCGCTCAATACCGTGCAGCCGGCGGCACTCAAGGAGCTCAACCAGATCCTCGAGAAGCAGTTTTCCGGTAACTCCAACACCACCCGCGCCAGCCTCGGCGGGGTGAAGCGCACGGCGGACATCATGAACTTCCTCGACAGCTCGCTGGAAGGCCAGCTGATGGACTCGATCCGCGAAGTGGACGAAGACCTCTCCGGGCAGATCGAAGACCTGATGTTCGTCTTCGACAACCTGGCCGATGTCGACGACCGCGGCATCCAGGCGCTGCTGCGCGAGGTGTCTTCCGACGTCCTGGTACTGGCGCTCAAGGGTGCGGACGAGGGGATCAAGGAAAAGGTCTTCAAGAACATGTCCAAGCGTGCCGCCGAGCTGCTGCGCGACGACCTCGAGGCCAAGGGCCCGGTGCGCGTCAGCGAAGTGGAGACCGCGCAGAAGGAAATCCTCACCATTGCCCGGCGCATGGCCGAATCCGGCGAGATCGTTCTCGGCGGTGCCGGCGGCGAAGCGATGATCTAAGGCGACGACCATGGCTCCCAAGGAAGCACCCAGCGAGCTGATTCGCGCCAAGGATGTCAGCGGTTTCGACCGCTGGTCCTTGCCCAGCTTCGACCCGGAAGTCGAAGGCGTACCCGAGCCGGTGCCCGAAGCGGTGGCCGAGCCGGAGCCGCAGACGCAGATCGAGGAGGTCGAGATCGAGGCGGTCAAGCCGCTGACCCTCGATGAGCTCGAGGCGATCCGCCAGGACGCCTACAACGAAGGGTTTTCCGCCGGCGAAAAAGACGGCTTCCACGCCGGCCAGCTAAAGGCTAAGCAAGAGGCTGACGTCGCCCTGGCCAGCAAGCTGGAGCAGCTGGAGCAGGTGATGGGCAATTTGATGGAACCGATCGCCGGGCAGGACCTGGAAGTGGAGCAGGCGCTGGTCGAGCTGATCAGCCAGATGACCCGCCAGGTCATCCAGCGGGAACTGAGCACCGACTCCAGCCAGATCCGCCATGTCTTGCGCGAGGCGCTCAAGCTGTTGCCGATGGGGGCCAGCAATATCCGCATCCATATCCACCCGCAGGACTTCGAGCTGGTCAAAGCCCTGCGCGAGCGTCATGAAGAGAGCTGGCGTATCCTCGAGGATGAGTCGCTGCAGCCTGGCGGTTGCCGGGTCGAGAGCGAGAGCAGCCGCATCGACGCCAGTGTCGAGACGCGCCTGACCCTGGCCCTCAAGCAGTTGTTCGAGCAGCAGCGTGCGCAAGCCACCAATCCGCCCGAGGCGGATATCCACGTCGACCTAGAGGCGCCCCGTGCGCCTTGATCGCGTCAGTTTCGGCAAGCGCCTGGCGGGTTACAGCGAGGCCATCGAACTGCCCAGCCAGCCGGTGGTCGAAGGCCGCCTGCTGCGCATGGTCGGCCTGACCCTGGAGGCCGAGGGCCTGCGTGCGGCGCTGGGCAGCCGCTGCGTGGTGATCAACGACGACAGCTACCACCCGGTGCAGGTGGAAGCCGAAGTCATGGGCTTCTCCGGCAACAAGATCTTCCTGATGCCGGTCGGCAGTCTGGCCGGTATCGCCCCGGGCGCCCGGGTGGTGCCGCTGCCGGATACCGGGCGCCTGCCGATGGGCATGTCGATGCTCGGCCGCGTGCTGGACGGTGCCGGGCGCGCCCTCGACGGCAAGGGCGGGATGAAGGCCGAGGACTGGGTGCCGATGGACGGCCCGACCATCAACCCGCTCAACCGCCATCCGATCAGCGAGCCGCTGGATGTCGGCATCCGCAGCATCAACGGCCTGCTCACCGTCGGTCGCGGCCAGCGCCTGGGCCTGTTCGCCGGTACCGGCGTGGGTAAGTCGGTGCTGCTGGGGATGATGACCCGCTTCACCGAGGCCGACATCATCGTGGTCGGCCTGATCGGCGAGCGCGGCCGCGAGGTCAAGGAGTTCATCGACGAGATCCTTGGCGAGGAGGGCATCAAGCGCTCCGTGGTGGTCGCTTCGCCTGCCGACGACGCGCCGCTGATGCGCCTGCGCGCCGCCATGTACTGCACGCGCATCGCCGAATACTTCCGCGACAAGGGGAAGAACGTCCTGTTGCTGATGGATTCGCTGACCCGTTTTGCCCAGGCCCAGCGCGAGATCGCCCTGGCCATCGGCGAGCCGCCGGCGACCAAGGGTTATCCGCCGTCGGTGTTCGCCCGCCTGCCACGCCTGGTTGAGCGCGCCGGCAACGCCGAAGCCGGTGGTGGTTCGATCACCGCGTTCTACACCGTATTGAGCGAGGGCGACGACCAGCAGGACCCGATCGCCGATGCCGCGCGCGGCGTGCTCGATGGCCACTTCGTGCTGTCGCGCCGGCTGGCCGAGGAAGGCCATTATCCGGCCATCGACATCGAGGCCTCGATCAGCCGGGTCATGCCGCAGGTGGTCAGCGCCGAACACATGAAGCTGGCCCAACGCTTCAAGCAGCTGTGGTCGCGCTACCAGCAGAGCCGCGACCTGATCAGCGTCGGTGCCTACGTGCCGGGTGGCGATGCCGATACCGACCTGGCCATCGCCCGCCAGCCGACCATGGCCCGTTACCTGCGCCAGGGCCTGAGCGAGAGCGAAGGGCTGGGCGAGAGCCAGATGCAGCTGGCGCAGGTGTTCAATCCCACCCAGGCCGGTGCTTGATGAATGGCCAATAGCCGTGCCGCGCGCCTGGCGCCGGTGATCGAGATGGCCGAGCGCGCCGAGCGTGAAGCGGCGCGCCAGTTGGGGCACTGCCAAGGCCTGCTGAGCAAGGCCGAGGTGCAGCTGGGCGAGCTGGAGCGCTACCGTGGCGATTACCAGCAGCAATGGATCACCGAAGGGCGCCAGGGTGTGTCCGGGCAGTGGCTGATGAACTACCAGCGCTTCCTCTCCCAGCTGGAAACGGCCATCGGCCAGCAGCTCAAAACCGTCAACTGGCACCGCGACAATCTGGCCAAGGCGCGCACCCTCTGGCAGCAGCGCTATGCGCGCCTGGAAGGGTTGCGCAAACTGGTGCAGCGCTACCTGGAAGAGGCCCGCCTGGCCGAGGACCGCCGCGAGCAGAAGTTGCTGGACGAGCTGGCCCAGCGCTTGCCTAATCGCGATCAAAGCTGATTCACGGTTGCCGCAAGCCTTGGCGAGTGCTACATCTTCCCAGCACAGCACGAACAAATAACAAGGAGTGCTTCATGGCCATTACCGCGCTGCCTTCAAGCGACGGACAGGAACTGACCATTCAGATTCAAGGGCGATTCGACTTTTCCGCTCACCAGGAATTCCGTGACGCCTACGAGCGGGTGAGTGCCACACCCAAACGCTACGTAGTCGATCTCAAAGGGGCCACCTACCTCGACAGCTCCGCGCTGGGCATGCTGCTGCTGTTGCGTGACCATGCCGGCGGCGACCATTCGCGTATCAGCCTGGTCAACTGCAACCCGGATGTGCGCAAGATCCTCTCCATCTCCAATTTCGAACAGCTGTTTCAGATCGGCTGAGCGCCAGCATGTCCACGCGTCTGTCCATCCTGATCGCCGAGGACAACGCAGCGGATCGCATGCTGCTGTCCACCATCGTCAATCGCGAGGGGCACCGGGTGCTCACGGCCAGCAATGGCCTGGAGGCGTTCACCCTGTTCCTCCAGGAGCGTCCACAGCTGGTGTTGATGGATGCGTTGATGCCGGTCATGGATGGCTTCGAGTCCGCACGGCGGATCAAGGATGCCGCCGGCGACTCGCTGGTACCGATCATCTTTCTCACCTCGCTGACTGAGAGCGAAGCCCTGGTACGCTGCCTGGAGGTCGGTGACGACTTCCTGGCCAAGCCTTACAACCGGGTCATCCTCGAGGCCAAGATCCGCGCCATGGATCGCCTGCGCCGCCTGCACGACACCGTGCTGCAGCAGCGCAACCTGATCGCCAAGCACAATGAACACCTGCTCACCGAGCAGCGCGTGGCCAAGGCGGTATTCGACAAGGTGGCGCACTCCGGTTGCCTCAGTGCGCCGAATATCCGTTACCTGCAGTCGCCCTTCGCCCTGTTCAACGGCGACCTGCTGTTGGCCGCGTTCAAGCCGTCCGGCGGCATGCATGTGCTGCTCGGCGATTTCACCGGCCACGGTTTGCCAGCGGCGATCGGGGCGATGCCGCTGGCAGACGTGTTCTACGGCATGACCGCCAAGGGATTTTCCATGGCGGAAATCCTTCGCGAGATGAACGCCAAGCTCAAGCGCATCCTGCCGGTCGGAGTGTTCTGCTGCGCCACGCTGTTCAACCTGAGCTTTCAGCGGCGGGTGGTTGAGGTGTGGAACGGCGGCCTGCCGGATGGCTACCTGTACCGCTGTGCCAGTGGTGAACGGGTGTCGCTGGTGTCGCGCCACCTGCCGCTGGGCGTGCTGGAGCCGACCTCGTTCAATGACAGCATCGAGGTCTATCCGCTGGAGCTGGGCGACCGCCTGTTCCTGTTCTCCGATGGCGTGCTGGAAACCTGCGATGCCAGCGGGCAGCTGTTCGGCGAGCAGCGCCTGCAGGCGGTGTTCGATGCCGGGCACGCGCCGGAGCGTCTGTTCGACGAGCTGCAACAGGCCCTGGCGGCCTTTCGCGGCGAGGCGCAGGACGACGTCAGCATGCTTGAGGTTGGCCTGGTCGAGGAGGGCATGCTCAGTCGCCCGCCGCTGGCGTTTTCCGACAGCGGGCAGAGCAGTCCGCTGGACTGGTCGGCCAGCTTCGAATTCCGCGCCGAGACGCTCAAACGCTTCAACCCGCTGCCGTTCCTGTTGCAGCTGCTGCTGGAAGTGCAGGGGCTGCGTGGCCAGGGCGGCGCGCTCTACACCGTGCTGGCCGAGCTCTACTCCAACGCACTGGAGCATGGTGTGCTGGGGCTGGATTCGAGCCTGAAACGCGATGCGTCAGGTTTTTCCAGCTACTACCGAGAGCGTGGCCTGCGCCTGCAGAACTTGGGGGAGGGCTTCGTGCGCTTCCACCTGCAGGTTTCCCAGGAGCAACAGGGCGGTCGCCTGCAGGTGCGCGTGGAGGACAGTGGCAGCGGTTTCGATCCGTCCCGCGTGCTGAATGCCACCTGTGCTGCCGGCAGCCTCAGCGGTCGCGGCCTGCGCCTGATCCGCCAGTTGACCGACCAGTGTCAGTGGCAGGCGGATGGACGGGGCGTCAGCGTGGAGTTTTGCTGGAAGGCTCAGGCATAATCGGCTCTCTTCGATCAAGGAGTGAGCTGGTGTCCGACATCCATCTCGATCAGAACGTGCTGGCAGCCTTGCAGGATGTCATGGAAGACGAGTACCCCGTGCTGCTGGATACCTTCCTCGCCGATTCGGACGAGCGTCAGCGCCACCTGCACCAGGCCCTGGAAAGTCTCGACGCTCAGGCCTTGCGCCTGGCGGCACACAGCTTCAAGGGCAGTTGCAGCAACATGGGTGCGACCCTGCTGGCCGGGCTGTGCAAGCAGCTGGAAGAGCTGGCGCGCCGTGAGCTGCTGGATGATGCGCCGACGTTGGTCGAGCAGATCGAGCGAGAGTTCGCCATCGTGCGCATCCTGATGAAGGCCGAGCGCCAGCGCTGCCGCTGACTTTATCGGTTTTGCTACAAACCTGGCCCGCCCCTTGCAGATCCCTGGATACGATTCAACCCGAGCGGAGAGTATCCATGTCCGTTGCACCTGATTTCCTCCTCCAGTCCGTGCCCGATGTACGCCCCAAGGCGGCACCGGCCAAAGCCCCGGATAACACAGCTGAGCCCAGCAAGAACGAGGGCTCCAGCTTTGCCGACGTCTATGCCAAGGAGCGCCAGGTCAAGTCGGCCGAGCGCAAGGAAGCAGCGGCCAAGGCGCAGCAGTCCAAGGCAGACGAGGCGCCACCGGCCGACGAGCCGGTAGCCGAGGCTGCCGTCGAGGAGCCAGTGGTTGCCGAAAGCGGCAATGACTTGCCGGCTGAAGGCGAGGGCGAAGAAGAGGCCTTGGTCGATCCGCTGCTGCTGATGGCCATGACTGGCCAATTGCCGGCCGAGGAAGTTGCCCCGGCGGCCGTGGAAACCCCAGATCCGGCGCTCGACGCGGCATTGCAGGCATTGCCGGCCAGCGTTCCGCTGGTGGCCAGTGGCGCGCAGGCCAGCCTGACCGAGGCCAGTCATGACCCCGAGCTGGACATGCTCAACAGTCTGCCGGGGGTCAAGCTGGCGCTGGATATCAGCGCGCAGAAGCAGGCGGCCAGTCAGCAGCAGCTCAGCCCTGGGGCGCTGGCGGCGCAGAAGGCGGCCAGCTCCAATGAGGGATTTGCCAGCGCCATCGCCGCGTTTGCCGGAGAAAGCGTTACCAGCGAGGACGGCAAGCTGGAAAAACTGGACACCGCCGAGTCGCTGGTCGAAGGGCTGGACAGTCTGCCCGGCGTTCGCGAAGGCCAGAGCGAGGCCCGCGCCGATGCCTTCGCCAGCAAGCTCAATGCCCTCAGCCAGGCCATCAGCCAGCAGAGCGCGGTGAGCCAGCGTCTGCCGCTGGTGCCTGGGCAGGCCGTGCCGATGCAGCAGGGTGGCTGGAGCGAAGCGGTGGTCGACCGGGTCATGTGGCTATCCAGCCAGAACCTCAAGTCGGCCGAGATCCAGCTCGATCCGGCCGACCTCGGGCGCCTGGAAGTGCGCATCGAGTTGAACAAGGATCAGGCCCAGGTGACGTTCGCCAGCCCCAATGCCGGCGTGCGTGAACAGCTGGAAGGGCAGATGCACCGCCTGCGCGAGCTGTTCGCCCAACAGGGTACCCAGCTCGACGTGAATGTCTCCGACCAGTCGCTGGCGCGCGGCTGGCAAGGGCAGGGGGGCGGCGAGGAGTCGCGTCGCCAGGGCGGCGGTAGTTTGGCGTCCGGCAGCGCTGGTGAAGAAGAGCACCTGACCGGCGTCAGCGAAATCCGTGGCGGTGCGACCAGTGCCCCGCGCGGCCTGGTGGACTACTACGCCTGACGTAGAAGTGCGTGGCCGACTGCGCCCGGTGCCGGAAAAGCACCGGGCGCAGTCGTTTTCGGGTGACAGACGGTCAGCGCCTTGGTATATCGGCAGCCTGTGTCAGGCGTGGCGGGGCGAGCTATCTTGTTTACAAGGTGGCATAACACTTGCTCCTAAGCCTTTGACTGCTGAAGAAACACTGAATGGTGACGGATTTCTGGCATGGCAAAAAAACAAGCGCCCAAAGCTCCCGCGGCCGATGCAGGCGGCGACAAGCCCGCCGGCAAGAGCAAACTCAAACTGATCATCCTGATTGTGGTGGCGGTGCTGCTGGCCGTCGGCCTGTCGGTGGGCGCTACCTTGTTCTTCCTGGGCAAGGGCGACAAGAAGGAAGCCGAGGCGGAGAAAACCGAGGAGCACAGCGGCGAAGCCGCGGCACCGGTCAAGCAACCGGCCATCTACGAACTGGTGGCGCCGGCCTTCGTAGTCAATTTCAGCTACCAGGGCCGCCAGCGCTACATGCAGGTCAGCGTGGCCCTGATGGCTCGCGACCAGGCCGAACTGGATGCGCTCAAGGTGCATATGCCGGTGCTGCGCAACCGCCTGGTGATGCTGTTCTCCGGCCAGGATTTCGCCGCGCTTATGACGCCGGTGGGCAAGGAAATGCTGCGCCAGCAGGCGACCGCTTCGGTGCAGGAGCTGGCGCAGAAGGAAACCGGCAAGACGGTGATCGAGCAGGTTCTGTTCACCAACTTCGTGTTGCAGTAGGCGGGAGTCCCCATGGCCGTACAAGACCTGCTGTCACAGGATGAGATCGACGCGCTGCTGCACGGCGTCGACGATGGCCTGGTCGAGACCGAAAACGATGCCGAGCCCGGCACCGTCAAAAGTTATGACCTGACCAGCCAGGACCGCATCGTCCGCGGACGTATGCCGACCCTGGAGATGATCAACGAGCGCTTTGCCCGCTACACCCGCATCAGCATGTTCAACCTGCTGCGCCGCTCGGCAGATGTGGCGGTGGGCGGGGTGCAGGTGATGAAGTTTGGCGAGTACGTGCACTCGCTGTACGTGCCGACCAGCCTCAACCTGGTGAAGATGAAGCCGCTGCGCGGTACCGCGCTGTTCATTCTCGACGCCAAGCTGGTGTTCAAACTGGTGGACAACTTCTTCGGCGGCGATGGTCGCCACGCCAAGATCGAAGGCCGTGAGTTCACCCCCACCGAGCTGCGGGTGGTGCGTATGGTTATCGACCAAGCCTTCATCGATCTCAAGGAGGCCTGGCACGCGGTGCTGGACGTCAATTTCGAGTACATCAACTCGGAAGTGAACCCGGCGCTGGCCAATATCGTCAGCCCCAGCGAAGTGGTCGTTGTGTCGACCTTCCATATCGAGCTGGACGGTGGCGGCGGTGACCTGCACATCACCATGCCGTACTCGATGATCGAGCCGATCCGCGAGATGCTCGACGCCGGTTTCCAGTCCGATGTCGACGATCAGGACGAGCGCTGGATCAAGGCCCTGCGCGAAGACATCCTCGACGTCAACGTGCCTCTGGGCGCCACCGTGGCCCATCGTCAACTCAGGTTGCGCGACATTCTGCACATGCAGCCGGGCGATGTGATTCCGGTAGATCTGCCGGAAAACGTGATCATGCGCGCCAATGGCGTGCCGGCCTTCAAGGTCAAGCTGGGTGCGCACAAGGGCAACCTGGCCATGCAGGTAATCGAACCCATCGAGCGATTGCGCTAAGCGCGATCGTCGGGGCCTACGGGCTCCTCTCTATAAACAGCCCGCCGAGGAATCGCGATGGCAGACGAAGAAGAAAACACCACCCCCGAAGAGCAGGCACTGGCGGACGAGTGGGCTGCGGCCTTGGCCGAAGCCGGGGATGAGGCGGGACAGGAGGATATCGATGCGCTGATGGCCGCTGGCGGCGGTGCTGCAGCTCCGGCCGCGCCGCGCGTGCAGATGGAAGAGTTCGATGGCGGCCTGCCCCGGGCCAATGGTCCGGTCACTCTGGACGGTCCTAACCTGGACGTGATCCTGGATATCCCGGTGTCGATCTCCATGGAGGTCGGCAGCACCGACATTTCCATCCGCAACCTGCTGCAGCTCAACCAGGGCTCGGTGGTCGAACTCGATCGCCTGGCTGGCGAGCCGCTCGATGTGCTGGTCAACGGCACCCTGATCGCCCACGGCGAAGTGGTGGTGGTCAACGAGAAGTTCGGCATCCGCCTGACCGACGTGATCAGCCCCAGCGAACGCATCAAGAAACTGCGCTGAGACCCTCATGCACAAACTGTTGAGTGTGTTGCTGGCCCTGCCGCTCGCGGCCCTGGCCGATGAACCGGCAGCCAAGGCGGTAACGCCCCTGGCCGGCAGCGATATTGGTGGCCAGCTGGTGCAATTGCTGTTCGGCCTGTTGCTGGTGGTGGGGCTGATCTTCGCTCTGGCCTGGGTACTGCGCCGGGTGCAGCAGATCACTCCGCGCGGCGGCCAGGTGATCAAGCTGGTGGCCAGCCAGGCGCTGGGCCCGCGTGATCGCCTGTTGCTGGTGCAGGTGGGCGGCGAGCAGATTTTGCTGGGCATCAGCGCCGGGCGCATCGCCCCGCTGCATGTGCTCAAGGAGCCGGTACAGCTCGGCGAGGGCGAGGCCGCGACGCCGGAGTTCGCCCAGCGTCTGATGGAGCTGCTCGGCAAGGACCAGAAGGACAACCCATGAGCGTCTGGCGCATTCTGCTGACCCTGCTGCTGGCCCTGGCCGCACCGCTGGCGTTCGGCGCCGACGATCCGCTGTCGATCAAGGCCATCACCCTGAGTACCAATGCCCAGGGGCAGCAGGAGTACTCGGTCAGCCTGCAGATCCTGCTGATCATGACGGCGCTGAGCTTCATTCCGGCGTTTGTCATGCTGATGACCAGTTTCACCCGGATCATCATCGTGTTTTCCATCTTGCGTCAGGCCCTGGGCCTGCAGCAGACGCCGTCGAACCAGATCCTGATCGGCATGGCGCTGTTTTTGACCATGTTCATCATGGCGCCGGTATTCGAGCAGATTAACCGCGAGGCTCTGCAGCCCTACCTCAACGAGCAGATGCCAGCCCAGGACGCGATCGCCAAGGCCGAAGGGCCGATCAAGAGCTTCATGCTGGCGCAGACCCGCGCTTCCGACCTGGAGCTGTTCGTGCGCCTGTCCAAGCGCACCGACATCGCTTCGCCGGACCAGGCACCGCTGACCATCGTGATCCCGGCTTTCGTCACCTCCGAGCTGAAAACCGCCTTCCAGATCGGCTTCATGATCTTCATCCCGTTCCTGATCATCGACATGGTGGTGTCCAGCATCCTCATGGCCATGGGTATGATGATGCTGTCGCCGCTGATCATTTCCTTGCCGTTCAAGATCATGCTGTTCGTCCTGATCGACGGCTGGGCGCTGATCATGGGCACGCTGGCCGGCAGTTTCGGCACCCTATAGCGAGGTTCAGATGACTCCGGAAATCGCTGTCGACCTGTTTCGTGAGGCGCTTTGGCTGACCGCCATGATCGTTGGACTGATGGTGTTGCCGAGCCTGCTGGTCGGCCTGCTGGTGGCGATGTTCCAGGCCGCCACGCAGATCAACGAACAGACCCTGAGCTTCGTCCCGCGCCTGCTGGTGATGCTGCTTACCCTGATGTGGGCCGGGCCCTGGCTGATCCGTCAGCTGATGGAGTACACCCAGAACCTGATCCAGAACATTCCGTTGCTGATCGGCTGATGCTCGAACTGACCAATGCGCAGATCGGCGGCTGGGTAGGCCAATTCCTCCTGCCGCTGTTCCGTATCGCCTCGATGCTGATGGTGATGCCGGTGATCGGTACCCAGCTGGTACCGACGCGGGTGCGCCTGTATCTGGCGCTGGCGATCTGCCTGGTATTGGCGCCGAATCTGCCGCCGATGCCGCAGGTCGACTCGGTCAGCCTGCAGTCGATGCTGCTGATCGGCGAGCAGGTGCTGATCGGGGTGATGTTCGGCCTGGTCCTGCAGCTGTATTTCCACCTGTTCACCGTGGCCGGGCAGATCATCGCGATCCAGATGGGCCTGGGCTTCGCCTCCATGGTCGACCCCACCAACGGCGTGTCGGTGCCGGTGCTCGGCCAGTTCCTGCTGATGCTGGTGACCCTGCTGTTCCTGGCCATGAACGGTCATCTGGTGGTGTTCGAGATCCTCGCCGAGAGCTTCGTCACCTTGCCGGTGGGCCAGGGCCTGCTGGTCGATCATTATTGGGCCCTGGCCGGCAAGCTCAGCTGGGTGATGGCTGCCGGCCTGCTGCTGGCGTTGCCGGTGGTGACCGCCTTGCTGGTGATCAACCTGGCATTCGGTGTGATGACTCGTGCGGCGCCGCAGCTGAACATCTTCTCCATCGGTTTCCCTCTGACCCTGGTGCTCGGCCTGGTGATTTTCTGGCTCGGGCTGACCGACTTCCTGGCGCATTTCCAGACGCTGACCAGCGAAGCCCTGTTGCAACTGCGCGAACTGGCGCGGATTCGCTGAGGAGACACTGCCATGGCAGAAAGCGAAAGCGGCGCGGACAAGAGCGAGGAACCCACCAGCAAGCGCCTCGAGGAGGCGCGCAAGAAGGGCCAGGTCGCTCGCTCGAAGGAGCTCAACACCCTGGCGGTGATGCTGGCCGGGGCGGCGGCCCTGCTGATCTACGGCGCCGAGATGGGCGCGACGATGATCGAGTTGATGCGTGACAACTTCACCCTGTCGCGCGACGTGCTGCTGGATGACGGCTCCATGGCGCGCAACCTGTTGGCCTCGGGCCTGCAGGCATTGAAGTCGCTGCAGCCGCTGCTGATCGTGCTGCTGATCGCCTCCATCGTCGGTCCCATCGCGTTGGGTGGCTGGCTGTTCTCCGCCGAAGCCATGCAGCCGAAATTCAGCCGGATGAACCCCTGGGAAGGACTCAAACGCATGTTCTCCACCAAGGCCCTGGTGGAGTTGCTCAAGGCCCTGGCCAAATTCACGATAATTCTGCTGGTGGCGCTAGCGGTGCTCAAAGCCGACCAGAAGGACCTGCTGGCCATCGCCAACGAGCCGGTTGAGGCGGGGATCATGCATAGCCTGGAAATCGTTGGCAGGAGCCTGCTGTGGCTGGCCAGCGGGCTGATCCTGATTGCCGCGGTGGATGTACCGTTCCAGCTCTGGGATGCCCGCCAGAAACTGATGATGACCAAGCAGGAAGTGCGCGACGAGTACAAGGACAGCGAAGGTCGGCCCGAGGTCAAATCGAAGATCCGCCAGTTGCAGCGGCAGATGGCCGAGCAGCGCATGATGCAGGCGGTGCCGGAGGCCGACGTGGTGATCACCAACCCGACGCACTTCGCCGTGGCGCTGAAGTACGACCCGACCAAGGGCAACGCGCCGATGCTGCTGGCCAAGGGCGGCGATTTCCTGGCGCTGAAGATTCGCGAGATCGCCCAGGAGCACAAGGTCACCCTGCTCGAATCACCGGCCCTGGCGCGGGCGGTGTTCTATTCCACCGAGGTCGATCACGAAATTCCCGCCGGCCTCTACCTGGCCGTGGCCCAGGTGCTGGCCTACGTCTATCAGCTCAAGCAGTTCCGTGCTGGCAAGGGCAAGCGCCCCAGCCCGCTGAACAACCTGCCGATCCCGCCGGAGCTGCGCCGCGACGAATAACCCAGGTCGCTGCGCCGGGCTCTGAGAGCCTGTTCACGATCTCCTGTCCGTCGGCCATACCGCGTTAAAAACAGGCTCGGCAAGCCGCTTGCGGCTAACGCGCTTCAGCGCGACCCGAAGGGCGAGTGAAACGAGTCATGCTCATTTACAGCTCGTAAACTCTGCTTCCTCGCCGTTTGATTCGCTGGCGCTCACCCTTCGGGCCAGCCTGCGGCTGTTACTCCCGTTGGTCGTTGCGCCTTGTCTGGCTCTAGTCCAAAAGATCGTGAACAGGCTCTGAGAGTCCGGGTAGCCCTGCGTCTACTTGCAGCTTATGGCTTGCGGTTGCCGTTCTGGAACACTTCTTGCGATAGCTCCAGCACGGCGCGCTGTAGCGTCAAAAGATTGAATGGGCTGGGGAAAACAAGTGGCAGTGGATCGTGCGCAAATAATCGGTGACGTACGCAGCAATCTGGCGGGATTGCGCCATGGCAACCTGGGCATTCCGCTGTTGCTGCTGGTCATGCTCGCCATGGTCATGCTGCCGATCCCGCCGTTCCTGCTCGACGTGCTGTTCACCTTCAGCATCGCCTTGTCCATCGTGGTTCTGCTGGTGGCCATCTACTCCCTGCGGCCGCTGGATTTCGCCGTATTCCCCACGGTGCTGCTGGCCGCGACCCTGCTGCGCCTGGCGCTGAACGTGGCCTCGACACGGGTGGTGCTGCTGCACGGCCAGGATGGTCACGATGCCGCCGGCAAGGTGATTCAGGCCTTTGGCGAGGTGGTGATCGGTGGCAACTACGTGGTCGGTATCGTGGTGTTCGCCATCCTCATGATCATCAACTTCGTGGTGGTCACCAAGGGTGCCGGGCGTATCTCCGAGGTGAGCGCGCGTTTCACCCTGGACGCCATGCCCGGCAAGCAGATGGCCATCGACGCCGACCTCAACGCCGGCCTGATCGACCAGACCGAAGCCAAGCGCCGCCGGGTCGAAGTGGCGCAGGAAGCCGACTTCTATGGCTCGATGGACGGTGCCAGCAAATTCGTTCGTGGTGACGCCGTCGCCGGCCTGTTGATCCTGTTCATCAACCTGATCGGCGGCATGGCCATCGGTATCCTCCAGCACGATCTCAGCTTTGGCGATGCCGGCCGCATCTACACCCTGCTGACCATCGGTGACGGCCTGGTGGCGCAGATCCCGTCGCTGCTGCTGTCCACCGCTGCGGCCATCATGGTGACCCGCGTCTCCACCTCGGAAGACATGGGCGCCCAGGTCAGCCGGCAGATGTTCGCCTCGCCGCGTGCGCTGGCGGTGTCTTCGGCGATCATGATCGCCATGGGCCTGGTGCCGGGCATGCCGCATTTTTCCTTTATCAGCCTCGGCCTGGTGGCCGCCGGCGCCGCTTACTGGATCGCCAACAAGCAGCGCAAGGTCAAGGAGGAGGGGGCCAGGGAAGTCCAGCGCCAGCAGGAGCTGCTGCCGGCACAGAAGGCCCAGGAGACCAAGGAGCTGGGCTGGGACGACGTCACTCCGGTGGATATGGTCGGCCTGGAGGTCGGCTATCGGCTGATCCCGCTGGTCGACCGCAACCAGGGTGGCCAACTGTTGGCGCGGATCAAGGGGGTGCGCAAGAAGCTCTCCCAGGAAATGGGCTTCCTGATGCCCTCGGTGCATATCCGCGACAACCTCGATCTGCTGCCCAATGCCTATCGCCTGACCCTGATGGGGGTCAGCGTGGCCGAGGCCGAGGTCTATCCGGAGCGCGAGCTGGCGATCAACCCGGGGCAGGTGTTCGGTACCCTCAATGGCATCGCCGCCAAAGATCCGGCGTTCGGCCTGGAGGCGGTGTGGATCGACCCGACCCAGCGCGACCAGGCGCAATCGCTCGGCTATACGGTGGTGGACGCCAGTACCGTGGTCGCCACCCACCTCAACCAGGTCCTGCATAAACACGCCCACGAGCTGCTCGGCCATGAGGAAGTGCAGCAGCTCATGCAGCTGCTGGCCAAGAGCTCGCCGAAACTGGCCGAGGAGCTGGTGCCGGGGATGGTTTCGCTGTCGACCCTGCTCAAGGTGTTGCAGACCCTGCTGCAGGAACAGGTGCCGGTGCGCGACATCCGCAGCATCGCCGAAGCCATCTCCAACGTGGCGCCAAAGAGTCAAGATCCCGCCGCGATGGTGGCCGCGGTGCGCGTCGCGCTGTCCCGCGCAATCGTGCAAAGCATTGTGGGACTAGAGCCGGAGCTGCCTGTGATCACTCTGGAGCCCAGGTTGGAACAGATATTGCTCAATAGCCTGCAGAAGGCCGGTCAAGGCTCCGAGGACGGCATCCTCCTCGAGCCTGGCATGGCGGAGAAGCTGCAACGCTCCCTGGTGGAAGCGGCGCAGCGCCAGGAAATGCTCGGCAAGCCGGTGATCCTGCTGGTAGCCGGCCCGGTCCGGGCGATGATGTCGCGCTTTGCGCGGCTCGCCGTGGCCAACATGCATGTCCTGGCTTATCAGGAAATACCGGATAACAAGCAGGTCACGATCGTCGCCACGGTCGGCCAGAACTGAGGGCTGTAAGCCATGCAAGTCAAACGCTTCTTCGCTGCCGATATGCGTACTGCCATGAAACTGGTGCGCGATGAGCTGGGTGCCGATGCGTCCATCATCGGCAACCGCCGCGTGGCCGGTGGCGTCGAGCTGACTGCCGCCCTGGATTACCAGATGCCTACGCCGCCGGTTCGCCAGCCGAACCTGGCGCTGGAGGCGGAGCTGCGCAAGACCCAGGCGCAGATCGCCACGGCCCAGGCCGAGCTGATCAGCCGTGCCGTGGCCGACGAGCACAAGGATCGACAACTGTTCGCCAACGAGTCGCTGGTCGCCCCGGAGCTGCTAGCCACGCCGGTCAAGCCTGCGCGCCCGCAGCCAGTGGCGGCGCCGCAGCCTCAGCTGCAAAGCGCGGCGGTGGATCAGCGTTCGCTGGACGCCATGCGTTTCGAGCTGCACGGCCTGCGCGAACTGATCGAAGTGCAGCTGGGCTCGATTGCCTGGGGTCAGCTGCAAAACCGCCGTCCGCAACAGGCCAACCTGTGGCGCCGCCTGCAGCGCATGGGCCTGTCCGCCGAGCTGTCGCGGGTGCTGCTGGAGCGTGTATCCAAGGTCGCCGATCCGCGTCAGGCCTGGCGCATGCTGCTGGCTCACCTGGCCCATGCGATCAAGACGCCGAAAGTCGAGCCGTTGGAAGAGGGCGGGGTGATTGCCCTGGTCGGTCCTGCCGGCATGGGCAAGACCACCACCCTGGCCAAGATGGCCGCGCGTTACGTGCTCAAGTACGGCTCGCAGAACATCGCGCTGGTCAGCATGGACTGCTTCCGCATCGGTGCCCAAGAACAGCTCAAGACCCTCGGCCGCATCCTCAACGTGTCGGTGACTCAGGTCGATCCGGGCCAATCGCTGATCCAGGCCCTGGCTCCGCTGGCGCGCAAGCGCGTGGTGCTGATCGATACCGCCGGCCTGCCGGGCAACGATCCGGCCCTGCGCCTGCAGCTGGAAAGCCTGGCCAGCCGCGGTCTGAAGTCGAAGAATTACCTGGTGATGGCCGCTACCAGCCAGAGCCAGGTGCTCAAGGCCGCCTTCCACAGCTACAAGCAGTGCGGCCTGGCCGGCTGCATTCTGAGCAAGGTGGATGAGGCAACCAGCCTGGGCGAGGTTTTAGGGCTGGCTATCAGCCAGCATCTACCGGTAGCCTATCTCGCTGATGGGCCTAAGATTCCGGATGATTTGCAGGTGCCGCGCAGCCACCAGCTGGTGAGCAAGCTGGTCAGCCTGCAGGCGGCGGAAGATCCCAGCGAGGAAGCCATGGCGGATATGTTCGCCGGCCTGTACCAGCAACCGGCACGACGTGCCGGCTAAGGCAGGCAGCGGTGCCGAAGGCGATCTAGTGTTGAGGAAAGGGTCGGTGTAGTTGCCCGACCAGCCCAGTCCAGGCAAGACAAGGTATTGAGAGAACATGGGTAGTATGCATCCCGTACAGGTGATTGCGGTGACCGGCGGCAAGGGTGGCGTCGGCAAGACCAATGTGTCGGTGAATCTGTCGCTGGCCCTGGCCGATCTCGGTCGTCGGGTCATGCTGATGGACGCCGACCTCGGCCTGGCCAACGTCGACGTGCTGCTCGGCCTGACGGCCAAACGCACGCTGGCCGATGTGATTTCCGGCGAGTGCGATCTGAAAGACGTGCTGCTGCAGGGGCCCGGCGGCATCCGCATCGTGCCGGCAGCCTCGGGCACGCAGAGCATGGTGCAGCTGACGCCCTCGCAGCATGCCGGCCTGATCCAGGCCTTCAGTGACATCAGCGACAACCTCGACGTGCTGGTGATCGACACCGCCGCCGGGATCGGCGATGGCGTGGTCAGCTTCGTGCGCGCGGCCCAGGAGGTGCTGGTGGTGGTCTGCGACGAGCCGACTTCGATCACCGACGCCTACGCCCTGATCAAGCTGCTCAATCGCGATTACGGTGTCAGCCGTTTCCGCGTGCTGGCCAACATGGCGCACAGCCCGCAGGAAGGCCGCAATCTGTTTGCTAAGCTGACCAAGGTGACCGACCGTTTTCTCGATGTAGCCCTGCAGTATGTGGGCGCCGTGCCGTACGACGAGTCGGTGCGCAAGGCCGTGCAAAAACAGCGCGCGGTTTATGAAGCTTTCCCGCGCTCGAAATGCGCACTGGCGTTCAAGGCGATCGCCCAGAAAGTCGACACGTGGCCGTTGCCGGCCAACCCGCGCGGCCATCTGGAGTTTTTCGTCGAGCGTCTGGTGCAGCAGCCGATCGCGGGTACGGCGGTATGACAGCAGCCACTGGACTCCGTATGTACAACAAGGCGCAGGCGCAGGATTCCCAGCACCAGTTGATCGAGCGCTACGCGCCGCTGGTCAAGCGCATTGCCTACCACCTGTTGGCGCGGTTGCCGGCCAGTGTGCAAGTGGATGATCTGATGCAGGCCGGCATGATTGGCCTGCTGGAAGCGTCAAAAAAATACGATGGAGCCAAAGGTGCCAGTTTCGAGACTTACGCCGGCATCCGCATCCGTGGCGCCATGCTGGACGAGGTGCGCAAGGGCGATTGGGCGCCGCGCTCGGTGCACCGCAACAGCCGAATGGTCAGCGATGCGATCCGGGTAATTGAGGCTCGGACGGGAAGAGACGCTAAAGATCAAGAAGTTGCGGCCGAACTCCAATTGAGTCTCGAGGATTACTACGGCATTCTTGGCGACACGTTGGGCAGCCGCCTGTTCAGCTTCGACGACCTGATGCAGGACGGCGAGCATGGCGGATTGCGCGAAGACAGCAGCAGCGTTCAGGCCGAACCCCTGCACGAGCTGGAAGATGAGCGGTTTCAATCGGCCCTGGCCGATGCGATTGCCCACTTGCCGGAACGTGAGCGCCTGGTGCTGGCGCTGTATTACGACGAAGAACTGAATCTCAAGGAAATCGGCGAAGTATTGGGGGTCAGCGAATCCCGTGTCAGCCAGTTGCACAGCCAGTGCGCCGCACGTTTGCGCGCCAGGCTGGGTGAGTGGCGCGCGAGCTGACGCACTGCCGGTTTCACGATTGCGACGCTACCGGGTGCCGGTAGCGTTTAGGACTGTACGGAGGTCGACTTGGACAAGAACATGAAAATCCTCATCGTCGATGATTTTTCGACGATGCGACGGATCATCAAGAACCTCTTGCGCGATTTGGGCTTTACCAATACCGCCGAGGCCGATGACGGGGTAACGGCGTTGCCGATGCTGCAAAGTGGCAGCTTCGACTTTCTGGTAACCGACTGGAACATGCCCGGTATGACCGGTATCGACCTGTTGCGCGCAGTACGTGCCGATGACCGTCTGAAGACTCTGCCAGTGCTGATGGTGACCGCCGAAGCCAAGCGTGACCAGATCATCGAGGCCGCTCAGGCCGGGGTGAACGGTTACGTGGTCAAGCCGTTCACGGCCCAGGTGCTGAAGGAGAAGATCGAGAAGATCTTCGAGCGGGTTAACGGCTGATGTTCGCCACGAGGGCGCTATGGCACACGATGACTCCTTGGGCGAACTTGAATCGACCCTGAAGCTGCACGCAACGCAACTGGTCGAGAGCCTGGAAAAAGGCCGTTTCGACGAGGCGGTGCAACTGATCCATGAGCTGAACCAGACCCGTGACCGCGGCCTGTACCAGGAAGTCGGTCGCCTGACGCGCGAGCTGCACAACGCGATCGTCAATTTCCATATCGATCCAGGCAATCCACACGCCCAGGAAATCTCGCAGATCAGCGACGCCACCGAGCGTCTGTCCTATGTTGTGCAGATGACTGAGAAAGCGGCCAACCGCACCATGGATCTGGTCGAGCAGAGTGCGCCGCTGGTCAACGACCTCGGCGACGAGGCGCAGAGCCTCTCCGCCGACTGGGGCAAGTTCATGCGCCGCGAGCTGGGCGCCGATGCTTTCCGTGAGCTGGCCAAGCGTATTGAGCTGTTCCTCGCCCGTAGCGAGCGTGACAGCCAGAAACTGTCTGGCCATCTGAACGACATTTTGCTGGCGCAGGACTATCAGGATCTGACGGGCCAGGTGATCAAGCGCGTGACGCAGCTGGTTACCGAGGTGGAAAGCAATCTGCTGAAACTGGTGCTGATGGCCAGTCATGTCGATCGTTTTGCCGGCATCCGGCACGACCACGAGGCGCTGCGCGCCGAGCAAGAACAACAAAAAGAGCCTTCCCGGGGTGAAGGTCCGCAGATCCATGCCGATAAGCGTGAGGACGTCGCGTCCAACCAGGACGACGTCGATGATCTGCTGTCCAGCCTGGGATTTTAAGGCTCTAACAGAGCCTTTGGAGCGCACCGATGAGCTTCGACGCCGATGAAGAAATCCTCCAGGACTTCCTGGTAGAGGCCGGCGAAATTCTTGAGTTGCTGTCCGAGCAATTGGTCGAGCTGGAAAGCCGGCCAGATGACACGGATCTGCTCAATGCCATTTTCCGTGGTTTCCATACCGTCAAGGGTGGTGCTGGTTTCCTCCAGTTGAACGAACTGGTCGAGTGCTGCCACATCGCGGAAAACGTGTTCGACATCTTGCGCAAAGGCGAGCGGCGGGTAACTGCCGAGCTGATGGACGTAGTCCTGCAAGCTCTGGATGCGGTCAACGAGATGTTCGGCCAGGTGCGCGAGCGGGCCGCAGTCACGCCAGCTACTCCCGAACTGCTTGAGGCGCTGGCACGTCTGGCCGAGCCGGAGAGCGCCGACGAGGCGTTTGCCGCAGCCGAACCGGAAATCGAGGATGAGGTCGAGGCTGAAGCCGAATCGCCAGCCGTTGCCGGCAGCGATATCACCGACAGCGAGTTCGAACAGTTGCTGGATGCCATCGCCGAGCCTGCTGCGCAAGCCGCACCCGCCGCGGCGCCTGCAGCCGGCGATGAAATCACCGACGATGAATTCGAAGCGTTGCTTGATCAACTGCACGGCAAGGGCAAGTTCGTCGAACCTCCCGCGGCCACCGCGGCGCCGGCTGCGGCAGCCGCTGTACGGGCGGGCGACGAGATCACCGACGACGAATTCGAGTCCCTGCTCGATCAGCTGCATGGCAAAGGCAAATTCACCGGCCCGGCAGACGAGGCGCCGGTGGTTGCGGCAAAGGCCGCTCCAGTTGCAGCGCCAACCTCGGGCGAAAACATCACCGACGACGAATTCGAAGCGCTGCTCGATCAGCTGCATGGCAAGGGCAAGTTCAGCGAAGAGGCCGTCCAGCCAGTAGCCGCTGCCGAGGTGAAAGCCGCCCCGGTTCCTGCCGCGAGCAAACCGGCCGTCGCCAAACCGGCCGCCAAACCAGCGGCCAAGGCCGAGCCGGTCAAGGCTGCGGCCCCAGCGCCTGCTCCAGCTGCCGACAAGGCTGCGCCTGCCGCCAGCGAGGCAGAAACCACGGTTCGCGTGGATACCGCGCGCCTGGACGAGATCATGAACATGGTCGGCGAACTGGTGCTGGTACGTAACCGTCTGGTGCGCCTGGGCCTGAATAGTGGCGATGAGGCCATGTCCAAGGCCGTCTCCAACCTCGACGTGGTCACTGCCGATCTGCAGACGTCGGTGATGAAGACCCGCATGCAGCCGATCAAGAAGGTCTTCGGCCGTTTCCCGCGCCTGGTTCGCGACCTGGCGCGCCAGCTGAAGAAAGAGATCAACCTGGAGCTGGTCGGCGAAGAAACCGACCTCGACAAGAACCTGGTCGAGGCCCTGGCCGATCCGTTGGTGCACTTGGTGCGCAACGCCGTCGACCACGGCATCGAAATGCCGGAAGAGCGCGAGGCCTCGGGCAAGGCGCGCGGTGGTCGCGTGGTGTTGTCCGCCGAGCAGGAAGGCGACCACATCCTGCTGTCGATTTCCGACGACGGCAAAGGCATGGACCCGGAAATCCTTCGCGTCAAGGCGGTGGAGAAGGGCCTGCTGGACAAGGACGCAGCGGATCGCCTGAGCGAAACCGAGTGCTACAACCTGATCTTCGCCCCGGGCTTCTCGACCAAGACCGAGATTTCCGACGTGTCCGGCCGCGGTGTCGGCATGGACGTGGTGAAGACCAAGATTTCCCAGCTCAACGGCATCATCAACGTACACTCGGCCAAGGGCCAGGGTTCGAAGATCATCATCAAGGTGCCGCTGACCCTGGCGATCATGCCGACCCTGATGGTGATGCTGGGTAACCAGGCTTTTGCCTTCCCATTGGTCAACGTCAACGAGATCTTCCACCTCGACCTGTCGCGTACCAATGTGGTGGACGGCCAGGAAGTGGTGATCGTGCGCGACAAGGCGCTGCCGCTGTTCTATCTCAAACGCTGGCTGGTGCGTGGCGCCGCCTACGAGGAGCAGCGCGAAGGCCATGTGGTGATCCTCACCGTTGGCAGCCAGCGTATCGGCTTCGTGGTCGATCAGCTGGTTGGCCAGGAAGAGGTGGTGATCAAGCCGCTGGGCAAGATGCTGCAAGGTACGCCGGGTATGTCTGGCGCTACCATTACCGGTGACGGGCGCATTGCCCTGATCCTCGACGTGCCGAGCATGCTCAAGCGCTACGCACGTCGCATCTGATTGATTGCGGGCTGGGCATCCAGTCGCTCAGGAGTGTTTATGGCTGTCAAAGTCCTGGTGGTGGATGATTCCGGCTTCTTCCGCCGCCGGGTCTCGGAGATTCTCTCCGCCGACCCGAATATCCAGGTTGTGGGTACGGCCACCAACGGTCGCGAGGCCATCGATCAGGCGCTGGCATTGAAGCCAGACGTGATCACCATGGACTACGAGATGCCGATGATGGATGGCATTACGGCCGTGCGGAACATCATGCAGCGTTGTCCGACGCCGGTACTGATGTTCTCCTCGCTGACCCATGAAGGTGCCCGGGTAACCCTGGATGCTCTGGATGCCGGTGCGGTCGACTTCCTGCCGAAGAACTTCGAAGACATCTCGCGCAACCCCGAGAAGGTCAAGGCGTTGCTGTGCGAGAAGGTGCATTCCATTGCCCGCAGCAACCGTCGCTACAGTGGCTACAGTAGTCAGCCAGCACCTGCTGCGCCTGCCAGTAGCGCACCGGTGGCGCGCAGTACACCTGCTGCACCAGTGGCACCAGCGCCGGTAGGCCGTACTGTTGGCTCTGCGCCAGCCACTGGCGGTGCGGCCCCAAAGCGTAAATCCTACAAGCTGGTGGCCATCGGTACATCCACCGGCGGCCCGGTGGCGCTGCAGCGTGTGCTGACCCAGCTGCCGGCCAACTTCCCGGCGCCGATCCTGCTGATCCAGCACATGCCGGCGGCCTTCACCAAGGCCTTTGCTGAGCGCCTGGACAAACTGTGCCGGATTTCCGTCAAGGAAGCCGAGGATGGTGACCTGCTGCGCCCGGGCCTGGCCCTGCTGGCACCCGGCGGCAAGCAGATGATGGTCGACCCGCGCGGCGTGGTGAAAATCCTCCCGGGCGACGAACGCCTGAACTACAAGCCTTGCGTCGATATCACCTTCGGCTCGGCGGCCAAGTCGTTCAACGACAAGGTGCTGGCCGTTGTGCTCACCGGGATGGGTGCCGATGGTCGCGAAGGTGCGCGCCTGCTCAAGCAGAGCGGTAGCCAGGTGTGGGCCCAGGATGAAGCCAGCTGCGTGATCTATGGCATGCCCATGGCGATCGTCAAGGCAGACCTGGCCGACGCCGTGTACGGTCTTGAGGATATCGGTCGGCATCTGTCCGAGGCCTGTATCTGATGGATGTACTGAGCCTTATCGGGATCATCCTGGCTTTCGTTGCCATTCTGGGTGGCAACTACCTGGAAGGCGGCCATGCCGGAGCCCTGCTCAACGGGCCGGCGGCACTGATCGTGATTGGCGGTACCCTCGGCGCTGCATTTCTGCAGGCGCCGGTCAATGTATTCAAGCGTTCGCTGGCCATTTTGCGCTGGATCATCTTCCCGCCGCGCATCGATCTGGCGGGAGGCATCAACCGGGTGGTTGGCTGGAGCATGTCGGCCCGCAAGGAAGGCCTGCTGGGTCTGGAGCCGATTGCCGACAGCGAGCCCGATCCCTATGCCCGCAAGGGCTTGCAGTTGCTGGTGGATGGCGCCGAGCCAGAAGCCATCCGCAGCATCCTCGAGGTCGACCTGTACACCCAGGAAGGCCGCGATATCCAGGCCGCCAAGGTATTCGAGAGCATGGGTGGCTACGCGCCGACCATCGGCATCATCGGTGCGGTGATGGGCCTGATCCATGTGATGGGCAACCTGGCCGACCCGAGCAAGCTGGGTGCCGGCATTGCCGTGGCCTTCGTCGCCACCATCTACGGTGTGGCCTTCGCCAACCTGTTGTTGCTGCCGGTGGGCAACAAGCTCAAGGCCATCGCCGCTCGCCAGTCGCGTTACCGCGAAATGCTGCTGGAGGGCATCCTGTCCATCGCTGAGGGCGAGAATCCGCGCTCCATCGAACTGAAGCTGCAAGGCTTCATGGACTGACGGGGTAGGGGACCGACATGGCCCGGCGACGCCACCAGGAAGAACACGAAAATCACGAACGCTGGCTGGTGTCCTACGCGGACTTTATCACCCTGCTGTTTGCCTTTTTTGTGGTGATGTATTCGATTTCCTCGATCAACGAAGGCAAGTACAAGGTGCTTTCGGAAAGTCTGGTAGGCGTGTTCAGCGAGCCAGAACGTTCGATCAAGCCGATTCCGGTTGGCGATGAGCGCCCGCGCACCACCGAGCCGGATCGCTCGATGGTGGAAGACAATCCGAACAGCTCGACCTCGGTCGACAGCCCAGGCTCCGATCCGCTGCAGGAAATCGCTGCCAGCGTGCAGGATGCCTTCGGTGACCTGATCGACTCCAAACAGCTGACCGTGCGCGGCAACGAGCTGTGGATCGAGATCGAACTCAACTCCAGCCTGCTGTTCCCCAGTGGTGATGCCGTGCCGACCGACATGGCCTTCACCCTGGTGGAGAAGGTGGCGAAGATCCTCGCGCCTTACCAGAATCCCGTGCATATCGAGGGTTTCACCGATAACCAGCCGATCAGCAGCCTGCAGTTCCCCAGCAACTGGGAACTGTCCACGGCACGCGCGGCGAGTATCGTGCGCATGCTCGCCGCCGATGGGGTCGACCCCTCGCGCATGGCGGCTGTTGGCTACGGCGAGTTTCAGCCGGTGGCGGACAATGCCACGGCTGAGGGGCGGGCGCGCAATCGTCGGGTGGTGCTGGTGATCTCGCGTAATCTCGATGTCCGGCGCAGTATCAGTGGGGTAGGTAGCGGCAAGGCGCAGCCCGATGCCGCGCTACAGCGGGCTGGCACGCAACCTGCTTCGACGTCCCCAGTCACGGGCTCCGTCCCGGGTTCCGTCAATAATTCGGCGCCTGCACCATGAGGCACCTATCAGTTCTCGGCACGGCTTGCGCCACGCTGGGAGGACGATAACGATGAAAGTCTGGGCAGTAGCCAATCAGAAAGGTGGTGTCGGCAAGACCACCACATCCATTGCTCTCGCCGGCCTGCTGGCCGATGCGGGCAAGCGCGTGGTGATGGTCGATCTCGACCCGCATGGCTCGATGAGCAGCTATTTCGGGCATGATCCGGACGCGCTCGAGCACAGCAACTTCGACCTGTTTCTGCATCAGGGCAACGTGCCGCGTGGCCTGCCGGCCAGCCTGCTGCTGCCCACCAGTCACCCGAATATTTCCCTGCTGCCGTCGAGTACCGCGCTGGCCACCCTGGAGCGCCAGTCTCCAGGGCAGAATGGCCTGGGCCTGGTGATTGCCAAGAGCCTGGCGCAGATGTGGGATCGCTTCGACCACGCCATCATCGATAGTCCGCCATTGCTCGGCGTGCTGATGGTCAATGCGCTGGCCGCCAGCCAGCAGCTGGTAATCCCGGTGCAGACCGAGTTCCTCGCGGTCAAGGGCCTGGAGCGGATGGTCAGCACTCTGGCCATGATCAACCGTTCGCGCAAGCAGGCGCTGCCCTACACCATAGTGCCGACCCTGTTCGACCGCCGTACCCAGGCCTCGCTGGGCACCCTGCGCGTGCTGCGCAACGCCTATCCCGAGCACCTGTGGCAGGCCTACATCCCGGTGGACACGCGCCTGCGCGATGCCAGCCGTGCAGGTCAGACGCCTTCGCAGTTCGATGGCAACAGCCGCGGCGTCATCGCCTACCGCGCGTTGCTCAAACACCTGCTGGCCGGCCAGCCGGCCAGTCAGGTAGCCTGAAATGCCGGACTATGCTGAACAGACTGGCTCAAGACATCCATCGGGTCTGCCGATAGGTTGTACAGCCCCTTTTCTCGGATCACTCTCATGAGTCGTAGTGCTTCCACCTCCACCCGCCCTCAGCTGGCTTTGCAGTCCTATCTGGACGCTCTGCTGCAGGAAGCGGCTGCCGAACTGGAGGAGGAGAGCCTCGATCTCGACGAGTTCGAGGCGGCGGTGCTTGAGGAGCAGGTGCGTGACTCGCGCCGGGAAACACCCAAGCCGCTGCTGAGTGTTGCCCTGGAGCGTGCGCCGGTGGCGTTGGCCGAAGCCAGGCCCAAGCCGCTGGTGTTGCCGACCTTCGAGTTGCCGAGCCTGCGTGAAGAGCCCGCAGTCGAAGTGGCGGTCGAGGCAGTTGTCGAGGTACCCGTCCAGGCGCCGGTGATCGAAGCGCTGGTCGAGCTGCAGCCGGCACTGAAGAAGGAGCCGGCCAAGCTTAATGTCGATGGGCGTCCGGACTGGGCTGATGAACCCTTCGAATGCCTGCTGTTTGATGTCGCCGGGCTGACCCTGGCCGTGCCGCTGGTGTGCCTCGGCTCGATCTATCCGCTGGCCACTGCTGAGCTGACGCCGCTATTCGGGCAGCCGGACTGGTTCCTCGGTATCCTGCCGTGCCAGGCGGGCAACCTGAAGGTGCTGGATACCGCGCGCTGGGTGATGCCGGAGCGCTACCGCGAGGATTTTCGCGAGGGGCTGCAGTACGTGATTTCGGTCGAAGGCTATGAGTGGGGGCTGGCGGTGCATCAGGTCAGCCGCTCGATCCGCCTGGTGCCGGACGAGATCAAGTGGCGCAGTCAGCGCAGCCAGCGACCGTGGCTGGCTGGCACGGTGATCGAACACATGTGCGCGCTGCTGGATGTCTCGGCCCTTGCCGAGCTGATTGCCAGTGGTGCTACGCGCAATGGTGCAAAAGCCCGGGCGCACTGAATTCAACGGGCCGCGCTTTGTGCGGGGCTCTATAGTAATGACAGCGGGGTACACCCGCGTATGCCGCCACAGCGGTTCTTGACGAGGCTAGGGATATGAAGAAAACGTCTGCGCAAGGTTCCGAAGATCCCATTCTGCAGTGGGTGACCTTCCGCCTGGATAACGAGACTTACGGCATCAACGTGATGCAGGTCCAGGAAGTGCTGCGCTACACCGAGATTGCCCCGGTACCGGGCGCGCCGGCTTATGTGCTGGGCATCATCAACCTGCGCGGCAACGTGGTGACGGTGATCGACACCCGTCAGCGCTTCGGCCTCGATTCGGCGCCGGTGACCGACAACACCCGTATCGTGATCATCGAGGCGGACAAGCAAGTGGTCGGCATCCTCGTCGACAGCGTGGCGGAAGTGGTTTACCTGCGCCAGTCCGAGGTCGAGACCGCGCCGAATGTCGGCAACGAGGAGTCGGCCAAGTTCATCCAGGGCGTCTGCAACAAGAACGGCGAGCTGCTGATCCTGGTCGAGCTGGACAAGATGATGACCGAGGAAGAGTGGTCCGAGCTGGAGAGCATCTGACCCATGCTGGAGATCGCGGTGGCCGTGCTCGGCCTGTTCTGCATGCTGCTCGCAGGCACCTGCTTCTGGCTGGTGACTACCCTGCGCCAGCAGGCGCAGCTGCAGGCCGAGCGCGATGCATTCCGCGATCAGCGGCTCAAGGAACTGAGCCGTCGCCTCGATACCTACCTCACCGGTAGTATTCGCATGGGGGAGGAGTTGCATGAGCTGCGCCGGGTGGTGGCGCCACTACCGGACAAGCTCAACCAGATGGAACAGCGCGATCCTGCCAGCCTGTCCTTTACCCAGGCCGCGCGCCTGGTCGGCATGGGCGCCAGCGTCGACGACCTGACCCATTCCTGCGGGTTGACCAAGGCCGAGGCCGAGCTGGTCAGCAAGCTGCACAAGGTGCAGAAGCAGGGCTCCTAGTCCCTGCACTCCTTAGAACCTGTTTACGATCTCCTGTCTGTCGGTCATACCGTGTTAAAAACAGCTTCGGCAAGCCGCTTGCGGCTAACGTGCGTCAACCTGAAGGTCGAGTGAAACGAGTCATGCTCATTTACAGCTCGTAAACTCCGCTTCCCCGCCGTTTTGACCAGCCGAAGGCTGTTACTGGCGTAGGGCCTTGTCTGGCTCTAGTCCAAAAGACCGTAAACAGGCTCTTACGCCTACAGGCTCTAAACACCTTTCTCGCCTGTGTGAACGGTTCCAAGCTGTCTGCTTTCGCCTGCCTAATCTGAATACAAGTAGCCACGACTTCCTTTGGAGGTTCGTCATGCGTATCGGCGTGTTGTTGCTGTATCTGTTGGTATTGCCGCTTAGCGCTGCCGAAGCGCCCCTCGAGGTGCAGGGGGCGACTACGGTGAATGTGTTGCAGGCCCGCCAGCTTTATGAGGTTGGCGCGCTGTTCATCGATGTGCGGCCGACGCGCGAGTGGAGTTGGGGGCATGTACACGGCGCCTTGCACCTCGAGCTGGAGTCGAGCTTCGCCGGCTTGGCCGGGAGCCAGTGGCCACGTGGCGCGGCCCTGGTGATCTACTGCGACAGCGAGCTCTGCCCGCAAGGTGCCGAAGCCGCTCGGCGCGCCGTTGGCTGGGGTTACCGGCAGGTGTATTTCTTTCGCTCAGGCTACTTCGCCTGGCAACTGCTGGACTTCCCTCTGGGACGTGGCGTCGAGGGGGAGATGCTGGCCTTCACTCGAGGGGCGCGTTGAGCAGTGGTAGCGGTGGGGTGACGTCGCGCTCCGCGTCGAAGCCCTCCGGGCATTTGCCCTTGAGGTACCAGGCGAAGGCGATGATCTCGGCGATGCTGCGATACAGCGCTTCGGGGATGGCATCGCCCAGCTCCATGCGAGCCAGCAGGCGAACCAGTTCGGCGTTCTCGTAGATCGGTACTTCGTGCTCGCGGGCGATGGCCAGGATGGCTTCGGCCAGCTCGTCGTCGCCTTTGGCTGTGAGGCTGGGGGCGCTGCTGCCATCGTAGGAGAGGGCGATGGCCTGGCGTGCGGCTTTGTGCTTCATGCGGTTTCATCCACCCAGCGTTGTTCCAGATGGGTTTTGGGCCCCTGTGGCGGCATGCCTTGGGCGCAGCTCAGTTCCGCGACGCTGAGACCGGCGGCAAGCAGGCGCTCGCGCAGGTTGCCCAGTTCGTTATCGATCAGCCGCGCGGTGCTGGCCTGCTCGGCCCACAACTGGCTGGAGATACTGCCGCGCGCCAGTTGCGCCTGAACCTGCAAGGGGCCCAGCGGTGCGAGGTCGAAGGCTAGGTCGACGCGCCAGAGCACCTCCTTCTGTTCCTGCTTGCCACTCTGGGCTTGTTCTTCCTCGCGCTGCAGCTTGATCTGCAGCGGCACGATGTCCTGCTGGTTGCGCATCGGCACTTCGAGTTGCCAGGTGGTCAGCAGATTGCCCTCGGCGGTGACCTGGGTTTGCGCCAGACTCGACAGCTGGTGGGTCTGCAGCCGGGATACGGCGGCGGCGGCCAGGCGCAGCAGGGTTTCCAGGTCGGCGTCTTCGTCCATGTTCTGCAGCAGGCGTGAAGGCAGGGGGAAGCCCAGGGCCTGCTGACGCAGGTTGGCCTGGCCGATGGCGCCCAGGGCGTTACGCACGAAGGCCGGTAGCGCCTGGGCCAGGCTGCTGCTGGCATTGGCCGCCTGCAGGGGCGAGCCGCTGGGCAGGTTGGGCAGCAGCTGGGTGATCAGGCGCAGCAGATTGGCTTTGAGATCATTGGGCAGGCCGCCGGTCTGGCCACCGAGCAGCTTGGCTTCAAGAAACAGCCCGCTGTGCTCCAGGGCCTTGGCCAGGCCGTCCGGGCTGCTCAGTTGCTTGCCGTCCGGCAGCTGGCCGAGCAGTTTGTCGATGCCGGCACGCAGGTCGTCCGGCAGGGCGTCCTGGGAGCCCATGCCCTGCAGGGCCTTGAGCAGGCCCTCCAGTGAGCCCTGGCGGCCTTGCTGGGTCGCCAGCTGCTGGCCCAGCACCAGTTGATCGAGGCGTCCGCTCAGCGGCAGGAAATTGAGCTGCTGGCTGCCTTGTACCTGAGCGGTGAGCAGACTGCCGAGCGGCAGTGGCAGTGGCGTTTCCACGCTGAGTTTGCTGCCGGCCAGGGGCGTGTTGAGCAGGTTGACCAATACCTTGTAGATAATCTGCTGTGTGCGCGTCTGTATCAGCTGTTCCTGGGCCACGACCTTGCCTTGCAGCAGGGTGCCGATTGGCAGCTGGTCCAGGTCCAGGCTGCTCAGCACCTTGCTGTCGCCAGTGCTGCTCAGGGCCAATAACAGGCGGCTATCGGACAGGGCGGTAACGTTCAGGGCGGTGCCTTGCGCCAGCGGGCGCGTGCTGCTGGCTTCGAGGGTGGTCTGGCGACCGCTGTCCAGGGTCAGCTTGAGCAGCAGCTGGAAGCTCTGCGCGGTTTCCTTGAGCGCCACCACCTCGGCCTTGGCCGTTTCCCCGGCGGCGAGCAGGCCTTCCAGCGGTTGCAGCAGCTTCACCGCCATGTCCGCAGCGGAGGGCTGCGCGGGGCGGGTGAGCGGCGCGGTCGCGGGGAGCGGGCGAGGGCTGCTGATTTCTGCCATGGCCGGGTAACAACCTGTCGAAAAGCCGGCTTCGGAGGGCGGAGCCGGGCATGTATAATGCCGCCCCGTCCGGGCCGGCTACGCGTTTATCTTGCGCTAGTATAGCGGCCGCCATCTAGCCGACTTGAACCCTGCCTGGGACCTTATGCCGTTGACCAGCCCCCGACTTCAAGCCATTTCCCTCGCCTGCGAGCGGGATTGGCGTCTGCTGTTCGAGGAGCTTGATCTCGATCTGGGCGGTGGCACCATGTTGCAGGTTTCCGGGCCCAACGGCAGTGGCAAGACCAGTCTGCTGCGCCTGCTGGCCGGGCTGATGCAACCAACCGCTGGCGAAGTGCTGCTCAACGGCGCGCCGCTAGCCCGTCAGCACGGTGACCTGGGGCGCAACCTGCTGTGGATCGGTCACGCTGCCGGCATCAAGGGCCTGCTGACCGCCGAGGAAAACCTCGCCTGGCTCTGCGCCCTGCATGAGCCGGCCGGGCGCGAGGCGATCTGGCAGGCCCTGCAGGCGGTTGGTCTGCGCGGTTTCGAGGATGTGCCCTGTCATACCTTGTCCGCCGGCCAGCAGCGCCGTGTAGCTCTGGCCCGACTGTATCTGGCTGCACCGCCGCTGTGGATTCTCGACGAACCCTTCACGGCCCTCGACAAACAGGGCGTGGCCCAGCTGGAAGCGCATCTGGCGCGCCACTGCGAACAGGGCGGCCTGGTGATCATGACCACCCACCACAGCCTGAGCGAGAAGCCGTCGGGTTATCGCGAACTGGATCTGGGGCGGCGTCCGGCATGAACAACGTCTTCCTCCTGTTGTTGGCCCGCGAGGCCCGCCTGCTGTTCCGCCGCCCGGCGGAGCTGGCTAACCCGCTGGTGTTCTTCGCTATCGTCATCGCTCTGTTCCCGCTGGCGGTGGGGCCGGAAACCAAGCTGTTGCAGACCCTCTCGCCGGGCCTGATCTGGGTCGCCGCACTGCTGGCCGTACTGCTGTCGCTGGATGGCCTGTTTCGCAGTGATTTCGAGGACGGCTCGCTGGAACAGTGGGTCCTTTCGTCGCACCCTCTGCCTCTTCTGGTGTTGGCCAAGGTGCTGGCACACTGGCTGTTTTCCGGGCTGGCCCTGGTGCTGCTGGCGCCGCTGCTGGCGCTGATGCTGGGTTTGCCGACGCGCTGCCTGCCGGTGTTGCTGATCTCACTGCTGCTCGGCACGCCGGTGCTGAGCCTGCTCGGCGCGGTCGGCGCAGCACTGACTGTCGGCCTCAAGCGTGGCGGCCTGCTGCTGGCGCTGCTGATTTTGCCGTTGTACATCCCGGTGCTGATTCTCGGTACCGGGGCGCTGCAAGCGGCCCTGCAAGGATTGCCAACGGCCGGCCACCTGTTGTGGCTGGCCAGCCTGACTGCCCTCGCGGTCACCCTGACACCCTTTGCGATCGGCGCTGGTCTGAAGATCAGCGTCGGCGAATAAAATACAGAGTTACCGTGACGATGAAGTGGACCTGGTTTCACCAATGGGGCTCGCCCAAGTGGTTCTACGAGCGCAGCGGCCGCTGGCTGCCGTGGCTGACCGCTGCTGCCATTCTGTTGCTGGTCGTGGGCCTGGTCTGGGGCCTGGCCTTCGCGCCGCCCGAGAAGTACCAGGGCAACAGCTATCGGATCATCTACATCCATGTGCCGGCGGCATTCCTGGCCCAGGCCTGCTACCTGTTGATGGCGGTGGCCGGCGTGGTCGGCCTGGTGTGGAAGATGAAACTGGCCGACGTGGCCCTGCAGCAGGCTGCACCGATCGGTGCCTGGCTGTGCTTCATCGCGCTGGTGACCGGCGCCATCTGGGGCAAGCCGACCTGGGGCACTTACTGGATCTGGGACGCACGCCTGACCTCGATGCTGATCCTGCTGTTCCTCTACTTCGGCGTCATCGCCCTGGGCAACGCCATCAGCAACCGTGACAGCGCGGCCAAGGCCTGCGCCGTGCTGGCCCTGGTCGGCGCGGTGAACATCCCGATCATCCAGAAGTCGGTGGAGTGGTGGAACACCCTGCACCAGCCCGCCACCTTCAAGGTGACCGGCAAGGCCACCATGAGCATGGAGATGTGGCTGCCGCTGCTGATCTCGGTGCTCGGCTTGTACTGCTTCTTCGCCGCTGTACTGCTCTATCGCATGCGCACCGAAGTGCTCAAGCGCGAGGCGCGCAGCCGCTGGGTCAAGGACGAAGTGCAACGCCTGCTGGGAGGTCGCCCATGAGTTTCGCCTCCTTCGCCGAATTCCTCGCCATGGGCACCCATGGCCCCTATGTGTGGTCGGCCTATGGCATCAGCCTGGCCGTACTGGCTATCAACGTCGCTCAGCCGATCCTGGCTCGCCGGCGTTACCTGCAAGACGAGGCGCGTCGTTTGCGCCGGGAGAGTCAAGAGTGAACGCGGTCCGCAAGAAACGCCTGTATATCGTTCTGGCCATCCTGGTCGGTGTCTCCATTGCCGTGGGCCTGGCCCTGAGCGCGCTGAAGGAGAACATCAACCTGTTCTACACGCCGACGCAGATCGCCAATGGCGAAGCGCCGCAAGACACCCGTATCCGTGCCGGTGGCATGGTCAGCGAAGGCTCGGTGAAGCGTTCCACCGATACGCTGGATATCGAATTCGTGGTCACCGACTTCGCCAAGAACGTGACCATCCGCTACCACGGCATCCTTCCGGACCTGTTCCGCGAAGGGCAGGGCATCGTCGCCCTGGGCAAGCTGGACGCCAACGGCGTGCTGGTGGCCGATGAAGTGCTGGCCAAGCACGACGAGAACTACATGCCGCCGGAAGTCACCAAGGCGCTGAAAGACAGCGGCAAGCTGCCGAGTGGCGCTGAAGCGCCCGTGAAGAAGGAAGGCTGAGCATGAATGCCGCGCTGCTGGTTCCCGAACTGGGCCACCTGGCCCTGATCCTCGCCCTGTGCCTGGCCCTGGTGCAGTCGACCCTGCCGCTGATCGGCGCCTGGCGCGGTGATCGCCAATGGATGGGCTTGGCCCAGCCAGCCGCCTGGGGGCAGTTCAGCTTCCTGCTGTTCGCCTTTGCCTGCTTGACCTGGGCCTTCATGACCGACGACTTCTCGGTTGCCTATGTCGCCAGCAACTCCAACAGCGCCTTGCCCTGGTACTACAAGTTCAGCGCCGTGTGGGGCGCCCACGAAGGCTCGCTGCTGCTGTGGGCGCTGATCCTCGGCGGCTGGACCTTCGCCGTGTCGATTTTCTCGCGGCAATTGCCGGACGTGATGCTGGCTCGCGTGCTAGCGGTGATGGGCATGATCAGCGTCGGCTTCCTGCTGTTCCTGATCATCACCTCCAACCCGTTCAGCCGCCTGCTGCCGGACATGCCGAGCGACGGTCGTGACCTCAATCCGCTGCTGCAGGACTTCGGCCTGATCGTCCACCCGCCGATGCTGTACATGGGCTATGTCGGTTTCTCCGTGGCCTTCGCCTTCGCCATCGCCGCGCTGCTCGGCGGCAAGCTGGATGCGGCCTGGGCACGCTGGTCGCGGCCGTGGACCATCGTTGCCTGGGCTTTCCTCGGCATTGGTATCAGCCTGGGTTCCTGGTGGGCCTACTATGAACTCGGCTGGGGCGGCTGGTGGTTCTGGGACCCGGTGGAAAACGCCTCGTTCATGCCTTGGCTGGTCGGCGGCGCGCTGATCCACTCGCTGGCAGTGACCGAGAAGCGCGGCGTGTTCAAGAGCTGGACGGTGCTGCTGGCCATCGCCGCCTTCTCCCTCAGCCTGCTGGGCACCTTCCTCGTGCGCTCCGGCGTGCTGACCTCGGTGCATGCCTTCGCCAACGACCCGGCGCGCGGCGTGTTCATCCTGATCTTCCTGCTGGTGGTGGTTGGCGGCTCGCTGACCCTGTTCGCCGCGCGTGCGCCGGTGGTCAAGAGCCAGGTCGGCTTTGCCCTGTGGTCGCGGGAAACCCTGCTGCTGGTGAACAACCTGGTGCTGGTGGTGGCAGCTTCGATGATCCTGCTCGGCACCCTGTATCCGCTGGTGCTGGATGCCTTGACCGGCGCCAAGCTGTCGGTCGGCCCGCCGTACTTCAATGCGCTGTTTGTGCCGCTGATCGGCCTGCTGATGCTGGTTATGGCATTCGGTGTGACGGTGCGCTGGAAGGACACCCCGGTGAAATGGCTGGTAGGCATGCTCACCCCGGTGCTGCTGGGCAGCGTGGTACTCGCGGTACTGGCGACCTTCCTGCTTGGCGATTTCCACTGGTCGGTGCTGGCGGTGTTCCTGCTGGCCAGCTGGGTGGTGTTGGCCGGGCTGCGCGACCTGTTCGACAAGACCCGCCACAAGGGCCTGCTCAAGGGCATCGCCGGCCTGAGCAGCAGCTACTGGGGCATGCAGCTGGCGCACTTCGGCCTGGCCGTGTGTGCCATCGGCGTGGTGCTGGTCAGCCTCGGCAGCGCCGAGCGCGACCTGCGCCTGGCGCCGGGTGAGTCGCTGGAGCTGGCCGGCTACCGCTTCGTCTTCGAGGGTGTAGAGCACCACGAAGGGCCGAACTTCACCTCCGACCGCGGCACCGTGCGCGTGCTCGAAGGTTCCGAGCAGGTGGCCCTGCTGCACCCGGAGAAGCGCCTGTACACCGTGCAGAACATGCCGATGACCGAAGCGGGCATCGACGCCGGCTTCACCCGTGACCTGTATGTCGCCCTGGGCGAGCCGCTGGCCGATGGCGCCTGGGCGGTGCGCGTGCACATCAAACCGTTCGTTCGCTGGATCTGGCTGGGCGGCCTGATGATGGGCTTCGGCGGCTTCCTGGCGGCGTTCGACAAGCGCTATCGGGTCAAGGTGCGCAGCCGTGTGCGGGATGTCCTGGGCCAGAGCGGAGCTGCTGCATGAGACGTCTGATTCTGTTGTTGCCGCTGGTGTTGTTCCTCGGCGTGGCGGTGTTTCTCTACCGTGGCCTGTTTCTCGATCCGTCCGAGCTGCCGTCGGCGCTGATCGGCAAACCGTTCCCCGAGTTCTCCCTGCCGGTGGTGGACCAGCCGGGCAAGACCCTGACTCGCGCCGACCTGCTGGGCAAGCCAGCGCTGGTCAACGTCTGGGCCACCTGGTGCATTTCCTGCCGGGTCGAGCACCCGGTGCTGAACCAGCTGGCCCAAGTGGGCGTGAATATCTACGGGGTCAACTACAAGGACGATAACGCTGCGGCGCAGAAGTGGCTGCAGGAGTTCCACAACCCCTATCGCCTGAACATCAGCGATGCCCAGGGCAGCCTCGGCCTTGACCTGGGTGTGTACGGCGCACCGGAAACCTTCCTGATCGACGCCAAGGGCATCATCCGCCACAAGTTCGTCGGCGTGATCGACCAGACGGTCTGGCGCGAGCAACTGGCGCCGTTGTACCAGGCCCTGGTGGACGAACAATGAAGCGCCTGCTGATCGCCGGCCTGTTCGGCCTGAGCCTGCTCGGTGCGGCCCATGCGGCTATCGACACCTACCAGTTCAGGGACGACGCCGAGCGCGAGCTTTTTCGCGAGCTGACCCAGGAGCTGCGCTGCCCCAAGTGCCAGAATCAGGACCTGGCCGACTCCAATGCGCCGATCGCGGCGGACCTGCGGCGGGAAATCTTCCGCATGCTGGGCGAGGGCAAGGACAAGGACCAGATCGTCGAGTTCATGGTCATGCGCTACGGCGATTTCGTGCGCTACAAGCCGCCGGTCGATGCGCGCACCTACCTGCTTTGGTACGGTCCGGCTGCCTTGCTCGGCCTCGGCCTGCTGGGCCTGGGTGTACTGGTTTTGCGCCGCCGTCGGGTCGAGAACGCCCCGGAGCAGGTCGCCCTGTCTGAAGCCGAGCGCGAGCGCCTGGCCACGCTGTTGAAGGAAAACCAAGAGTAATGATCGAATTCTGGATAGCTGCCAGCCTGTTGTTGCTGGTAGGCCTGGCTTTTCTGCTGATCCCCGTGCTGCGTGGCCGTCGTGCCCAGGCCGAGGAAGACCGCACGGCCCTTAACGTTGCGCTGTACCAGGAACGTCTCGCCGAGCTGAGCAGCCAGCGTGACGCTGCTGTGCTCAGCGCCGAGCAGTTCGCCGCTGGCCAGGCCGAGGCCGCGCGTGAGCTGCTGGCCGATACCGAAGGCACCGGCAGCGAACGTGTTTCCCGTCTGGGCAAGGCGCTGCCGCTGATCGCCGCGGTGCTGGTACCGGTAGTGGCGCTGGGGCTGTACATGCACTGGGGTGCCAGCCAGCAGATTGCGCAGATGCAGGAGCAGCCGAGCATCACGGAAATGCGCGCGAGCCTGGAGCAGGCGGTGAAGGACAATCCGGACTCTGCCGAAGCCTGGTATTTCCTCGGGCGCATCTACATGGGTGACGGCCGTTCGGCCGAAGCGGCGAACGCCTACGAGCAAGCCGTGCGAGTTGCCGGGCGGGCGCCTGAGCTGCTCGGTCAGTGGGCCCAGGCGCTGTACTTCGCCGGCGATAAACAGTGGAGCGAGCAATTGCAGACGCTGACTGCCGAAGCCCTCAAGGCCGACCCCAATGAGGTCACCAGTCTGGGTCTGCTCGGCATCGCCGCCTTCGAAGACGAGCGCTACGCCGAGTCCGTCGCTTATTGGGAGCGCCTGCTGGCACAAATGCCGGCTGAAGATCCGTCGCGTGCGTCGATTCAGGGTGGCATCGACCAGGCCCGTGAGCGCCTACAGGCCAGCGGTGCGGCGCCGGTCGCTGAGGTGGTCAACAAGTCCATGGCCGTGCTCAAGGTCCGCGTCGAGCTGGCGCCGGCCCTGCAGGGCAAAGTGCAGCCGGGCGATACCGTGTTCGTCTTCGCCCGCGCCGCTTCCGGTCCGCCCATGCCGCTGGCGGTCAAGCGCCTGACCGTGGCCGATCTGCCGGCCGAGGTCGAGCTGAGTGACAAGGACGCGATGATGGAACAGCTGAAAATCTCCAGCTTCCCGCAGGTGCAACTGATGGCGCGGGTGTCGCGCAGTGGCGTGGCGACTGAAGGTCAATGGGTCGGCCGTGGCCAGCCGATTGCCAGCAGCACCAGTGAACAGCAGCAACTGCTGATCGACAGCCCGGACCAGGCCAAGTGATGACTGCGCGCCTGCTGCCGCTGGCTGTGCTACTGGTGCTCGGCGGTTGCAGCCTGCAGCCGCCAGCCCCGGTCGAAGCGTCCCGGCCAGGGCAGGGGCAGACCCACCCGCGCTTCGCCCCGCCGCCCGGTGGCAACAGCTACTGGGATGCCAAGCTGGGCGTCTATGTGCTCAAGGGCGCCAGTGAGCTGTATTACCGCGAGCGCACCTACTACGGCTGGAACCATGGCTGGGCCTGGGCGAGCAATCCGCAGGGGCCCTGGCAGGCGACGGATATCAGCGGCGTGCCAGCCGGCCTGGGGCATAAGCACGCGCAATAGCGGCTTGCCGGCATCGCCCGACAATGCCGCTGCATGGGGTGGATTTGGCGACGAAAACCCCTGTGTTACACTCCGCCAACTCCTCGTTTTGCCCCTTTTTCTAAGGAAATCCATGAGCTTCATGGCAGCGGATAGCCTCGTTCTGCAGTCTCTCGGGCAGCGCCCCGTGGAGGACCTGGCATGCGCCTGAAGTGCATCAAACTGGCCGGTTTCAAATCCTTCGTCGATCCGACCACGGTCAACTTCCCCAGTAACATGGCGGCGGTGGTCGGTCCCAATGGTTGCGGCAAGTCCAACATCATCGACGCCGTTCGCTGGGTGATGGGTGAGAGTTCGGCGAAGAACCTCCGTGGCGAGTCGATGACCGACGTCATCTTCAACGGCTCCAACACGCGCAAACCGGTAACCCAGGCCTCCATCGAGCTGATCTTCGACAACTCCGATGGCAGCCTGATTGGCGAGTACGCCGCCTTCGCCGAGATTTCCATTCGCCGGCGGGTAACCCGCGACTCGCAGAACACCTACTTCCTCAACGGCGTGAAGTGCCGCCGGCGCGATATCACCGATATCTTCCTCGGCACCGGCCTGGGGCCGCGCAGCTACTCGATCATCGAGCAGGGCATGATCTCCAAGCTGATCGAGGCCAAGCCCGAGGATTTGCGCAACTTTATCGAGGAAGCGGCCGGCATCTCCAAGTACAAGGAGCGCCGCCGCGAGACCGAGAGCCGCATCCGCCGCACCCACGAGAACCTGGCGCGCTTGACTGACCTGCGCGAAGAGCTGGAGCGCCAGCTGGAGCGCCTGCACCGCCAGGCGCAGTCCGCCGAGAAATACCAGGAATACAAGGCCGAGGAACGCCAGCTTAAGGCGCAACTGGCGGCTCTGCGCTGGCAGGCACTGAACCAGCAGGTAGGCCAGCGCGAGCAGGTGATCGGTGATCAGGAAGTGGCCTTCGAGGCTCTGGTCGCCGAGCAGCGTAGCGCCGACGCCAGCATCGAGCGTTTGCGCGATGGTCATCACGAGCTGTCCGAGCGCTTCAACCAGGTTCAGGGGCGCTTCTATTCGGTGGGCGGCGATATTGCCCGGGTCGAGCAGAGCATCCAGCACGGCCAGCAGCGCCTGCGCCAGTTGCAGGACGACCTCAATGAAGCTGAGCGTGCGCGCCTGGAAACCGAGTCGCACCTGGGGCATGACCGCACCTTGCTGGCGACCCTGGGCGAAGAGCTGGACATGCTCGAACCCGAGCAGGAGATTACCGCCGCCGCGTCTGAGGAGTCTTCCGCGGCTTTGGAAGAGGCGGAAAGCGCCATGCACGGCTGGCAGGAGCAGTGGGACGGCTTCAACCAGCGCAGTGCCGAGCCACGGCGCCAGGCTGAAGTGCAGCAGTCGCGGATCCAGCAGCTGGAGCAGAGCCTGGAGCGCCTGGCCGAGCGCCAGCGGCGGCTGGCCGATGAGTTGGCGCAGCTGGCTGCCGACCCGGAAGACGCGGCAATCCTCGAACTGTCCGAACAGCTGGCCGCCAGCGAGCTGAACCTCGAGGAGCTGCATGCGGCCGAAGAGGCGCTGGTCGAGCGTCTCGAACAACTGCGCGGCGAACTGCAACAGGCAACCCAGGCCCAGCAGCAGGCCCAGGGTGAATTGCAGCGCCTGAGCGGGCGCATCGCTTCGCTGGAGGCCTTGCAGCAGGCCGCGCTCAATCCGGGCAAGGGCGCCGCCGAATGGCTACGCGAGCAGCAGCTGGACAAGCGCCCGCGCCTGGCCGAAGGCCTGCGCGTGGAAAGCGGCTGGGAATTGGCGGTGGAAACCGTACTCGGCGCCGATCTGCAGGCGGTGTTGCTCGATGATTTCAATGGCCTCGATCTGCAAGGTTTCGATCAGGGCGAACTGCGCCTGGTCAATCCGCAGACGGGCGGTTCGCGCGCGGCCGGCAGCCTGCTGGACAAGGTCGAGGCAGCGTTCGACCTGGCGCCCTGGCTGGCCAAAGTGCGCCCGGTAGAAACCCTTGAAGACGCGCTGGCTCGCCGCAGCCAGCTCGGCGATGGCGAAAGCCTGATCAGCCGTGACGGCTACTGGGTCGGGCGCAACTTCCTGCGTGTGCGCCGCGCCAGTGCCGCCGAAAGCGGCGTGCTGGCGCGCGGCCAGGAGCTGGAGCGCCTGGGGCTGGAGCGTGAAGAGCGCGAAGCTGCGCTGGCCGATCTCGACGAGCGCCTGCAACAGTTGCAGACCAGTCAGCGCCAGCAGGAAGAATCCCGCGAACAACAGCGCCGCCGTGTGCAGGAAGAAGCCCGTCGCCAGGGCGAGCTGAAGGCGCAGCTGTCGGCCGGCCAGGCCAAGGCCGAGCAGCTGACCCTGCGCCGTCGCCGCCTCGATAGCGAATTGCATGAACTGGCCGAACAGCGCGAGCTGGAGCAGGAGCAGCTGGGCGAGTCGCGCCTGATCCTGCAGGACGCGCTGGACGCCATGGCCGTCGACACCGAGCAGCGCGAGCAGTTGCTGGCCAGTCGCGACCAGTTGCGCGAACGCCTCGATCGGGTGCGCCAGGAGGCCCGCCAGCACAAGGATCACGCCCATCAACTGGCCGTGCGCCTGGGCTCGATCAAGGCCCAGCACGAATCCACTCGCCAGGCTCTGGAGCGCCTAGAACTGCAGTTCGAGCGCGCCATCGAACGCCGCGAGCAGCTCAACCTCAACCTGGAGGAGGGCGAGGCACCGCTGGAAGAGCTGCGCATGAAGCTGGAAGAGTTGCTCGACCGGCGCATGGGCGTGGAAGACGAACTCAAACTGGCGCGCCTGGCTCTGGAAGATGCCGACCGCGAGCTGCGCGATGCCGAGAAACGCCGCACCCAGGCCGAACAGCAGTCGCAACTGTTGCGTGGTCAGCTGGAGCAGCAGCGCATGAGCTGGCAAGAGCTCAGCGTACGGCGCAAGGCGCTGCAGGATCAGCTGCTGGAAGACAACTACGACCTGCATGGCGTACTCGCCACGCTACCGCCCGAGGCCAGCGAGAAGGCCTGGGAAGAAGAGCTTGAGCGCCTCGCCGCGCGCATCCAGCGCCTGGGGCCGATCAACCTGGCAGCCATCGACGAGTACCAGCAGCAGTCCGAGCGCAAGCGTTACCTGGATGCGCAGAATGCCGACCTGGTGGAGGCGCTGGAGACCCTGGAAAACGTCATCCGCAAGATCGACAAGGAAACCCGCAATCGCTTCAAAGATACTTTCGACCAGATCAACGCCGGCTTGCAGGCATTGTTCCCGAAAGTCTTCGGCGGCGGGCATGCCTATCTGGAACTGACTGGCGAAGATCTGCTGGATACCGGCGTGGCGATCATGGCGCGTCCGCCCGGCAAGAAGAACAGCACCATCCACCTGCTTTCCGGCGGGGAAAAGGCGCTGACCGCGCTGGCCCTGGTATTTGCCATCTTCAAGTTGAACCCGGCGCCGTTCTGCATGCTCGACGAAGTCGATGCGCCACTGGACGATGCCAACGTCGGCCGTTATGCGCGACTGGTCAAGGAAATGTCCGAGACCGTGCAGTTCATCTATATCACCCACAACAAGATCGCCATGGAAATGGCCGACCAGTTGATGGGCGTGACCATGCACGAGCCCGGCTGCTCGCGGCTGGTGGCGGTGGATGTGGAAGAGGCGCTGAGTCTGGTGGAGTCCTGATCAGGGCTTGCAGCTATATATCGAGGAGTTTGCCGCGATCAACTTGTCATCGATATTCGCCTTGCAGTTCAGCGGCTTAGTTAAAGTACGGGAGTGATCGGCAGCGACACTTTTCGAGACTGACATAAATGCCGAAGATTGCCTTGTAACGGTGCACATTTACCGTTCGTCGTGCTAGTTTAGGCCTCAATTTTGTTACACGCGGAAAGTACCTGTAGAAACATACAGTTGTTCGCGTTTTTCAGGGGCAGGATGCCCTTATTCATCATCATCTTATTTGGTTCAGGGGCACGGAAACTTCATGGAAATCGGTCTGCGCGAATGGCTGATCGTCATCGGCATCATCGTAATCGCCGGCATTCTCTTCGATGGCTGGCGCCGGATGCGCGGCGGCAAGGGCAAACTGAAGTTCAAGCTCGACCACAGTTTCAGCAATCTGCCGGATGACGATTCCGATCCGGATCTGCTCAGCCCCCCGCGGGTGCTGGATCGCAAGCGCGACCCGCAATTCAACGAAGAAGACATGCCGACGATGAGCGCTTCCGAGCTCAATCGTCGCCGCAGCATCGAACCACATCAGGGCGACCTCAACCTGGACGCCGACGAGCCGGTGCCGACGCTGCTGACTCCGGTCGACGACGCGCCCGAGCAGCCGCTGGGCAACAAGGCTCGCGAAGCGCTGCCGGTCGAGGAAGTGCTGATCATCAACGTGATCTCCCGCGACGAGGACGGCTTCAAGGGCCCGGCGCTGCTGCAGAACATCCTGGAAAGTGGCCTGCGCTTCGGCGAGATGGATATCTTCCATCGCCACGAAAGCATGGCCGGCAACGGCGAGGTGCTGTTCTCCATGGCCAACGGCGTCAAGCCGGGTACTTTTGATCTGGACGACATCGACCTGTTTTACACCCCGGCGGTGAGCTTCTTCCTCGGCCTGCCAGGCCCGCGTCATTCCAAGCAGGCGTTCGACGTGATGGTCGCCGCCGCGCGCAAGCTGGCCCACGAACTGAACGGCGAGCTCAAGGATGACCAGCGCAGCGTGATGACCGCGCAAACCATCGAGCACTACCGCCAGCGCATTGCCGAGTTCGAGCGCAAGCAGCTCACCAACAAACGCTAAAGTGTCTTCCCTGCGGGGAAACCGAAGAAGATCCCAAGAGCAGCCTCGGCTGCTCTTGTCGTTTACGAGATAACTATATGACCGACGCCGCCACCCGTATCCTGCAACTGCGCGCCGAGCTGGATCAGCACAACCACCGTTACTACGTGCTGGACGAGCCGAGCATCCCGGATGCCGAGTACGACCGCCTGTTCAACGAGCTCAAGGCTCTGGAAGCGGCCAACCCCGAGCTGGTCAGCGCCGATTCGCCAACCCAGCGGGTAGGCGGTAGCGCGCTCAGCGAGTTCGGTGAAGTGCGCCATGAAGTACCGATGCTCAGCCTGGGCAACGCCTTCGAGGAGGGCGACCTGCTCGACTTCGACCGCCGCGTGCGCGAAGGCCTGGACCTGCCCGCTGGCGATCTGTTCGGTGGCGGCGTGGACGTGGAATACAGCTGCGAGCCCAAGCTCGACGGCCTGGCGGTTAGCCTGCTGTACGAGCAGGGCCAACTGGTGCGCGGCGCCACCCGTGGCGATGGCAGCACCGGCGAGGATATCAGCAGCAACGTACGTACCATCCGCAATGTGCCGCTGAAGCTGCAGGGCGAGGGCTGGCCGGCGGTGCTGGAGGTGCGCGGCGAAGTGTTCATGTCCAAGGCCGGCTTCGAGGCGCTCAATGCGCGGCAGCTGGAAAGCGGCGGCAAGACTTTCGCCAACCCGCGCAACGCGGCTGCCGGCAGCCTGCGCCAGCTCGACTCGAAGATAACCGCCAGCCGTCCGCTGGAATTTTGCTGCTATGGCGTTGGCCGCGTGGAAGGCGAGTTGCCGGCGACCCAGGTTGGCATGCTACAGCAGCTCAAGCTCTGGGGCCTGCCGATCAGCCGCGAGCTGAAACTGGCCAAGGGCGCGCACGAGTGCCTGGACTACTACCGCGATATCGGTGAGCGCCGGCAGAGTCTGGCCTACGAGATCGATGGCGTGGTGTTCAAGGTCAACAGCATCGGCCAGCAGCGCGAGCTGGGTTTCCGCGCCCGCGAGCCGCGCTGGGCCATCGCTCATAAATTCCCGGCCAGCGAGGAGCTGACCGAGCTGCTCGACGTCGAGTTCCAGGTCGGCCGTACCGGCGCGGTCACCCCGGTGGCGCGGCTCAAGCCGGTCAAGGTGGCCGGCGTGATGGTGGCCAACGCCACGCTGCACAACATGGACGAAGTGGCGCGCCTGGGCCTGATGATCGGCGATACGGTGATCATTCGCCGCGCCGGCGACGTGATCCCGCAGGTGATGCAGGTAGTCCTCGAGCGGCGTCCGGCCGATGCGCGTCCGGTGCATATCCCCGAGCAGTGCCCGGTGTGCGGCTCGGCGGTGGAGCGCACGCAACTGGTCAAGCGCAGTAAGGGCAAGGAAACCCTCAGCGAAGGTTCGGTGTACCGCTGCGTCGGGCGCCTGGCCTGCGCCGCGCAGCTCAAGCAGGCGATCATCCATTACGTGTCGCGTCGCGCCCTGGATATCGAGGGGCTGGGCGACAAAATCGTAGAGCAACTGGTGGATGCCGGGCTGATCACATCGCCCGCCGATTTGTACAACCTGGCCTACGAGCAGGTGGTGGTGCTCGAAGGCTTCGCTGACCTGTCCACGCGCAACCTTCTGGGGGCCATTGCCGAGAGCAAGAAACCGAGCCTGGCGCGCTTTATCTACGCCCTGGGCATTCCCGATGTGGGCGAGGAAACGGCCAAGCTGCTGGCACGTGCCCTGGGTTCGCTGGAGCGGATCCAGGTGGCCTTGCCCGAAGTGCTGACCTGGCTGCCGGATGTCGGTGGCGAGGTGGCCCACGAGATTCACAGCTTCTTCGAGGATGCGCACAACCGCAGCGTGATCAGTCTGTTGCGCGAGCGCGGCGTCGAGTTGCAGGAGGAGGGCGAGCTGCATGCCGAGTTCGCCGCCTGCACCACCCTGGCGGGCTTTATCGACAAGCTGAACATCCCCTTTATCGCCGCTACCGGCGCGGAGAAGCTGGCGGCGCGCTTCGGCTCGCTGGAAGGCATCATCGCGGCCGACTGGCTCGATCTACGCCAGGTCGAGCGGCTCAACGAGAAGGCCGCCCGCTCGCTGCGCGACTTCTTCGACAAGCCGGAGAACGCCGCGCGGGCGCGCCTGGTCGAGGCGCAGTTGCGTGAGTTCGGCATGCACTGGGAGAGCGAGAAGAAACAGGCTGCCGGCCTGCCGTTGGCAGGGCAGACCTGGGTGCTCACCGGCACCCTGGAAGTGATGAGCCGCGACGTGGCCAAGGACAAGCTGGAGAGCCTCGGTGCCAAGGTGGCTGGTTCGGTATCGGCCAAGACCCACTGCGTGGTCGCCGGGCCGGGCGCGGGCTCGAAGCTGGCCAAGGCCAGCGAGCTGGGGGTCAAGGTGCTGGATGAAGCGCAGTTCATCGAACGCTTGCAGGCACTGGGCATCACCCCATAACGGCGGGGCTAGCCTTGGAAACCATGGGCAACCAGGGCATCCAGCTTGCTCTCGCTGCCAGGCAGTTCTAGTGGCTCGACGGGGCGGCAGGTGCTGCGATAATCGCTGGGGGTGCAGCCGATGCACTGCTTGAAGGCCCGGGCGAAATAGGACGGATCTTTGAAGCCGGCTTCATAGCCGATGCTGGTGATGGGCATCTGGCTGTTGTTGAGCAGGTCCCTGGCGAAGTCCATGCGCTTGCGCAGGATGTACTCCATAAAGCCCACGCCATAGATCTCCTTGAATAGCCGGCAGAAGCGGAATGGGGTCATGCCGCAGCGCTGCGCCACTTCCTTCTGGTCGATGCTTTCGCGAAAGTGTTGGTCGATATACAGCATGGCTTTCTGCAGCAGCTGATGCTTCTGGTGTTCCCGGGTCAGGCGGATGCTGTCCGGCAGGCAGTTGTTGCGTTCGACCCAGGGTTTGCGGGTATGGCTGTCGCCTTGCCAGCGCAATTGACAGAGCTGTTGCAGGGCCCCCAGGTAGCGACTCTTCTCGTTGTTCGACAACGGCAGAACCATGTACTCCCAGGCTCCGGAACGCATGGCCCAGACGGCCAGCTCCTCGGAGTGCTGCACGGTGAACATGGTGATGGGGATCGAGGGAGCCGTGCGCTTCACTTCCTGCAGCAGATTGAGCCCCAGGCCGTCGGGGCGGTCGAAGTGCATGCAGATCATGTCCGGCTGCTGGCCGGTTTCACGGGTGGAAATGCTGTAGTCCTTGGCCAGGTGGCAATCGCAGGACAAGCGAAACTGCCCGATCAGTTCCTCTGCCGATCGGTCATGGGTAAGGTCGAGCCATAGCAGCACTGGCTTTCGCTGATTATTGGCCGAGTTAGACTTCATTCACTTAGCTCTGCACATTATATTCGCCGCCTCTGAGTGAGGAGTATTGTCAATGTGCCATCACTACAAATACTGAATTCGAATAGCCTTTATTCTATTCACAACTATTTTTCTGGATGAAATGCATCCTGATGAAACCAAAGGGGTTTCTATTTATTTTTAGCGTATTTTCGAGCAGTGGTGGCCTGACCGTCAGTCGCTTGTGAATCGTTTGCAACGCCTACTGCGAGGCTTTCCTTTTTAGGCTGTTCAGCCTGTTCTAGCCGTCTTTTCGGCACGTGACGCGAGCGGGCAAAAAAGTCCTAGCGATGCGCAAAAATCTCCTAACTCCTCTTGTCGATGTCTTCTAGCGTCAACTGCAGGTCGGGCAAAAGTCTGGCTGGATTGGCGCAACCATTCGATGAGGTGAACAAAATGAAACTTGCCGCTATCAAGACTTCGATCATGAAGTTCATGAAAGACGAGGATGGGCTGACCATTGTCGAGTACGCAGTGGCCGGCGGTCTGGTGACTGTGGGTGTCGTTGCTGCGTTCGTCACCCTGGGCACGAACGTCAACACCGAAATCACCTGCCTGCACCAGGCAGTGGCAGGCGCCGCGGGCGCGGGCTGCTGAAGGCTCTCGGCCCAGGACGGGGGTTGCAGCTATGTCCATGGAGCAACTGATAGTAGTGCTCGGTCTTCTTGGGCTATTGGTTGCTGCGGTGGCGATCGACGTGCATCGCCATCGCATCCCCAATTATCTGGTGCTGTTCGGTCTGCTGCTGGCCTTTGCCGGCAAGCTTTATGTCGACGGTCTGTCCGGCCTGCTCGAGGGTGGCCTGGGTCTGTTGACCGGGTTCGCTTTGTTCATCCCGATGTATGTCGTTGGCGGCATGGCAGCCGGAGATGTGAAGCTGATGGCGGTGGTCGGCGGTTTTCTCGACCCCTACAGCGCCATGTGGGCCGCGCTGATCAGCGTAGTGGCAGGTGGTGTGATCGGCCTGCTGATGATCGTGCTCTGCGGGCAGTTGCGCAAAACCTTCTCGCGCTACCTGCTGATGCTGCGCGCTCGTACCTATTTCCCACCGGCAGCCGGTGAGGTTTCCGCCAAGGCGTTTCCCTATTCGATCGCGATTCTGCTGGGCACCCTGGCCAGTCTCTATTCGCTGTATCTGAGTCAGTAGGAGGCAGTATGTACGCCATCAGCGACAGCGACTCCTACCCCAGTGAGCGTGAGGCCGTGCAGCGCCTGGCGCCACAACCGAAGAGTATTCGCGACACGGGTCTGAGCGAGAACTTCCTCGGCGATCTGCTGTGCAAGCATCTGCATGATGCCGGCGTGTTGGATCTGCCTCGCCTGGTCGAGCGCATGGCGCTGACCGGTGCGGTGCTGGAGGAGGTCCTGCATTTCCTGCGCAAGCACGGTCGGGTCGAAGTCCTTGGCCAGACCGGTGGGCAGGCGCTGCGCTATGGCCTGACCGAGCGTGGCCGAACAGCCGCACGCGATGCCCTGGAGCGCAGCGGCTATCTGGGCGCTGCGCCGTTCCCGGTCGGCGCCTATCGCTCGCTGTTGAAGATCCAGACCATCCACCATGGCCGCATCACGGCCCGCGACATGCGTTCCGCTTTCGCTGGCGTGGTGCTCTCCGAGGGCATGTGCGACCAGATCGGCGTAGCCCTCAACTCCGGCCGGGCGATCATGGTCTACGGCCCGGCAGGTACCGGCAAGACCTATATCAGCACCCGGCTGATCCGTCTGTTTGCCGAGGCGATCTGGGTGCCCTATGCCATCGCGATCAACGAATCGGTCGTCGAGATCTATGACCCTCAGGTGCACCAGCGTCTGGATGAGGACAGCCGACCGAATCATCTGATGCTCGATGAGGGCATTGACCGGCGGCTGCTGTGCTGCAAGCGCCCGATCGTGGTGACCGGGGGCGAGCTGAGCATGGAGCAGCTGGATATCCGCTACGACCCCTACAGCCGGCAATACCAGGCTCCGTTGCAGCTCAAGGCCAGCAATGGCCTGTTCATCATCGATGACATGGGCCGCCAGCGCATGGCGCCGGCCGAATTGCTCAATCGCTGGATCGTGCCGATGGAGGAGAAACGTGACTTCCTCAACCTCGGTGGCGGGCGCCACTGCGAGCTGCCGTTCGATCTGGTGCTGGTGTTTTCCACCAACCTCAATCCGCTGGAGTTGGCCGACGAGGCCTTCCTGCGCCGGATTGGCTACAAGCTGCACTTCAGCTACCTGCGACCCGAGGAGTACGAGCGGATCTGGCGGCAGGAGTGCGAGCGCCAGGGCATCGTGTTCGACCCGATCCTGTTGCGCTATGTGCTGCAAGGCCTCTACGAGGCCGAGGGCATGCCGCTGGTGCCCTGTCACCCGCGCGATCTGCTGGGCATGGCGCTGGATCGGCAGCGTTACCTGGATGGTTCGGGGCCACTGTCGCCCCGTGAGCTGGAATGGGCCTGGCACAACTACTTCGTACAACTCGATTTTCTCGGCTGAGGAGATACAGACATGGGCTCGCGAACTCTCACCCTGGTCGTCCTGTCCCTGATCCTCGGGCTGGGCGCCGCCTGGATGGCCAACAACTGGCTGAGCGGAAGACTCAACGCCAGCACCGACGACAACATGCAAGGCGTGATGGTGGCGGCCGTGGAGATCCCCTTCGGCAGCATGATCGAGGCGCAGCATGTGGTGCAGGTGCGCATGCCCAAAGGCACGGTGCCGGATGATTCGTTCGACTCGGCGGACAAGGTGGTGGGACGCATTGCCACCTTCGCCATGCTGCGGGGCGACATCCTGCGTGCGGCGCGGGTCGCCGAGCACCTGGGTGGCAGCACCCTGGCGTCGCTGATCGAGTCGGACAAACGTGCCGTGTCGGTGCGGGTCGACGACGTGGTCGGGGTGGGCGGTTTCCTGTTGCCGGGCAACCGTGTGGATGTGCTGGCGACCAAAAGGGTCGGCAACAGCAACAACGACGCCGAGTCCAAGACCATCCTCGAGGACCTGCGGGTGCTGGCCGTCGACCAGACCGCCAGCACCGACAAGACCCAGCCGGTGGTGGTGCGTGCGGTGACCCTGGAAATGACTTCCGAAGAGGCCGAAGTGCTGGTCAAGGCGCAGACCGAAGGGCGCCTGCAACTGGCCCTGCGCAACCCGCTGGACAACCAGAAGAAACCCGAGGTGGTCGCGCCCAAGGTGGAAAAGCCGCTGCCGGCCCCTGAGCCGGCCAAACCGGTGGTACGGCGCAGCAATGGTGGCGCCGGGGTGACCATCATCCGTGGCACTGATGTGAACGTAGCCAAGGTGCAGCTCTAGAAAGAGCCGGCATCTACATGAAGCTGCCGGGTGTGTGGGCAGTTGACCTTTCAGCAAGGAGAGGGACATGCAAAGCATTCGAATGATCGCCGTAGCAGCGGTACTGCTGGGTGTCTGTCCATGGCTGCCGCTGGCCCATGCCGCCGAGCCCCGGCCGGCAGTCAGCGTCATGTCGGCGGCTAATGTCAGCAATATCCAGGTGCCGATCTACAAGTCCCGGGTGCTCAGCACGCGGGCGCCGGTCAAGCGCATCTCGGTGGGCAATCCGGAGATTGCCGACATCCTCATCACCAGCCCGACCCAGCTCTACCTGCTCGGTCGCTCCCTGGGCAGCACCAACGTGCTGCTGTGGGATGGCAGCAACAAGCTGATCGACAGCCTGGATCTGGAAGTGGTGCACGATCTCAGCGGCCTGAAAGGCAAGCTGTACCAGTTGTTGCCCAGCGAGACCATCGAGGTGTTCAGCTCCCAGGGCTCCCTGGTGCTGCGTGGCCAGGTGAGCAGCGCAGCAGTCATGGATACCGCAGTCAAAGTGGCCAAGACCTACGCCGCGCAGACTTCCAGCATCGTTCAGGGTGAGGGGGAGGCGGCTAAGGCCAAGGCCACCGAGTCGCTGGAAGTGATCAACCTGCTGACGGTCGGTGGCGGTCAGCAGGTGATGCTGGAAGTGAAGGTGGCGGAGATGCAGCGCAACCTGGTCAAGCGCCTCGGTGTGCGCTTTCTGGCCATCGGCTCGGCGGGCAACTGGGACCTGGGCAGCTTCAACAATGGCTCTTCGCTGACCGAAGGCGACGGCCTGCTGAGCAACGGCAAGGGCATCCTGGCGCAGTTCGCTTCTGGCAGCTTTCTCTTCGACATGGTGCTCGAGGCGGCCAAGGACGATGGCTCCGCCAAGGTCCTGGCCGAGCCGACCCTGGTGACCCTGACCGGGCAGGAGGCGGAGTTCATTTCCGGTGGCGAATTCCCCATCCCGATCACCGAGGACGACGGCATCACCATCGAATACAAGGAATTCGGGGTCGGCGTGCGTTTCCTGCCGGTGGTACTGGATGCCAGCCGCATCAATCTCAACCTGAATGTCGAGGTCAGCGAGATCTCCAACGTCAACTCGCTGCTGCTCGATAGCGGTGTGGACAGTGTGCTCGGCGATGGTGTCGCCCAGCTGATCCCGTCGCTGACCAAGCGCAGCGCTCAGTCCACGGTAGAGCTGGCCGACGGGCAGACCATCGCCATCGCCGGCCTGATCAACGAAACCACCCGCGACAATGTCAGCCGCTTCCCCGGCCTGGGTGATATCGCGGTGATCGGCCATCTGTTCCGCAGCCAGGAGTTCATCAAGGGCGAAACCGAGCTGGTGATCCTGGTCACCCCGCACATCGCCAAGCCGGTCGACGCCAAGCTGGTGCGCCTGCCCACGGAGAAGTTCGTCGAGCCTAGCGACATGGATTTCTACCTGTTGGGCAAGACCAAGAGCGACCGACCGGGGCGTACCGTTCCGGTCAGCCTCGGGGTTACTGGCAGCAGCTTCGGTCACGATCTCAGATAACGGAGGCAAAACGATGAAAAGCCTGATTCTGTCGGTCCTGCTTGCCAGCACGCTGGTGGGCTGCATGACCTACAACGAGGGGCGCGTCGGCCCGCTCGGAGAAAGCGTGTATGCCACCACCTATGAGCAGATCGCCAACAAGGATGTCGCGGCCAACCCGGGTACCGAGGTGTCGGCCAGCGGCACCGATGGCCCGGTGGTGGAGAAGGTCATGGATGGCTATCGCGGCAAGACCGGTGATGCCGAGCAGGTTCGCCAGCCCATCCAGATCAACGTGCAGTAGCAGGAGTCCATGAGATGAAGCCCCTCGTGTCGCACCGCCTCGTCGCGCTGCCGCAACGCCAGCGAGGGGCCGTAATCGTACTGATCGTGATTGCCATGCTGTCGATCCTGCTGATGGCGGCCCTGGCGCTGGATGGCAGCCACATGCTGGTCAACAAGACCCGCCTGCAGAATGCCGTGGATGCGGCGGCCCTGAGCGGAGCCAAGACCCTCAGTCAGGTGCTGGGCACCCTTAACGCGGCAACCCTGAGCCGCGATGCGGCCTTGCAGACGCTGACTCTGAATGCCGCCGCCAGCGGCAACAGCGAGTTGGCCACGGCCATCGGCAACAATGCCGCGGCTTTTGCCGTGGTCGAACTGTCGGCCAGCGTCTATGGGCCGTTTTCCTTCCCTGGCCCGGCGAATGCGCGCTATGTGCGGGTATCGGTGCCGGACTACCCCCTCGCCGGATTCTTCTGGGGTGTAGCGCAGGCCTTCGGCAATGGCGATACACCGGACAAGGCCGTCGCCGCCGTGGCCACGGCCGGGCCGAGCCCGACCAGCCCCTGCGACCTGGCGCCGGTGATGGTTTGCGGGCAGTCGGTGCCCAATACCTTCTTCGGCTACAGCTTCGGCCATCTGGAAGTGCTCAAGTCGGCGACCAACAACAGCTCCGGCATCGGCCCCGGCAACTTCCAGCTGCTGGATTTCGGCTCTGGCGGCAAGACCGTGCGCGAACTGATGGCTGGTGGTGGCACGGTCTGCCCGCTGGTGGGCGACCAGGTGCAGACCAAGCCCGGCAACACCGTCGGCCCGGCCATCCAGGGTTTGAATACCCGCTTCGGCGAATACAGTGGCGGTCTCAGCAGCAGCGACTATCCCCCCGACCTGGTGACCAACTACAGCCAGGTTGGTGGGCAGGGCGGCCTCAGCCTCAACGCCACCGGCAGCATCGTCTATGGCAATAGCAACGGCGGCGGGGGGAACGGCAATGGCGGTGGCGGCACCCAAGCCGTTTCCAGCGATGCCAACGGCAATATCACCACGGCCAACGGTACCGCGTTGTTCGACTACAACGACTGGCAGCAGCGTTCGGCCGAATGCGTGGCCGGCAGCGGCAGTGGCTGCCAGGCGGGCGGGGTATTGCAACGGCGCATCCTGCGGGTGGTGGTAGGGCAGTGCACGGGGACCGATGGCGGTACGGCGCAGGTGCCGGTGCTGGGTTTCGGCTGTTTCTACGTGCTGCAGCCGGCAAGTCAGAAGGGCAACGAGTCGCAGATCTTCGGCCAGTTTGTCCAGGACTGCGAGGGCGACAACGTGCCGGGGCCGACGCCGACCAACGACAACGGCCCGCAGATCATCCAGCTGTACAAGACCTATATCGACAATAACCGCACACCGAGTTCGGACTCCTAGGGGCGCGTCATGGCCAGGGCAATGCACGGCGGTTCGCAGCGCGGGTTGGCGATGGTGGAGTTCGCCATTGCCCTGCCGCTGCTGCTGTTGCTGCTGTTCGGCATCGCCGAGTTCGGCCGCATGCTGTTCCAGTACAACAGCCTGCTGCAGGCCAGCCGCGATGCCGGGCGCTATGCCGCCAGCGAGGCCTGGAACAGCACCCTGGGCAAGGTCGAGTTGAACTCCACGCTGCAGACCAAGGTAAAGAATGTCGCGCTCTACGGTGTCCCGGCCGTCCAGACTGGCGCCACTACGGTGGTGCCGGGGCTGACCGCCGGCAACGTGCAGGTGACTGCGGTCGGTAGCACCCATGTGCAGGTGAGCATCAGCTACAGCTTCCAGCCGGTGATCGGCAATGTGCTGCCAAGCTTCACCGACGACGATGACGTGCCGCTCAATGTGGCGCTGATTTCCACCGTCGTGATGAGGGCCCTGTGATGAACAGGCGCATGCGCGGTGTCTATGTGGTCGAGTTCGCCATCATCGGCCTGCTGCTGTTCATCATGCTGTTCGGCGTGCTGGAGATGGGCCGCCTGTACTTCACCGTCAACACCTTGAACGAAACGGTACGCCGAGGCGCCCGTCTGGCCTCGGTGTGCGATATCAGCGACCCGCGCATCCTGCGTCGGGCCATTTTCAATGCGGCCGACGACACAGGCGCCAGCGGGCTGATCGGCAATCTGGAAACCGCCGACCTGACCCTGGTGTATCTGGATGCCAATGGCGCGGTAGTCGCCGCCCCCTCGGACACCAGTGGCAGCAGCGGTTTTCGCGCCATTCGCTACGTACAGCTGCGGGTAGAGAATTTTACTTTCGATTCATTGATCCCCGTGCTGGGCGGGCAGATCACCCTGCCCGTGTTTCGGGCCACGCTGCCACGAGAAAGTCTCGGGCGGCATGCCGAGGAAGGGGTCGTTCCGGAGATCACACCATGTTGAAACCGCGAGACATTGGCGCTGTGATCGGCCAGCAGAAGCCGCAGGGGCCGCGCCTGCTGATCAGCAGTCGTGACAACCGTGCGTTGCACCACCTGCAGGAAATCTGCCGGCATATGCCCAGCCTGCAGGTCAGCACGCGCCTGGTTAGCAACGGGCATACCGATCCCCTGTACGGGCTCGAGCAGCTGCCAGACTTTCTCCTGTTGTGGGTCAGTCACTTGTGGCGTGAGGAACTGGCTGCCTTGTTGCAACGCCCGGCCCATGAGCGCCCGCCATTGCTGGTGTGCGGTCCGCTGGACGAGCGAGAGGGCATGCGCATGGCCATGCAGGCCGGCGCCCGCGATTTTCTACCTGACCCGGTCAACGAGGGCGAGCTGCTGGCCGCCCTGCAACGCATGCTGCAGGAAAGCCATGTCAGCCCGACCGGCAGCGGCAAGCTGGTGGCGGTGATGAACGCCAAGGGTGGTTCGGGAGCGACCATGTTCGCCTGCAACCTGGCCCATCAGCTGAGCGCCAGCGGGGCCAGTACCTTGCTGCTGGATCTCGACCTGCAGTTCGGCAGCGTCGCCCACAGCCTGGACATCGCTCCGGCCCACAGCCACGTCGAAGTCATGCAGCAGGTCGCCGGTCTGGACAGCGTCGCGCTGCACGGTTTCTGCAGTCATTTCAGCCCGACCCTGCATGTGCTCGGGGGCCGCTCCAGCGACCTGTGCCTGGCCCAGGACGTTCATCTCGAACACCTGGAGGCCTTGTTGCACCTGGCACGCAACAGCTACGACTGGGTGGTGGTGGATCTGCCCCGGCAGATCGATCACCTGACCGGCATCACCCTGGAGCAGGCCGATCACTGTTTCATCCTGCTGCAGCAGAGTCTCAGCCACCTCAAGGATGCCAGCCGGCTGATGCATATCCTGCGCAACGACCTGGGCGTGCAGGGCAACCGTTTGCACGTGGTGGTCAATCGCTACAACAAGACGGCCCCGATCTCCATGCAGGACATTGGCGAAGCACTGCGCTGCCCCGATCTGCAGCTGCTGCCCAACGACTTCGCGGCAGTCAGCGAGAGCCAGAACAGTGGTGTACCACTGGAACTACATGCGCCACGGGCACCGATAACCCTGGCCTTGCGCACCATCAAGCAGGAGCTGGCGGGCGCCGAGGTGGATGAGCGCGGCCTGTTCAAACGTACGTTCAGCCGCTTGTTCAGGGGGTGATCCATGTTGAGTGAATTTCGTAATCGCCTGCGCCAGCAGCCCGCCAAGAAAGGGGCTGGAGACGACGCCGAGCTGGCGGATGCCGAACAGCCCAGCGTGATGGCCTGGGAGCTGACGACCCCGGCGCAAGTCTATGAGACCCGCACCCAGCTGAACCCCATGGAGTGCGAGTGGCGCGAGAAGATCTACCAGCAATTGCTCAAGGTCATGGACCTGTCGCTGCTCGACTCGCTGGAGCCGGCCGAGGCAGCCCGGCAGATCCGCGATATCACCCAGCGCCTGCTCGATGAACATTCGGCCCCGGTTTCCAGCGCCAGCCGGCAGCTGATCATCAAGCAGATCACCGATGAGGTGCTCGGCCTGGGGCCGCTGGAACCTTTGCTGGCCGACCACAGCGTGTCCGACATCCTGGTCAACGGGCATGCGTCGGTATACGTCGAGCGCTTCGGTAAACTGCAGCAGACCGATGTGCGCTTTCGCGACGACCAGCATCTGCTCAACATCATTGACCGTATCGTTTCCAGTCTCGGGCGGCGCATCGACGAGTCCTCGCCGCTGGTGGATGCGCGCCTGAAAGACGGCTCGCGGGTCAATGCAATCATCCCGCCGCTGGCCATCGACGGCCCCAGCCTGTCGATCCGCCGTTTCGCCGTGGATCTGCTGAATGCCGAAAGCCTGGTGCAGATGGGCACCATCACGCCAGCTATCGCCCTGATGCTCAAGGCCGTGGTACGTGGGCGGCTGAACGTACTGGTGTCCGGCGGTACCGGCACCGGCAAGACCACCATGCTCAATGTGCTGTCCAGTTTCATTCCAGACAACGAGCGCATCGTCACCATCGAGGACTCCGCCGAGCTGCAGCTGCAGCAACCTCATGTGGTGCGCCTGGAGACCCGTCCTTCGAACATCGAGGGCAAGGGCGAGGTGAACCAGCGCGAGCTGGTACGCAACAGCCTGCGCATGCGCCCGGACCGGATCGTCATCGGCGAAGTGCGCGGAGCCGAGGCACTGGACATGCTGACGGCGATGAACACCGGCCACGATGGTTCTCTGACCACCATCCACGCCAATACCGCTCGTGACGCCCTGGGGCGGATCGAGAACATGGTGTCGATGACCGGCGCCACCTTCCCGATCAAGGCCCTGCGTCAGCAGATCGCCTCGGCCATCGACGTGGTGGTGCAGCTGGAGCGCCAGGAAGATGGCAAGCGCCGGCTGATCAGCGTGCAGGAGATCAACGGCATGGAGGGCGACATGATCACCATGACCGAAATCTTCGCCTTCACCCGCCGTGGCATTGGCGAACATGGCGAGGTGCTTGGCGAATTCCGCCCGACCGGCATGGTGCCGGCTTTCCGTGAGGAACTGGCCAAGCGCGGTATCGAACTGCCGCTGAACCTGTTCCGGCCGGAGTGGATGGAGGCGCTGCAGCCATGAACCAGATCCCCGGCGAATACATCTTCATTTTCCTGTGCATGGTGTTTGCCGCCGTGTTTCTTCTCAGTCAGGGCGTGGTGGTGCCGGTGTTCGGCGAGGCCGGCAAGATGCGCAAGCGCATCCGTGGGCGCCTGCATCTGCTGGAGAGTGCCAACAACCTGCCGAACATGCAGACGGTGCTGCGGCAGAAGTACCTCAAGCGCCTCTCGCCGCTGGAGGCGAGCCTGGAGCAGCTGCCACTGTTCGAGGGCCTGGCGCAGATGATCGAACAGTCCGGGCACGACTACCGCGCCTATCGTGTGGTGCTGCTGGGCCTGCTGCTGGCGCTGGGCACCGGGCTGGGTACCTGGATGTTGCTCAACCTCTGGTGGGCCGGGCTGGTTCTGGGGCTGCTGGCCGCTTGCATTCCCTTCCTGAAGATCGCCAGCGATCGCGGCAAGCGTTTCGCCGCCTTCGAAGCCGGCTTGCCGGATGCCCTGGATGCCATGTGCCGCGCCCTGCGCGCCGGCCACCCGTTTGGCGAGGCGCTGCACCTGGTGGCCGAGGAGCACAAGGGGCCGGTGGCCCAGGAATTCGGCCTGACCTTTGCCGACATCAATTACGGCAATGACGTGCGCCGCGCCATGCTCGGTCTGCTGGAGCGGATGCCGAGCATGACGGTGATGATGCTGGTCACCAGCATCCTGATCCACCGCGAGACCGGCGGTAATCTGACCGAAGTGCTGGAGCGCATTAGCAGTCTGATCCGCGGGCGCTTCCGCTTCCAGCGCAAGGTCAAGACATTGTCCGCCGAGGGGCGCATGTCGGCCTGGGTGCTGGTGGCAGTGCCTTTCGTGCTGGCTGGGCTGATTGCGGTCACGACTCCCAGTTACATGCCGATGCTGGTCAAGGACCCGTTCGGCCAGCGTCTGGTGATGGCCGCCTTCACGGCCATGCTGCTGGGCATTTTCTGGATTCGCAAAGTCATCCGGATCGAGGTTTAGGAGGTCGTCGTGGACTATCTGCTGGGCTTGATCAATCGCGCGGTGGGCAACGAGGAGTTGGCCCGCTTGCTGTTCGTCGGCGGTATCGCCCTGAGCGCGGTACTGCTGGCGCTAACCTTGGCCATGTTGCTGATGGGGCTGCAGGATCCGGTGCAGCGCCGCCTGAGCCTGATCAAGCGAGGCCATGGCGATGTATCGAGTGCCTACGGGGCGCCGAGCAGCCTGCAATTGTTGCTGGAACAGGTCGGCCAGCGTTTCGTCAGCGATGAACAGCAAGGCCGCTCGCCGACCCGCCTGCTGTTGATCCACGCCGGCTATCGTTCCAATACCGCGGTGCAGGTGTACTGGGCCGTGCGCCTGCTGCTGCCGCTGCTGCTGGCGCTGCTGGCCTTGCTGACCTTGCCGCTGCTACCCCGGCTTTCCCTGCGGGCTGCGGTGCTGATCGGCTGCACGGTGATTGCCGTCGGCTGGCTGCTGCCGGCGATCTATGTGGACAAGCGCAAGGAGGCGCGCATGCGCCGCCTGCGTTGTGCCTTCCCCGATGCCCTGGACCTGATGGTGGTGTGTGTCGAGTCGGGCCTGGCCCTGCCGCAGGCGATGGAACGGGTGGCCGAGGAAATGCTGGTCAGCCAGCCTGAACTGGCCGAAGAGCTGGCCCTGGTCAATGCTGAGATCAGGGCCGGTATTCCCAGCACCATTGCGCTCAAGCACCTGGCCGAGCGTACCGGGCTGGAGGATGTGCAGGGGCTGGTGAGTCTGCTGGCGCAGAGCATCCGCTTCGGTACCAGCGTGGCGGATACCTTGCGCATCTATGCCGAGGAGTTCCGCGACCGGCGCACCCAGGCGGCCGAGGAACAGGCGGCCAAGGTGGGGACCAAGCTGGTGTTTCCGCTGATTCTCTGTTTGTGGCCATCCTTCTTTCTGGTGGCAATCGGGCCCGTGATCATCGGGGTTCTCAGGACTTTCGGGAAACTGTGAAATGAACAGAACAATGCTGCTGATGGCCGCCCTGGCTGCCGTGTCCGGTTGCCAGAGCATGGGGCCGACTTCGACAGAGAATGAACGCTCGGTTTACCAGGGCCAGAACGCCTTGCTGTATCAGGTACAGGCCCAGGCGGACTCACCCGAGCAGGCCATGCGCATGGGCGCCATGGCCTACCAGGGCGGGGCGCTGGATCAGGCCTTGTACCAGTACCTGCGGGCGATCGAACTGGACCCGGAACAGTATGAGGCACTGGTCTGGATCGGGCGTATCCACCGCGAGCGTGGTAACCAGCACCTGGCCGAAATGGCCTTTGCCGATGTGCTGAGCCAGGAGCCGAATAACCCCTCGGCACTGGGTGAAATGGGCTTGTTGCAACTGGCCATGCAGCGTCCGGACAGTGCCCGCGAGTTGCTGGGGCGGGCCATCGCGGCGGACCAGAAACGTCTCGGCAGTGCGGCTGCGAACGGGCCGGACGGATTGCACGTGGATGCCGCATCACCGCTCAAGGTCTACAACGCCATGGGCGTGCTGGCCGATCTGCAGAGCGACTTTGCCCAGGCCGCCCGCTATTACAGCCTGGCCCGGCAGATCGAGCCGCGCTCGGCGTTGGTGGCCAACAGCATGGCTTATTCCCTGTATCTGGCTGGCAAGTGGCCGGAGGCAGAGCAGCAGTATCGCCAGGGCCTCAGCTATGACAGCCGTTACCAGCCGCTGTGGCGCAACTATGGCCTGCTACTGGCGCGCATGGAGCGCTATGAGGAGGCGCTGTCAGCGTTCGAACAGGTGGAGAAACGCCCGGAGGCCAGCAATGACGTGGGCTATATCTGCCTGATCGAAGGCAAGCTGGACATGGCCGAGCAGTTCTTCCGCTCGGCCATCGAGCAATCGCCGTCGCACTACGACATCGCCTGGGAAAATCTCAGCCGGGTCGAGCAGATCAGGCGCATCCGGCAGAACGATCTTGGCCAGAAGGCACCCGTGGCCGAAGCTGTAGCAGTAGTGCCGCCGGCCAAGCTGCAGGTGATGCCCTGAGGGTGCGAATCAAGCTGGATTGAGACCGTCGACCAGAGCCTTGGCCGGTACCAGCTTGACCGCTTTCTTCGCCGCGATCTGGATCGCCTTGCCGGTTTGCGGGTTGCGCCCGGTACGTGCTGGACGCTCGCTGAGCTTGAGTTTGCCGATACCCGGCAGGCTGATCTCGCCATCGTTTTCCAGCGCATCGGCGACGATCTCGCTGAGCTGGTCGAGCAGGGCGCGCACGTCGCTCTTTTGCAGGTCGGTGGCTTCGGCCAGGTCGCTGATCAACTGGTCTTTGGTAATGGCCATGGGGCACTCCAGGCTAGAGATATGAGGGGCCCGTCAGGCGGGCAATTTGGCAGGCACGCTAGCACAAAGTAAGGCGATCCTGATAACTGCCGGGCTGATCTTGAAAGGTATCGCGACATGGCTAACAGCCATCATTTAGTAAGCGACTATGCTAGTCGATAAGCAGGCATATAGACCCTGCTGTGGAGACAGACATGCTTCGATTGTTTGCTGACTTGGGCTTCCGCTGGAAGATCGCGCTGCCCATCCTCCTGCTTGCCGTGCTGCTGGTGCTGATGGGTGCCCTGGGTATGCAGGGCATCAGTCAGGTTGCGGATTCGAGTACGCGCCTGACCAACCGCTACCTGCCAGCCATCAGCCTGCTGCTGAATGCCGACCGTGACCTGTATCAGGGCTTTGTCGCCGAGCGCAGCCTGCTCGACGAGGCTGCCGGCGAGCACATTGCCGACCTCAAGGCGGCCCAGGCGGAGAATATCCAGCAGGCCTACGATCGCGTGCACAAGTACGCCGACATGCAGCCGGGTGCCGAGGCCATGAAGCTGGTGGCCGACTTCGACCGTGGCTTTGCCCAGTGGAAGGCCACCTCCAACAAGGTCGTCGAACTGGCCGCCAGCGACCCCGTAGCCGCCTCGGCATTGAGTTTCGGCGACAGCGAAGCACAGTTCGAGGCCATGCGTGATTCGATCGACAAGCTTGGCGAGCTGGAAGACAACTCGGCCAATGCCGAAGGGACAGCGGCCATCAACCTGGGTGAGGAGCGTAGCTGGCAACAGGCGCTGATCATCGGCATCGGTCTGTTGATCTGCGCTGTGCTGGTCGTTGGATTCCCGATCCTGGTGACCCGTCCACTGCACAACCTGCTGCACCGCATCGAACAGATCGCCGATGGCGATGGCGATTTGCGTGTACGCCTGGACGTGCAGTCCCGCGATGAGTTGGGCAAGCTCAGCGATGCCTTCAACCGCTTCCTCGACAAGCTGCAACCGCTGATCAAGGAAGTCGGGCGGGTCACTGGCGAGGTAGCCGACTCGGCGCAAAGCCTGGCCGGCATGGCGGCTGCCAACGATCGCCTGATCAGCAGCGAACATGCCGCCGTGGATCAGGTCAGCACGGCTGCGACGGAAATGAGCGCCGCGGTGCATGAAGTGGCGCGCAATGCGCAGAATGCCGCCGACGCGGCCCGCAGTGCCGAGGTGCAGTCGCGCGATGGCGCCCAGGTAGTCGGCGCGACCATTCACGCCATTCGCCAACTGGCCCACGAGGTGGAAAGCGCCTCCGACACCATCCAGACCCTGGAGCAGGAAACCGCCAATATCGGCGCCGTGCTGGCGGTGATCAAGGGCATTGCCGAACAGACCAACCTGCTGGCGCTGAACGCCGCGATCGAAGCGGCCCGGGCCGGCGAACAGGGCCGTGGCTTCGCCGTGGTGGCCGACGAGGTACGGGCCCTGGCAGCGCGAACCCAGGACTCGACCAAGGACATCCAGCAGATGATCGAGCGTCTGCAGTCCGGCGTGCAGAATGCGGTCAAGGCCATGCACTCGGGCAGCGAGAGGGCCCGTGACAGCGTCGAACGTGCCGCCGGTGTGGATGGTGCACTGTCGGCTACCGGCGACTCGGTGGCGCGAATCAACGACATGGCGGCGCAGATCGCCACCGCCTGCGAGGAGCAGAGCGCGGTGACCGAGGAAATTGCGCGTAACATCAGCGATATCCGCGACCTGTCCAACGAAGCGGCGCAGACTTCGGAGCAGAGCACCCAGGCCAGCGCCCGGTTGTCCGAACTGTCCCACGGCCTGGCGCAACTGGTCGGACGTTTCCGCGTGTAAAGGGTTGGGGCATAAGGCCCCGTTTGTCGCACTAGTCAACAACCCGGGCAAGCGTCCGGGTTGTTCGTTTCAGGCCCGTGCATATTCGCTGCACATCCGTGTGCTTGAGCTAAGTGGTTGAAGCGCTTGTAACTTTGCGTTCAGTCAGTACAATGGCGCGGCCCGTCGCCTGACGGGCTTCGTTATGGTGACCCCATCGGTCCCCCCGCAACGATTACCCGTTAACCTGGTCAGATCCGGAAGGAAGCAGCCACAGCGGGAACATTGTGTGCCGGGGTGTGGCTGGTGGGGTTGCCTCCATAACCCGTCCTGGGTTAGCCGTTTTCCTCGAATCATTCGTCACTCTGTCGCCTGTGCATGCCGCGATAGTGCGATAGCCTGTGCCTGCCCGTATCAGTCGGCGTCGCCGGATCACATTGCTGTTCGAGCTGCGGATGCAATTTGCCCGGTGCTCCGCTAGGATTAGCCCCTTCCGCCCTCCAGTTGCGACGGTTTTCGATGAGTTATCAGGTTCTTGCACGTAAATGGCGTCCGCGCTCGTTCCGCGAAATGGTCGGCCAGACCCATGTGCTCAAGGCCCTGATCAACGCCCTGGACAGCCAGCGCCTGCACCATGCGTACCTGTTCACCGGCACCCGCGGCGTGGGCAAGACCACCATCGCGCGCATCATCGCCAAGTGCCTGAACTGCGAGACCGGCATCAGCTCCACCCCATGCGGGCAGTGTTCGATCTGCCGGGAGATCGACGAGGGGCGCTTCATCGACCTGATCGAAGTCGACGCCGCCAGCCGCACCAAGGTCGAAGACACCCGCGAACTGCTGGAAAACGTGCAGTACGCACCGAGTCGCGGGCGCTACAAGGTCTACCTGATCGACGAAGTGCACATGCTCTCCACGCACTCGTTCAATGCGCTGCTCAAGACCCTCGAAGAGCCGCCGCCCCACGTCAAATTCCTGCTCGCCACCACCGATCCGCAGAAGCTGCCGGTAACCATCCTCTCGCGCTGCCTGCAGTTCTCCCTGAAGAACATGCCGCCGGAGCGGGTGGTCGAGCACCTGACCCACGTACTGACCGCCGAAAGCGTGCCGTTCGAGGACGATGCCCTGTGGCTGCTCGGCCGTGCCGCCGATGGCTCGATGCGCGATGCCATGAGCCTGACCGACCAGGCCATCGCCTTTGGTGAGGGCAAGGTACTGGCCGCCGATGTGCGCTCGATGCTTGGCACTCTCGATCATGGCCAGGTCTACGGCGTGCTGCATGCGCTGCTCGAAGGCGATGCGCGGGCGCTGCTCGAAGCGGTGCGCCATCTGGCCGAGCAAGGCCCGGACTGGGGCGGCGTGCTGGCAGAAATGCTCAACGTCATGCACCGCGTGGCTGTGGCCCAGGCCCTGCCTGATGCGGTGGACAACGGCCAGGGCGATCGCGAGCGTGTGCTGGCGTTGGCCCAGGCACTGCCGGCCGAAGACGTGCAGTTCTACTACCAGATGGGCCTGATCGGTCGCCGCGACCTGCCATTGGCGCCGGACCCGCGCAGCGGCTTCGAGATGGTGCTGTTGCGCATGTTGGCGTTCCGCCCGGCGGATGCCGACGGAGCACCGCGCTCACCGTTGAAGGAATTGCCTTCAAAGCCACTGGGAATCAGCACGGCCACAGCTGATTCCACACACAACCCAGTGGCCGGCGCAGCCATTGCTGGCGTGCCGGCACCTATCGCATCTCCTGCTGTTATCCCGCCGGTCGTTGCCGCGCCGGTTCCGCCCGTGGCGCCGGTCGCTGTCGTCGAAGCTGTTGTAGCGCCTGTCGCATTGGTATCGGAGCCCGTAGCGGCCGTTGCGGTTGCTCCGCTCAGTGCGCCGAGCGTGGCTGCTGCGCCGGTTGTCGATCTGCCTTGGGAGCAAGCTGCCGCGGAGCCTGCATCGGTGGTTGCCGAGCCAGCAGCTGAGCCACTTGCCAACGAGCCGGTGGCCGCTCTCGTGCCTGTTGCAGCTGCAGCTGAACCGGTGGCGGTTGCCAGCGTGCCTGCTCCAATCGCTGCGGTGCCAGCCGTTGTCGCAGCCGAGGAGGGCGATGACGACGAGCCGCCGCCCGGCGACTACGACTACGCCGAGACCGATGCGGACAGCCTCGACTACAACTTCGATGTCTCGGCCGCCGAGCCGGTTGCCGAAACCGAGCCATTGCCGGCGGCCAAGCCTGCCACCGGCCTGGCCGCCGAATGGCTGGATCTGTTCCCGCGCCTGGGGCTGTCCGGCATGACCGGCAGCATCGGCGCCAATTGCACCCTGATCGAAGCCAATGGCGACGATTGGCTGCTGCACCTGGACCCGGGCCACAGTGCGCTGTTCAATGCCACCCAGCAGCGCCGCCTGAACGATGCGCTGGACCAGCATCTGGGGCGTACCATCAAGCTGCGCATCGAGCTGATCCTGCCTGAGCAGGAAACCCCGGCCCAGGCCGCCTCGCGCAAGCGCGCCGAGCGCCAGCGCCTGGCCGAGCAGTCGATTCACGCCGACCCGCTGATCCAGCAGATGATTCAACAATTCGGTGCGGTGATCCGCGCCGATTCCATCGAACCCCTGAATAGCTAATTGGATAGTTGAGGAACCCATCATGATGAAAGGTGGCATGGCAGGCCTGATGAAACAGGCGCAGCAGATGCAGGAAAAAATGCAGAAGATGCAGGAAGAGCTGGCCAACGCCGAAGTCACCGGCCAGTCCGGCGCTGGCCTGGTGAGCGTGGTGATGACCGGTCGCCACGACGTCAAGCGCATCACCCTGGATGACAGCCTGATGCAGGAAGACAAGGAGGTGCTCGAAGACCTGATCGCCGCAGCGGTCAACGACGCGGTGCGCAAGGTCGAGCAGAACAGCCAGGACAAGATGTCCGGCATGACCGCAGGCATGCAGCTTCCCCCCGGCTTCAAAATGCCTTTCTAAAACGGGGCATCCAGTCAACGCACATGGCTGCGTTGCGGGGAAGCGCGGGCATCCTCATTTACACCAGTAAACTCCGGTGCCCACGCTTCCCCACGCCTTGCCCTGCACGTCGCCTGATCGCCCCTTGCCACGAGCGGGGGTGATTAAAAGCCTTCCTTACTTCACGGTAACCCCCATGAGCTTCAGCCCGCTGATCCGCCAACTGGTCGACGCCCTGCGCATCCTGCCTGGAGTAGGGCAGAAGACGGCCCAGCGCATGGCGCTGCAGATGCTCGAGCGTGATCGTAGCGGCGGCCTGCGCCTGGCCCAGGCGCTGACGGCGGCGATGGAGGGGGTAGGGCATTGCAAGCAGTGCCGCACGCTGAGCGAGGACGACCTCTGCCCGCAGTGTGCCGACCCGCGCCGCGATGATGCGCTGCTGTGCGTGGTGGAAGGGCCACTGGATGTGTTCGCGGTGGAGCAGACCGGCTATCGCGGGCGCTACTTCGTGCTCAAGGGCCACCTGTCGCCGCTCGATGGCCTGGGCCCGGAGGCCATCGGCATTCCCGAGCTGCTGGCACGTGTCGAAGGCGCACAATTTCGCGAGATGATCCTGGCCACCAATCCGACCGTGGAAGGCGAGGCGACGGCGCATTACATCGCCCAGTTGCTGGCCGGCAAGGGCATCGTCCTGTCGCGCATCGCCCATGGCGTGCCGTTGGGTGGCGAGCTGGAGCTGGTGGACGGTGGCACCCTGGCACATGCTTTCGCCGGCCGCCGGCCAATCGCTGACTGAGCGACCTGTCCCGGGTGATGGACTGGCCAGCAGCTGCCAGTACCGGCCCCATCGTATCTTTGCAACCGCGCCGGCCTGGCGCCTGCCAAGTATCGCGCGCGTTTCGGCGCGGCGTAGATGGGCGGGCTTACTTCGCTATCCGCTTACTGTCGCTCCCGCGAAGGTGGGAGCCCAGATGCACAGCTCCTCTGGATTCCCGCCTGCGCGGGAATGACGAAAAAGCAGCGCTCACGAGTGGAAACCGGCGGATTCCGGAGCCTGCCTGCGGTAGAGCTGCGCGCGGCTGTCCATGGAGAAACCCTGCAGCGCCTGGTCATCGGGCAGAACTGCTGCAATCCGCCAGCCAGAGCGCTGCGCGGATTAATCCTTGAAAACCAAGCAAGCGCTCGGTTAGTGTGGCGAAAACAATAAACGAGAGCTGCCCCGATGAGCGCCTTCCAGGAATACTTCGACGACTCCCACCAACTGGTTCGCGACTCGGTACGCCGCTTCGTCGAGCGGGAAATCCTGCCCCACGTGGCGGACTGGGAGGAGGCCGAGGAATTTCCCCGCGAGCTGTACCAGAAGGCTGGCGCCGCCGGCATCCTCGGTATCGGCTATCCGGAGCAGTACGGCGGCAGTCACGAAGGTGACCTGTTCGCCAAGGTAGCCGCCAGCGAAGAACTGATGCGCTCGGGCTCGGGTGGCCTGGTCGCGGGCCTCGGCTCGCTGGATATCGGCCTGCCACCGGTGCTCAAGTGGGCCCGCCCGGACATCCGCGAGCGCGTGGTGCCGCAGGTACTGGCCGGCGAGAAGGTCATGGCCCTGGCGGTGACCGAGCCTTCCGGCGGTTCCGACGTCGCCAGCCTCAAGACTCGCGCCGTGCGCGATGGCGACTGCTACCGCGTCACCGGCAGCAAGACCTTCATCACCAGCGGCGTGCGTGCCGACTATTACACCGTGGCGGTGCGTACCGGCGGCGAAGGCTTCGGCGGCGTCAGCCTGCTCCTGATCGAGAAGGGCACGCCGGGCTTCAGCGTCGGCCGCAAGCTGAAAAAGATGGGCTGGTGGGCCTCGGACACCGCCGAGCTGTTTTTCGACGACTGCAAGGTGCCAGTGGGCAACTTGATCGGCATGGAGAACATGGGTTTCGCCGGGATCATGGCCAATTTCCAGAGCGAGCGCCTGTCGCTGGCGCTGATGGCCAACATGACCGCACAGCTGGCGCTGGAAGAGTCGTTGCGCTGGGGCCGTGAGCGCGAGGCTTTCGGCAAACCTATCGGCAAGTTCCAGGTGCTCAAGCACCGCCTGGCCGAGATGGCCACCGAGCTGGAAGTGTCACGCGAGTTCACCTACCGCCAAGCCGCCAAAATGGCCGCCGGCAAGAGCGTGGTGAAGGAAATCTCCATGGCTAAGAACTTCGCCACCGACATCGCCGACCGCATCACCTACGACGCCGTGCAGATCATGGGCGGCATGGGCTACATGCGCGAAAGCCTGGTCGAGCGTCTGTACCGCGACAACCGCATCCTCTCCATCGGTGGCGGCACCCGTGAAGTCATGAACGAGATCATCAGCAAGCAGATGGGGTTGTGAGGCTGTTTGCCTGAGCCGGTTATCCGCTCAAGTAGAACCCATGCGACTAGGATTTAGCCCGCATGGTCGATCGATGCAAAGATCCTGAGGCCATCCGGCGTGCGCATGAGGGTATAGGATTCGCGCCAGGCACTGACCACGCTATCGTCGTCGCGCAGCAGCTCCCACGTGAGGCTTGTGAGGGCGCTGTTCAAGCCCAGGGGCGTCACCGTGAGCGCGTTGAAACGGCAAGCGCGGCAACCCTGGCTGTAGTATTGGGCGACGATGCCGTGGAAGTACTCGCCGATCTGCTCTTGCGTACTGAACTGCTTGAGAACGCCTTCAGTGCTCAGTGCAAGATAGGGCGCAGCATAGCGCTGGGCGATGAGAGGGCCGTCGAATGCCCGGAACGCCGCGGTGAAAGCTTCGAAGAAGTCTTGCGCTTCAACCTGCCAGTCGAGTGATTCCGTCATGACCTGCCCTTACCTGAAGTTCTGCATTTCAATTCATCTTCCATGAAAAATGGGATGAACTCATTGAGTTCATCCCATTGGCGGTTAGCTCTCTACTGTAAACGACTTAGTAAGGGCAGTTCTGGCGGTACTCGGAGAGGGTGCCGTCGGCGGTGTGGTTGGGGCCGCAGAGGAACTGGCTGTAGCGCGTGTCGAAGTCGATGAAGCGCTTCATCCAGGAAATCCCATAGAGACCCAGCAGATCCTGGTTCGGGTAGCCGGAGTTGGCGCAGAAGTGCGAGCCGCCATAGATCTCCAGAAATGCCTTGGGCGTTGTGCTGGGGATCTTGTTGTAGAACGGCGAAGCATGGACTGCTACAGGGGCTACCGTATCAGCGCTGCAGGCCAGAATCAGCGCAGGGGTCTTGATCGTGTTGAAGCTATTGCTGCCTGCGTAGTACGGCGCCTGGGGAATAATGGCGTTCAGCGAGCGCTGAGTGGCCAATTTCAACGAGCCCCCACCGCCCATCGACCAGCCAATAGCACCGAGGCGCGTACTGTCGACCTTGCCATAGATCGGGCTGGAGCTGGTGTTGCTCTGGGCAATCACATAGTCCAGTGCCTTGCTGAGTTGGGTGGCACGGCTATCGGGCTGGTCGTAGATGGTGCTGGTGTTCATGGTCATCACCACAAAGCCATGGGACGCCAGGCGCGGCCCCCACCACTCGATGCTGTCCTCATAGGACAGATAACCCGGGATGACCGCAATCGCGCCCATTTTCCCCGTGGTATTGGTTGGGTAGTACACCGTGCTGTTACCAAAGCCTTTGAGGGTGCCGGACACCGAGAACTTGGCAGTGGTAAAGGGGCCGGTGTTGCTTTTCAGTGCGGATGCGGTCGGGGCAGGACCGCGTGTGCAGTTCGTGCAGGGGGCGGATGGGCCGGTTGCCGAATACACATACGAGCTTGCTAGAAGTGATGCGATAAGCAGGGCTGTTTTTGCGAGTGATGCTTTCACGCTCATGCGATTTGCCTCATTGATATTGTTATTGTTTTTGCAGAAACCTGGAGGTACTCAACTCATACGTCTCTACCATCGAGTTGATGCCCGGAAGCTATCAAGGGCCATCATGGGCAACAATCCGCAATCACTCTCAGTTCTTACAAGAAAGCGGATGCTGCCAACGCCTGCAGTACTGCCGAGCTGTTGGACTTGTCTTGCAGGTAAATGGAGTTGTTACAGGGACGGCAGGAGTGACGGGGCAGGGGTTACCATGGGACTCACCGGTATTGTTTATTGCCGGGGCGCCCCAGTTGATCGTCTACCGCTGTTTAAGTTTGCAATGGGGTTTTCTGCGCGATGACGCATTTCGGCTGACAGCTAAAATCACTCCAGCTTCATACTTTCATCTGATTCATCACTGGCCGGAATTTCAGGTATCACTAGCTCTTGGGCGAGGCGCTAGGCGCCATCGGCTGTTATTAAGTGTTTTCGGTTGTGGTTGCGGGAATAATAAAATCTAACTCCGGAATCAATAACTAATATATGAATGACTGGATTCCAAAGCCGGAGGGTCCGCCTGCACTGATCTATGTATCCAACAAGCGGTACATTTATCTAGGGCGCTCTCAGTTGCGCATACGGGACTTGCACTCTGCTGCTTCCGCCTTGCTGGTTTGCCTTGAAGGGGCTGTGAGATTCAGGAGCGCCGGCGAAGGGCGCTGGATTAGTACCAGAAGCATCCTGATCCCCGCCGGCTGCCGAATCGGCATCGAAAACCAGGGCGCCGTAATTTCGGCCTGTTACCTGGATGCAGCAAAACCCGATTTTCTGTTGTTGAAGCGGAAAATGGAGTCGCTCAGTGGTGGCGTTTATTACAACTTGGCATGCGAGCGCCGTCTGACCGAGAGCCTGATCCAGCTGCGCGATGATGAGCCTGGCTTCGCCGAGGCGCAGCAGCGCGTGGAGTCGATGATCCTGCAATGTGCAGGTGATGATGCAGCCAATACGGACCCGCGTGTAGTTCACGTCATCCAGCGATTAAGAGACACGGCCTCGCTCAATATCTCAGTCAAGGCGCTGGCTGAAGAGGTGGGTTTGTCAGAGTCAGGGCTAATACGCTTGTTCAGCCTGCATGTGGGGGCGCCTTTACGCAGGCATCGCCTGTGGTATCGGCTTATTGAATTTATCACCTTGATACTGTCTGGCGTCCCCGTCGCCGCCGCCATCAAATCCGCCGGATTTACCGATGCCGCACACCTGTCGCGGTGTTATAGCGGCTTCTTCGGGGTCAACTTTTCTTATGCGTTTTCAAGAAATACCCATGCGCGCTATGTTCTTCAGGAACATCCCGTAGAGAAAGCTTCCACTGGGCTAATGGGTGAACCGTGCTCGAGCCTGTCGCTCGGGTAGATAGTGACACAAGCTCCAGCGCTTGCGGATTGGTTTGGGGGGTGGGCTTGCATACACCATATTTATGCCGGAGGAGGGGCATCAACGTTTGGTTAAGGGGCTGCGGCACGCAGTCCCAGAGAAAGAAGCGAACGATTTGAACCGATTGTTAGGTTTCACCCCGCACATAGAACAGGCCAGCCATTGGTTGCACGCCAAATTTGCTCCCCAAGCAGCAAGGTAACATCTGGAGGTACGAGTGGCTCATTTAGGCGCGAGCGGAGGTGGTAGTTGAATACCCACTCGTATTTCTGAAGTTCAGGATACTTGGCGATGGCTAGGCCCGCTGTACCAGGATCCGGAAACGTATGCTCCTTTGCGCGCGCACGAAGATCGGACGTCTTTCCCGAATAGACAGCCACTTTACTCCAGACTTGTGGCTGTTTTGATGAGAATCGAATAGCCCTAATTTTTAGGTTGTAGTTTTTAACTTTCGCACTGGCCTTCGCTTTTTTTGTTATGTAAGTTGACGCCCATAGCTCTTGCCGCGCAAGAACCTCTATAGGGGTGTTAGTAGTAATAAAGTACCAGCCAGCTTCGCTTGGAATCCCACAGTTCATATACCAGCCGGGGTCTGTCAGGTCGATCTGGGCAGCTGAATAGTGGCTTTCAAATAGTTTGGTGAGATTCTGCATGTGAAACCTAGCGATTAAGCTAAGGGGCCGGCTTCGCCGGTCCCGGCGAACGGAGTGAGTGCATTGTTAGGCTTGCCAGGTAACAGCCCAACCTGTTTCGACGAAATAACGCTCTAGATCCTCTTGAGAGGCAACCCATGAGTCAAACGAGTTTTCAAAACTAGGGCCATTCGACCCAGCCCACCACTCATAGATAAGGTAGCCACCAGTATTGGCGGAGTCATCTTGTACGCGAACTCTATGACCGCTGTGACCGGTGTTCGTGATGCTTCCGATTGTTTCGAGTGGAATCGTCATAGGCCTAATGTTTGGTTAAGGGGCCGCGGAACGCGGTCCCAGCGAACGATTTGAGCGATTTGAGCGCATTGTTATGCGCCGCCTATATTGAATTGGCCAGCCAAATATAAGCCAACAAGCACCGCGAACATGAAACCTACGAAACTACACAAGAGCCCTTGTCGAGTATCAGTGTGTAGGTAGTCATGCGTGACTTTCTTGGGATAATGGCCAAGTGACAATATTTTGCATATTGGCCAACCGATGTAATAAAAGACGAAGTTGAAAAGCACTTCGACAAGGAAAAAGCCAATGGCTCTCAAGAAGCCTTTACCTATTTCACTGACTATGTCTTCCATTGGCGACTCAGGTGCTCCAAGAGGTGCATAACGGTTAAGCTAACAGGCGAGCAAAAGCGCAGCTTTTGCGAGTCCAGTGAGCGGAGAGAACAGTGTTGAGCGTATTGTTATGTTTCACCTGCGCTGGGCTCCTTTGAAAGGTTCTTGATGACAAGGTAGAGCAGAGGACCGATAGATACAAAGATTGCAGTAATTACGATGTACGGAACAATGGCTATAAATGGCTTGTTACGTGCTTTGTTGTCGTGATACATCCAAATGCAGGCAAGCACCGCTAGGATGTAGAGATCAATTACAACCTGTGCAGTGTCTAGGCTAGACATTAGCTCCATGCCGAATTGGATGAGCGATTGCTCGGCTTGTGACATTACAAATGCGGTGTAGGCTGTGAATGCCAGTAGCGCGACTAATGGTAATGCTGCTTTTCTCATGACACCTTCCTTGGCTAAAAGTGGGACATAACGTTTGGTTAAGGGGCCGGCTTTAGCCGGTCCCGAGCGAGCGCTTTGAGCGCATTGTTAGCCATCACTCATGCTCACTTAATTTTGTTGTCAAGTCTTTGGTTTTCGGCAGGCCATACTTTATCAACCAGAGTCCCAATATCCAGCCTGTAATCGCGAACCTGCTTTTCTTCGCGCCACTCTACCGGTTCTACGAGGTCATTTGATTCAGGTGCGCCCCAAAGTGATGAGCTAAGCGAAAAGACAAAAACCCCATTGCGTGACTTACACGCGGGAACTTTAAGTACTGCGGTCTTAAGTTTAGAAGCGACTGCTGTGGGGATAGCGGGTTCGAACTGTAGCCAGACCATCGACTGACCGCTAGGCCGAACCGCGAATACTAAATAGCCTCCAGCTGGATGTGCTGGTTCGTTTGCTAATGCCTCGTTAGCCGCGACCTCAATTGCCTGCATATATTCGTAAAGCGAATCGCCTGGATGCCGCTCTTCTATCACTTCACTTGTTTGCATGTCCGAGTGGGCCACAATGCGGAATGGTTTCGCGGATTCTGTTGTGTTAACGGAGTCAGGATTAACATCGTCACAGCCATAGAGTGCGAATAATAGAATAAGTAATGGTGCTGCGATCAGACGCATGAATTTCCCTTGAGAGCTAACGATTAAGCTAACGGGCGAGCAAAAGCGCAGCTTTTGCGAGTCCAGCGAACGAAGTGAGCGACAGTTGAGCGCATTGTTATACGCATACTTACTCACTTTTATAGTCTTTTATTCTGATTCTTCCGTTTGCTCTCAGTGCTAGAATTTTGCCCGAGGCGCTACCGCCAACAAAGCCTCTAGTAAGACGTACGTAAAGCGTCCTTCCGCCTGCGCCATATCGGCCGTATTCATACGATATATGGATTTGATTTGCACTGATTGTGCCCAGTTTGGATAGTTGCTCTTTCGGGATTGCATACTCTTTATCGAATGCATTTACCGTTAGGGATTGAATCCCCTCCGATGTTTGTGAGCCTTTTATGGTTATTTGTCCAGATTCCCCAATCCCTTCTGATGAAAAGTAGAAAGAGTTAAAATCAAGTGATGCTTCTTTAGAGGCGTAAATTGCTTGGCTAAAGATTATGAGAAGTGCTGCGATGAGTAATTTGTTCATGTGTGTGTATAGCGCTTGGTTAAGGGACAGGCGAAAGCGCAGCTTTTGACTGTCCAGCGAACGGAGTGAGCGACAGTTGGGCGCATTGTTAGGCCTTCTTAAGCCTCAAGGCATAAACCAAGAATGACATGGAGGCCACAATAAGAGCCATTCCGGAAAGATCTGATGCTAGGGAGGCGATATTGCCTGGAAGAGAAACTTCACCCTCTGCAGTGTAAGCAATCTCTGTGGGGGCCAAATTGGCAAACAGGGTTAGCGCCAGATAAATTGCTGTTGCAATAGCGGCGCACAGAGCCGATAGGGAATTATTCTTCTTGTAGATAAGAAGCCCTGCAGAAAATAAGGCCGAGCCTGTAAAGATAGGCGTTGAAAAGAGAAGAATGTAGAAGAGTACTTCGTTCATGCGGGATACGTTCCTTGTGGTGGCCTAACGTTTAGGTTAAGGGGCGGGCTCTGCCCGTCCCAGAGAGCGAAGCGAACGATTTGAACCGCTTGTTAGGTGGTATACCTGTGGCGGAATAACCATTTGTAAAACTTAGCAATACACCAGCTAAGGGTGGCCAGAACTACGCCTGGCACCCAGCCAAAAAATAAAGAAAATACATTTCGTGCGCCATCTCCAGAGTAAATTGACTCGCGCTGTTCCGGCGTTACAGCTAGTTGAAGATCAATGTAATCAACTAGAAATCGGGTACAGAGTAGCCAAATCCATACCGCGACTACAGCTAGACTAAATCTTAAGGCGGTATGAGTGGCGCGATCAAATTTGTTTCTATAGCTGACAATTAAGTAAGGAAGCAGGAGTGTTATGAGTAATATGGCGTATTTGTAAGAGTGTGGCATTGTGATTACCGGGTAACCTAACGATTAAGCTAAGGGGCCGGCTTTAGCCGGTCCCAGCGAACGAAGTGAGCGCTTTGAGCGCATTGTTATGTGCCTTTATCGAGGAGAGGGCCCCCTCCCGCACGAAGAAAGACCAAGTTTGCAGAGATCTGTAGTTGAGGTGACAGGAGCATTGGCTTTAGTGAAGTTGAAGCTGCCGCAGCTGGAGGTGTCACACACTCCGAGCACATATTGTTCGCGTGCCCTTCGAATTCGTCTCTTCTCCGGGTAATACCTAAAGGCCTTTAACTCAATATTCTTGATGTTAGGGACTGAAAATATTCCAAAATCATAGATGTATTCATCTTTGGCTTTTTTGTGGCTCAACGACTTTTGGCATTCTTCGTTGATGCAGACAAATAACTGCAAGTCACTTTGGGGTGCTTTTAGAGTGACTTGATAAACATCGCTTTCGGTCTCTGCCATGGATAGTGTGGAGAGACTAAAAAGGAGCCATATCAATGCTGAGTATTTTTTCATATCTAGCTGCATATAACGATTAAGCTAAGGGGCCGGCTTTAGCCGGTCCCAGCGAACGAAGTGAGCGCTTTGAGCGCATTGTTAGACCCCAGCTACAAGCTTTTTTTGATGGCGCTGATTCGTTGTGCTTCCTCTAGCTTTTTGCGCTGAAGGTAAAGAGATATCAGGCCTGGCTCGGATTCTTTTTTAGAGAGCAAAAGTGCGAGAAGGCTAACTATGGGTGTTGAAATTAGTAAGATGAACAAGAATATCTCATGCTTTCCCGGCATTCCTTTGTCGTAGATCAGATAGCCAATCATACCCATGAGCGCAATGTTCAGGAGGATTGCAAGTTTTCGCATAATTCCCTCTGGGGTCTAACGTTTGGTTAAGAGGAGGGCTTTAGCCCGTCCCAGCGAGCATAGCGAGCGATTTGAACCACTTGTTATGCGAAAATATTACGTCCAAATACAGTATGAAATTTCTCGGTAATTTCCGCAGCATGACTAGAGATTTCAGCCGCTAGGTCTCGATAGTAGATTGCTTTGTATTGAAACTCATCACCGAAGCCATTAACTAACCTTGATTTAAAATCTTCAATATCAAAAAGAGCTGTTGGTTCGTGGCTGCTTGCAAATTTATCCATGCTCAGCATGGCCATAACCATTGTAAAAATTTGATATTTATTGCATAGCACTTCATATTCTGATTTCTTGGCCGCATCAAGCTGATTCAGGAATCTTGATCTGCGACTATTGATTGGCTCCACATACTGTAGTAGGCAATCTACAGCGGAGAGAACCTTGACGCAAAAATACTTACTATACCATTGCTTGAAGTAACGCTCTTGGAATTCGGCATATGTCAAAGCCACAATGTTTGTGTGCTGTATATAGTTTAGTGCTCCTTCCTGAAAGCCCTCCTTGGATATCAATATGCCAATGTGGCCACCTGTCTCATGAAGCACGGTTGTAAATGAATGCACGACTGCTTGCGGTACTGTGCTACCCCAGTTCTTACATTCGATAATGTACTTTATTTTTTCTACGCTGTTTTCATCTATCCCGAACACATCTATCTCAACTTTCCCTCTGGGCGTCTCGACAGATTTCTCTGTTTCAGCAGCTATCCCAACCTCATTAAGTATCCTACATACTCCTGATTGCAGATCCTTCCAATCGGATGGTTTGGGATTTTCAATCATATGTAACTTTCACTCATGATCTGTTTTTTGCATAACGATTAAGCTAACGGGCAGGCAAAAGCGCAGCTTTTGACTGTCCAGCGAACGAAGTGAGCGATAGTTGAGCGCATTGTTATGCTTCTCTTTCACCGAATCCTGAAATCGCCTTCCTGGCTTCTATTAATTTCTTTTCTCTCTTAATCTCTTCGAGCTTGGCGTCAAGTATTATCTCTATGCCAACTTTAACAATGGGGAAGGCTTTTAGGCATTCGTTCTCTGAAAGCTCATGAATGCCTTTGCTGAGAATCCCATACAACTTTCTATTTTCAACGAGGAAGGCTGGGAGGTAGCTGTCAAGTATTTTAATTTTTTCGCCCATTCGTCCTTTGGAAAATGTTTCTTCGTCCCACTCTGAGCTTGTAGAGGCCTGCGCGTGAGCTTCCATGATCAAGGATTCAAATATTCTTCTAAGGTAGACAAAAGAGCCAACGCCAACGCCATGGGCAGATAGTCCTATTGCCTTAATTAGTTCCCTGAACTGTTCTTTTTCCAGAACCTCTGAATATTTCTTTACATCCTGAATATTTAAGTCTGCTATTGATGGGAATTGACCAATTTTTTGTAGCTTTTTCTTCCAGACCTTGAAGAGATAAAATAGAACATGGTCGCGGTTTCTTGTGCACTTTAGTTCTACAACAAAAAGGTGATCGTATGTGGATCCCTTTAAGTCATAATGTATCTTATCGGGGTTTCGATCAAAAATACTGTGACTGCCACATTCCGGGCAGTAACAATCAATTGTTCCTTTGAAATACTCAATATCCCAATATTTCTTTGCATTCTCCCCTTCAAGTGAGAATTCTTCATATATTGGAATTGATATAAAGAATTCCTCTGGTGGCGGGAGTGTGCTTTCGATTTCTTCGCTCATTGATATTTCCCTGAGATGCATAACGATTAAGCTAAGGGGCCGGCTTCGCCGGTCCCAGCGAGTGAAACGAGCGATTTGAGCGCATTGTTAGGTGCGGTTGCATGGTGTTAATACGCTTTTATTTCGAGTATTAAATCAGTAAGCCTATGATGAATTCCTGCTTTTTCAAGCTCCTTGGAGAGAAAGCCAATATCCTGGATCTTCTCTCCATGTGTGAATTCACCGTTATGGAATTTTTCCCAATAAAATTTCGCGGGAAATATTATGTGTGCAAGATCTGAGTAATAGAAAGACTGCATCCATAAGCCGCCATCCCGTGTGCGGTCAGAAAGCAGGTCTGCTTCACTCGGAACTCCTTTTTGCCAGTACACGCAAAGGTTAGAAAGGCTGGTAAATGTGGTGAATGAACACCAAGATTCGCTAGCCCAAGAGACATTGTATCCCTTGCCTAGGATGCGGCTTGCAATTGCTAAGGCTTCGCGCCATTGGTGATTTTCCATAAGCACCTAACGTTTGGTTAAGGGGCCGCGGAACGCGGTCCCGAACGAGCGAAGCGAGTGACTTGAACCACTTGTTAGGCGCTTTACTTTCTAGCTTCACGCCTTGCTCGATAGTGGCGAGCTATTGCCAAGGCTAGGGCCCCAATACTAAGGGTGAAAAACGCCACGAATGCAATTGATTGTGGCAAGAAGTGGTCGCATGGTTCGCTATAACGAACACAACCAGCATACGTTTGCTGAATAATTTGTATTGCCCATGCTAACGAAAGAGAAGCCAAAGCAAATGAAACACCAGCTACGTAATATGGGACTGTATGTGACTTATGCACGGCCTCTCCTTGAAGTGCCTAACGTTTGGTTAAGGGGCCG
>JBOFCR010000056.1:0-2005 GCA_051646165.1 Pseudomonas sp. | reverse complement strand
CGGCCGCGCCGGCCTTTTCATTCAGCGGAGCCTTGCCATGACCAGCCCACAGCCGACCAATTTATCTCCCTGGCACGCCGGGGAAAAGCAGTTACAGGAGCGCGTGGGTGTTGCCGAGCGTATGGAAGCATTTGGCCGGCGGGTGATCCGCGACCATATGCCCGACCAGCACCGTGATTTCTACCGGCAACTGCCGTTCCTGCTGCTGGGCTCGGTAGACGCCCAAGGGCGCCCCTGGGCCAGCATCCTCGAAGGCCCGGTCGGCTTTGCCCATTCCCCGGAGCCACGCCTGTTGCGGCTGGATAGCGTGCTCGGCGCGGGCGATCCGGCCGCGCAGGCGCTGCAAGACGGTGCGGCCGTCGGCCTGCTGGGCATCGAGCTGCATACCCGTCGGCGTAATCGCCTTAACGGTAATGTGGTCGGGCGTGACGCGCAGGGCCTGGGCATCGCCGTGGATCAGGCGTTCGGCAACTGCCCGCAGTACATCCAGCTGCGCCAGCACCTGCTGCCCGTCAGCCAACCCCTACCAGCCGTGGTGGCCGAGCAACTGGACCATCTGGATGAGCCGGCGCAGCAGATGATTGCCGGTGCTGACACCTTCTTTGTCGCCAGCTATGTCACCCTGGAGGATGGCCGGCTGGCGGTGGACGTTTCCCACCGGGGCGGCCAGGCCGGGTTTGTGCGGGTGCAGGGCAACCGCCTGAGCATCCCGGATTTTGCCGGCAACCTGCACTTCAACACCCTCGGCAACCTGCTGCTCAACCCGCAAGCCGGCCTGTTGTTCATCGACTTCGCCACGGGTGACCTGCTGCAGATCAGCGGGCGCACTGAGCTGACGCTGGAAGGTGATGAAATCCGCGCTTTTCAGGGCGCTGAGCGCCTCTGGCACGTGGAGGTCGAGCAGGTGATCCGTCGGCAAGGCGCGCTAACGCTGCGCTGGGATTTACAGAGTTACTCGCCCAACAGCCTGATGACCGGCAGCTGGGAACAGGCCGAGGCGCGCCTGCAGGCGCAGACACTTCGCGATCAGTGGCGCCCCCTGCGGGTGGCACGCGTGGTCGAGGAAAGCGCCAGTATCCGCTCGTTCTATCTGGAACCGGCCGATGTCGGTGGCTGGCCGGCGTTCTCGGCGGGTCAGCACCTGCCCCTGCGCCTGACGATTCCCGGACAGGCGCACCCTGTCATCCGCACCTACAGCCTGTCCAACGCGCCCTCCGATGACGTTCTGCGCATCAGCGTGAAGCGTGACGGACTGGCATCCGGCTACCTGCATGATCAGATCAAGGTCGGCAGTCTGCTGGAGGCCAAGGCCGCGCAGGGGCAGTTCGTGCTCGATCCCGTGCAGCACCGGCCACTTGTACTGCTGGCCGCCGGGGTGGGCATCACCCCGCTGCTGAGCATGTTGCGCGAGGTGGCCTACCAGAATCGCCGGCTGCGTCGGCGCCGTACGGTCTGGCTGATCCAGAGCGCCCGCCAGCAGGCGGAGCTGGCCTTCAGCCGGGAGTTGCATGAGCTGCAGCAGCAGAGCGGCGAAACCCTGCACTGGCTGCGAGTCATCAGCCAGCCCGAGGCCGGGCTGCAGGAGGGACTGGACTTCGACCTGCACGGGCGCATCGATATCGAACTGCTCAAGGCTGTGCTGCCCTTCGACGACTATGACTTTGTTCTGTGCGGACCAGCCGGTTTCACCCAGGCGCTGTACGATGGCCTGCGCGAGCTGAACATCAGTGACAGTCGCCTGCATGCCGAGACCTTCGGCCCCTCCAGCCTCAGGCGACGTCCCGACCTGGCCGGTCCGACACAGGACTGGCCGCTGGCGGCCAGCAACCCGGTGCCCGTGCTTTTTGAGCTCTCGGCCAAGGAGGCGCGCTGGCTGCCTGGTAGCGGCAGCCTGCTGGAGCTGGCCGAGAGCCGCGGCCTGACACCGGAGTTCAGCTGCCGGGGCGGCACCTGCGGCACCTGCCGCACGCGCATCGTCAGTGGTCAGGTAACCTACCCGCAGCCA
>JBOFCR010000134.1:0-6398 GCA_051646165.1 Pseudomonas sp. | reverse complement strand
CAACGAAAAGGCCGACCAGTTGGCCAACCGTGGCGTGGATGAAGTGAGGGCAATGAAACATGCGTAGCGTCGTACTCGACACCGAAACCACCGGCATGCCGGTGACCGACGGTCACCGCATCATCGAGATCGGCTGTGTCGAGCTGGAAGGCCGGCGCCTGACCGGGCGGCATTTCCACGTCTACCTGCGCCCGGATCGCGAGATCGACGAAGGCGCCATCGCGGTCCACGGTATCACCAACGAATTCGTCGCCGACAAGCCGCGTTTCAAGGAAATCGCCGACGAATTCTACGAGTTCATCCACGGCGCGCAGCTGATCATCCACAACGCGGCGTTCGACATCGGCTTCATCGCCAACGAGTTCGCCCTGCTCGGGCAGAGCGAGCGTGCCGAAGTCAGTGACTACTGCTCGGTGCTCGACACCCTGCTGATGGCCCGTGAACGCCATCCGGGCCAGCGCAACAACCTCGATGCCTTGTGCAAGCGCTATGGCGTCGACAACTCCGGCCGTGACCTGCACGGCGCACTGCTCGATGCCGAGATCCTGGCCGACGTCTACCTGACCATGACCGGTGGCCAGACTCACCTGTCGCTGGCCGGCGAGGGTGGCGACGGCAGCGGCCGGCAGATGCCCAGCCCGATTCGTCGTCTGGATGCCGGGCGTGCGCAGACGCGGGTGATCCGTGCCAGCGATGACGAGCTGGCCGCGCACCTCGCGCGTCTGGCCGTGATCGAGAAGTCTGCCGGTGCGCCATCGCTGTGGGCGCAGCTGGAAGCGCCGAGCGAAAGCTGAGGTGTAGGTGCGAGTTAGCCCTGGCCTGCGCCAACACGGCTAATGCGACCTTTTCGTACAGCTTGCCGCACTGGGGGTTCCGCCCGTTCGGGCGAACTTCTAACCTGAGGGGATAGGTGCCCGAGAGCACCACCCTCAGGAAGGCACCATGTATAAAGACCTGAACTTCCCCATCCTCATCGTCCACCGCGACATCAAGGCCGACACCGTGGCCGGCGAGCGCATCCGCGCCATCGCCCAGGAACTGAGCCAGGACGGCTTCACCATCCTCTCCACCGCGACCTCCGCCGAGGGCCGCATCGTCGCCTCCACCCACCACGGTCTGGCCTGCATTCTGGTGGCCGCCGAGGGCGCAGGGGAAAACCAGCGCCTGTTGCAGGACATGGTCGAGCTGATCCGCATCGCCCGCGTGCGTGCGCCGCAACTGCCGATCTACGCCCTGGGCGAGCAGGTCACCATCGAGAATGCGCCGGCCGAGGCGATGGCCGATCTCAACCACCTGCGCGGCATCCTCTATCTGTACGAAGACACCGTGTCCTTCCTCGCCCGCCAGGTGGCGCGCGCCGCACACAGCTATCTGGACGGCCTGTTGCCGCCCTTCTTCAAGGCCCTGGTGCAGCACACCGCGCAGTCCAACTACTCCTGGCACACGCCGGGCCATGGTGGCGGCGTGGCTTATCGCAAGAGCCCGGTGGGCAAGGCTTTTCACCAGTTCTTCGGCGAGAACACCCTGCGTTCCGATCTCTCGGTGTCGGTGCCGGAGCTGGGTTCGCTGCTCGATCATACCGGCCCGCTGGCCGAGGCCGAGGCCCGCGCGGCACGCAACTTCGGCGCCGACCACACCTTCTTCGTGATCAACGGCACCTCGACGGCGAACAAGATCGTCTGGCACTCCATGGTCGGCCGCGACGATCTGGTGCTGGTTGACCGCAACTGCCACAAGTCGATCCTCCACTCGATCATCATGACCGGTGCCATCCCGCTGTACCTGTGCCCGGAGCGCAACGAGCTGGGCATTATCGGGCCGATTCCGCTCTCCGAGTTCAGCAAGGAATCGATCCAGGCCAAGATCGACGCCAGCCCGCTGGCGCGCGGTCGGGCGCCCAAGGTCAAGCTGGCGGTGGTGACCAACTCCACCTACGACGGCCTCTGCTACAACGCCGAGATGGTCAAGCAGGCCCTGGGCGACTCGGTGGAAGTGCTGCACTTCGACGAGGCCTGGTATGCCTACGCGGCGTTCCACGAGTTCTACGCCGGGCGCTACGGCATGGGCACCCAGTGCGACGAGCATTCGCCGCTGGTGTTCACCACTCATTCCACTCACAAGCTGCTGGCGGCCTTCAGTCAGGCCTCGATGATCCACGTGCAGGACGGCGGCGCCCGCCAGCTGGATCGCGATCGTTTCAACGAAGCCTTCATGATGCACATCTCCACCTCACCGCAGTACGGCATCATCGCCTCGCTGGATGTGGCTTCGGCGATGATGGAGGGCCCGGCTGGGCGTTCGCTGATCCAGGAAACCTTCGACGAAGCGCTGAGCTTCCGCCGCGCCCTGGCCAACCTGCGGCAGAACCTGGCGCCCGATGACTGGTGGTTCAGCATCTGGCAGCCGGAGCAGGCTGGCGGCGAGGGCGTGCACACCGGCGACTGGCTGCTGCAGCCGAATGCCGACTGGCACGGCTTTGGCGACATAGCCGAAGACTATGTGCTGCTCGACCCGATCAAGGTCACCTTGGTGATGCCGGGCCTGTCCGCCGACGGCAAGCTGGCCGAGGCCGGGATTCCGGCGGCGGTGGTCAGCAAGTTCCTCTGGGAACATGGCCTGGTGGTGGAGAAGACCGGCCTGTATTCCTTCCTGGTGTTGTTCTCCATGGGCATCACCAAGGGCAAGTGGAGCACCCTGTTGACCGGCCTGCTGGAGTTCAAGCGCCAGTACGATGCCAACGCGCCGCTCAGCGAAACCCTGCCCAGCGTCGCCCGCGAAGGCGGGGTGCGCTATGCCGGCATGGGCCTGCGCGACCTCTGCGAGCAGTTGCACGGCTGCTACCGCGAGAACGCCACGGCCAAGGCGCTCAAACGCATGTACACGGTGCTGCCGCAGGTGGCACAGAAGCCGGCCGATGCCTACAACCAGCTGGTGCGCGGCGAAGTCGAGGCAGTGCCGATCGAACAGCTCGAAGGGCGCATCGCGGCGGTGATGTTGGTGCCGTATCCGCCGGGCATTCCGCTGATCATGCCGGGCGAGCGCTTCACTGCCGAGACCCGCTCGATCATCGACTACCTGCAGTTCGCCCGCACCTTCGACAGCCAGTTCCCCGGCTTCGATGCCGACGTACACGGCCTGCAACGTGAAGACGGCGAGGGTGGCGCCTGCTATACCGTGGATTGCATCAAGGAGTAATGCGGCCTGTGACGACCCGAAGTGGCGGGCAGGCCAGCCACGCCATCGGGGGGACGTTATGGCTGAGGACAACGCTGCACGGGGCGAAATGGGGTTCTGGACCTGTACCGCCCTGGTGGTCGGCAACATGGTCGGCTCGGGAGTGTTTCTGCTTCCGGCCAGCCTGACGCCCTATGGTGGTCTGAGCCTGATTGGCTGGCTGGTGTCGAGCGTCGGTGCGGTGTTGCTGGCCCTGACCTTTTCCCGTCTGGCGCGGGTCAATCCGGCCGCCGGCGGGCCCTACGCCTACACCCGCGATGCTTTTGGCAGCTTTGCCGGTTACCTGTGCGCCTGGATCTACTGGATGGCGGCCTGGATCGGTAATGCCGCCATTTCGGTGACCCTGGTCGGCTACCTGCAGGTGTTCCTGCCTGTCTTGCGTGACCCTGTGCTGATGGTCGGCACAGCTATCGGCGCCATCTGGCTGTGCACACTGATCAATTTGCGCGGCATCAAGTCCTTCGCCTACGCCCAGAACATCCTCACCCTGCTCAAGCTGGTGCCGTTGCTGCTGGTCGGCCTGCTCGGCTGGTTCTATTTCAATCCCGGCTACCTGCGTATTCCCGAGCCGGCGCAGCTACCGGGCGGCAGTTACGCGCAGGCCATCGCCACCACGGCGGCGCTGACCCTGTGGTCGTTTATCGGCCTGGAGTCGGCCACGGTGCCGGCCGAGCATGTGCGCGACCCACGCCGCACCATCCCGCGGGCCACGCTGGTCGGCACGCTGGTCGCGGCAGCGGTGTACATCCTCTCCAACACGGCGGTGCAGGGTATTCTCGCGCCCGAGGTGCTGGCCCGCTCCAGTGCTCCCTTCGCCGACGCCGCACGGGTGATGTTGGGCGACTGGGGCTACTACTTCATTGCCGGCGGCGCGGTGGTCGCCTGCCTCGGTGCCCTCAACGGCTGGATCCTGTTGCAGGGGCAGATTCCCATGGCACCTGCCCGTGACGGCTTGCTGCCGGCGATCCTGGCCAGGACCAACAAGAACGGCGTGCCGGCCCACGGCATGCTGGTATCGGGTGTGCTGGTGACCTTGCTGGTGCTGGTGAGCGGGCAGGGCGAACTGATCGAAGTGTTCAACGTGATCATCCTGCTGGGCACCATGGCCGGGGTGGTGCCCTATGTGTTCTGCGCGGCAGCCCTGCTGCACCTGATGGCTGTACGCCCGGGCGATTTCGGCGAACGGGAGAAAGGGCGTCTGCTGTGCATCGGCTGCTGCGCGTTCATCTATTCGATGTGGGCGCTGTATGGTACGGGGCCGGATGCAGTTTTCTGGGGATTCCTGGTACTGATGGTGGGCATCCCGGTGTACACCTGGCGGCAATGGCGCAACCGGCTGGCGGTGGATCTGGAGCGCTGATTGCAGCCCGGGGCTGGGGGATTGAAAGGCTATCGCCCAATAGCGTGTTGCGCAGCCTAAAGCTGTAGGTTGGGTTGAGGAGCGGTGCGACGAAGCCCAACGAGGCCTACGCCGAACCCGTTGGGCTTCGCTGCGCTCAACGCCAACCTACGGGAGTTCCGATCCATACCTGGCAAAACCCATGCAACACATAATGGGCACATAGCCATTGGAAATGGGCTGCCGGGCATCGTTGAATCGCTGGATCTACTGAGCTACTTCTAAAAAGATCAAGCGTTTAACGGATATAGTCAGAAATCTTCTTAGCTTTGCTAGCGTGCCCTGCGTCACAGTGGCCAGCATCGACATTTATTGCATGCTTGTTATAGTTGGCCGGTTGATTCCATAACAATACATCTATGCGCACCGCGTGCGCCCTGCCTTCGAGGATGATCTGCGTGCCCGACTACAAAGCCTTCCGCGTCGAGTTGAACGACAAGATCGCCCATGTACAGATCAACCGCCCGGAGAAGGTCAACGCGATGAACGCGGACTTCTGGACGGAAATCGTCGATATCTTCCAGTGGATCGATGCCACCGACGAAGCCCGTGTGGTGGTGCTGTCCGGCGCCGGCAAACACTTCTCCTCGGGTATCGACCTGATGCTGCTGGCCCAGGCCGGCAGTTCACTGGGCAAGGATGTCGGCAGAAATGCCGAAGCCCTGCGCCGCAAGATCCTTCAGCTGCAAGCCTCCTTCAATGCCGTCGATAACTGCCGCAAGCCGGTGCTGGCGGCGATCCAGGGGTACTGCCTGGGCGGCGCGATCGACCTGATCTCTGCCTGCGACATGCGCTACAGCACAGTCGACGCGCAGTTCTCGATCAAGGAAATCGACATGGGTATGGCCGCCGACGTCGGCACCCTGCAGCGCCTACCGCGCATCATCGGCGACGGCATGATGCGCGAACTGGCCTACACCGGTCGCACCATCGATGGGGGTGAGGCCCAGCGCATCGGTCTGGTCAACCGCACCTACGCCAGCCAGGAAGAACTGCTGGCCGGGGTGTTGGCCCTGGCTGGGGAAATCGCCGAGAAATCACCGATCGCCATTCGTGGCACCAAGCATATGATCCGCTACATGCGCGATCACCGGGTCGATGACGGCCTGGAATACGTGGCGAACTGGAATGCCGCGATGCTGCAGTCTGCTGATCTGCGGGTGGCCATGGCCGCGCACATGAGCAAGCAAAAAGCGGAATTTGCCGATTGATGCAGTACCTGCCGAGCGAGGTGCAGTAGACCCATGGTCACTGGAGCGACATCCCTGAGCCTGGTGCGTGACGAGCTGTTCACCACCATGGAAGAGACCGAGCAGAGTCTCGAGCACTTCATTGCCGAACGAAACAACGGCAGCCTGCTGCAACAGGCAGTGGAAAGCCTGCACCAGGTGCGCGGCACCCTCAATCTGATCGAACTGGCTGGCGCCGAGCTGCTGGCCCAGGAAGTTCTGCAACAGGCCACCGATATTCCGGCCGGTGCCGGCGAAGAGCGTGATGGCCAGCTTTCCGCCCTGAGCAGCGCACTCTACGTACTGCGCCGCTACCTGGAAAACGTCGACGCCCATCGCCAGGAAATGCCCGAACTGCTGCTGCCGGCGATCAACGACCTGCGCCAGGCCGGTGCCCAGCCGCCGTTGCCGGAGAGCTTCTTCTTCAGCGTGCGCCTGGACCAGTCGCGTCCGGCCGGTGTGCCGGCTGCCAGTCAGGTCAGTGCGGCGGATGCCCGTCGTCTGCGCCACATGTACCAGGTCGGCCTGCTCGGCTT
>JBOFCR010000125.1:0-21825 GCA_051646165.1 Pseudomonas sp. | reverse complement strand
TAGTTGTAGCTGGCGATGTAGTCCGGAGCCTGCAGGGCGACGATGGTCGCGGTGACCAGGCCGAAGAAGAACGGGATCAGGGTGCCGATCTGCGCAGCGATCACCGCCAGCATGATGCGTGTCTGCGAGGTCTCGCGCGGGATGTAGCGCGACCAGTCACCGAGGAAGGCGCCGAACGACACCGGGTTGCTCATGGCCAGCAGCGCTGCACCGATAAAGGCGGCCCAGAAGCCCGGCTGACCGAGCTGCACACTGCCGGCATAGGCCGCGTCGAACGGGCCGAAGAAGGCCGCGGCACCGAGCAGGAACAGCAGGCTGGCGGCCCACACGGCGATCTTGTTGACCCACAGCATGAAGCGGAAGCCGTAGATGCACACGATCAGCACCAGCACGGCGAACAGGCCGTAGGCCAGGCCCAGGGTCAGGTCGGTTTCCGGCAGGCCGACCAGGCGCTTGGCACCGCCGATCAGGGCATCGCCCGAGCTCCACACCGACAGCGAGAAGAAGGCGATGGCGGTGAGCAGCGAGAGGAACGAGCCGACGATACGCCCGTGCACGCCGAAGTGCGCCCCGGACGACACCGCGTTGTTGGTGCCGTTGAGCGAGCCGAACAGGCCCATGGGCGCGAGGATGATCGAGCCGACCAGCACGCCGAGCAGGATTGCCCAGGCGCCGGCCTGGAACGACAGGCCGAAGATCACCGGGAAGCTGCCCAGTACCGCGGTGGCGAAGGTGTTGGCGCCGCCGAAGATCAGGCGGAACAGGTCGAAGGGTTTGGCGGTGCGTTCGGCCGCCGGGATCTGTTCGACCCCGAAGGCTTCTATCTGTGTGATGGCGTGCTGCTTATTGTTGTTGTGCATTGTTCTCTCCGGGGCGTGTCAGATTGGCGGCAGCTGCTGCGGCAGGGCCGACAAGTGCTCGTGGCAGGCCAGCCAGCGGCCCTGTTCTTGTTGTTGGCGGAACACGATGGTCTCGCGCTCCAGGCTGTCGATGCGTTCGCCACCCACTTGCAATTGGGTGGCGACGTCATGGATGAAAATCGCCGTGTCGCCCTGCAGGCTGACCCACGAATTGCTCGAGGTGCAGCCCAGCACCTCGAAGCCGTCGGCCTGCCACTCCTGCCACAGCGCCTGGTAGGCGGCGCGGCTCAACAGCGGTTGCGCGCAGGTGTGGAAGACGAAGCTGGCGTCTTCGCTGAAGGCGGCAAAATAGGCAGCCGTGTCGTTGCTGGCGAAGGCCTGCACCAGCTGGTGGGCGGCGGCCAGTACCTGTTCGGTGGGGTTCATTTGCGCTGCACCCCCGGCAGGATGCAGAGCATCTCGTAGAGCAGGTTGGCGCCCAGCAGCGAGGTGTTGCCGGTGGTGTCATAGGGCGGGGAGACCTCGACCAGGTCACCGCCGATGATGTCCAGGCCCTGGCAGCCGCGGATGATCTCCATCGCCTGGATGGTGGTCAGGCCGCCGATTTCCGGGGTGCCGGTGCCGGGCGCCCAGGCTGGGTCGATGCCGTCGATGTCGAACGACAGGTACACCGGACCGCCGCCGACTTTTTCGCGGACTTCAGCCATCAGCGGTTCCAGCGATTTGTGCCAGCACTCTTCGGCCTGGACCACGCGAAAGCCCTGCTTGCGGCTCCAGTTGAAGTCCTCGGCGGTGTAGCCCTGGGCGCGCAGGCCGATCTGCACCACGCGCTCGCTGTCGAGCAGGCCTTCTTCCTGGGCGCGGCGGAAGGTGGTGCCGTGGGCGATCTTCTCGCCGAACATGTGGTCGTTCACATCGGCGTGGGCATCGATATGCACCAGGCCGATCTTGCCGTATTTCTTGTGCAGGGCGCGCAGGATCGGCAGGGTGATGGTGTGGTCGCCGCCCAGGGTCAATGGCTTGATGTCGAGCTCGACGATCTCGTCGTAGGCCTCTTCGATGATGCGCACGGCGTCGAGCAGGTTGAAGGTGTTGATCGCCACGTCGCCGATGTCGGCCACGTTCAGCGAATCGAACGGCGCGGCGCCGGTGGCCATGTTGTACGGGCGGATCATGACCGACTGGGCGCGGATTTCACGCGGGCCGAAGCGAGTCCCGGAGCGCAGGGAGGTGCCGATATCCAGGGGGATGCCGACGAAGGCTGCGTCGAGCTGGCGCTTCTCTTCGGTGCTCTGGATGTGCGGCAGGCGCATCATGGTGGCGATGCCGCCGAAACGGGGCATTTCATTGCCGCCCAGGGGCTGGTGGAGGATCTTGTCCACGGGGTGGCCTCACGGTGTTGTGGTTGTAATTAAGAGCCACGGGGAGCGAGCCCCGGGCCAGGGCATGGGCCGGATTCTTGCGGCGAATCGCCGCAGGAAGAATCGCTGCGGCGAAATAATTAGTTCAGAAATTTCTAAACTAATGGTCGCGCTCTGTAGGATGAGCCGAGCACAGTGCTATCCATGCCACCGCTGCTGTTTTGTAGGAGCCAGCTTGCTGGCGATGCTTCTATGCAGGCCACTGATCGCCAGCAAGCTGGCTCCTGCAGGCTGATTTACCGACCGTCAGGAGTCCGTGATGACCCTCGCCCTGCCCGACCTCAAGCTGCTGCGCATCTTCGCCACCGTGGTGCGCTGCCAGGGTTTCGCCGCCGCCCAGCAGGAACTCAACCTGTCGACCTCGGCGATCAGCACCTATATGAGCCAGCTGGAAGCGCAATTGGGCTTGGTGCTCTGCCATCGCGGCCGTGGCGGTTTCAGCCTGACCAGCAAGGGCGAGCTGTTCCACCAGGAATGCCTGCGCCTGCTGGCCGAGCTGGAAGGTTTCGAGCGTTACTCGGCGGCGCTCAAGGGCGAGCTGCGCGGCACCCTGAATGTCGGCGTGCTGGACTCCACGGTGAGCGACCCGGCGCTGCCGCTGGCCGAAGTGATCGGCGCGCACAGCCAGGAGCACCCTGCCGTGCACCTGCACCTGGCGGTGATGAGCCCGGCCGAGCTGCAGCTGGCGGTGCTGGAAAACCGCCTGGACCTGGCTATCGGCGCCTTCTACACGCGGATGAATGGCCTGGTCTACCAGGCGCTGTACCGCGAGCAGCACTGGCTGTACTGCAGCGACCGCCATGCGCTGTTCGAGCAGCGGCGCATTCCCGCCGAGGTCATCACCCAGCAGCGCATGGTCGGGCGTGGCTACTGGAGCCAGAGCGAGCTGGCCCGGCACGGCTTCAAGCACAGCGCGGCGACGGTGGAGTCGATGGAGGCACAGCTGATCCTGGTGCTGTCCGGCGCCTATATCGGCTACTTGCCGGAGCACTACGCGCAGCCCTGGGTCGAACAGGGCCGGCTCAAGGTGCTGCTGCCGACCACCTTCGGCTACCAGGCGCCGTTCTCCCTGGTGCAGCGCCGCGGGCGCGGCCGTGAACCGCTGATCCAGACCTTCCGCGACCTGCTGCGGGCGCAGCTCAATCCGGCCTAGGCCGCCTTTGCCGCAGTCCGGACTTCAGTCCGGGGATGGGAACCCGGGAATCTGGTGCCGGCGGGGGCGGGCGGTTTTCCCGGACTGAAGTCCGGGCTACCGCGCGGGTGATCGCCTGCGGGTTGGCCGGCAGCGTCTAGGCTTAGCGGACTTCCCACCCGCGACAGGAGTCAGCCCATGGCCAGCAAATTTGTGCTCAAAACCGCCAGCAACGGCCAGTTCCACTTCAACCTGCAGGCCGGCAACGGCGAAATCATCCTCAGCAGCGAACAGTACAAGGCCAAACCCTCGGCCCTGGACGGCATCGAGTCGGTGCGCAAGAACTCTCAGCGCGACGGCGCCTTCGAGGTCAAGGCGGCCGCCGGCGACAAATATCACTTCGTGCTCAAGGCGACCAATGGCCAGGTGATCGGCCAGAGCCAGCTGTATGCCAGCGAGGCCGGCGCCAAGGCCGGTACCGAGTCGGTGAAGAACAACGCGCCGGATGCGAGCCTGCAGGACGACGCCTGACGGGCCGGTGAATGATCGTAGGTTGGGTTGAGGAGCGCCGCGACGAAGCCCAATGAGCAGTGTTCGGCCCAGCCTCCCGGTTGGCTGCCACTGCCTTGTTGGGCTTCGCTGCGCTCAACCACAACCTACGGGTTGAGGTTATTGCCCCGCCTGCTTCTCGAACACATAGAACAGGTTCGGCTCGCTGACCAGGTACAACGTGCCCTGGTCGTCCATCGCCACGCCCTCGGCCTGCGGTACACCCTTCTGCAGGCCATGCTGGCCGCCGAGCAGCGACAGGCTGCTGATGGGCCGCCCATCTGAGTTGATCTCCAGCACCAGGCGTGATTCGTCCGACAGTGCCAGCAGGTGCCCGGTGCGGGCGTCGTAATCGAGGCTGGACAGGTCGCGCACGAATAGCCGGGCATCGCGCTCCGGGTCGTCGACCACATGCACGGCGAACGGCTTGTCCGGGTTGCTGTGGGGGAAGCCGTGGATCTCGTAGATCTGCACCGGGTCGCGCTCTTTGGCAGCGAACAGGCGGTGGTTGGCTGCGTCGTAAGCCAGCCCCTCGAAGCCCTTGTTGCCGTTGCGGCCGATACCCAGGGCCAGCTGCTCGGAGTCGGCGGCGTCGACGAAGGCGGTGTCCGCGCTAAGGTGCACGCGGAACAGGCGCTGCTCGCGTTCGTCGGTGACCACGTAGACGTCGCGGCTGATGTACTCGATGGCTTCCGGGTCGCCGAAACCGACCATGGGCACGCGCCGTAGCACGCGCCCGTCGAGGGCCAGCTCGACAATCTCGGAGTTCTTGTTGGTCACGGTAAACAGGCTGCGCCGATCCGGATCGAAGGTCAGCGCCGAGACATCCTTGAGCCCCTCTATCGGCTGCGCCTGGCGGGTGGCGCGGTAGTCCGGCAGCCAGATCGACTTGTCGCGCCATTCGGCAGCGTGGCGCCATTCTTGCAGTATGAACAGACCCCGTTCGAACAGTCGCCACTGCTGTGCGGCGATTGCCAAGGCAATCAGCAGCGCACCAAGGAATGCCAGCAGCAGGAACCGGGGTTTGCTCAGGAAGCGCATAGGGAAATGTCTCGGGCTAGGGTCTGGCATCGCAACACGGCCAGCTGAATTGAAGCTTAAACGAGTTACCTATCGCCACCTGGAGTGCGAGCTGGCATGTCACTGTTACCGGAACAGCGCGTTCTGACCACCCTGCACACCATCGCCCTGGCGGTGCAGGTGCTGGTGCGCAGCGGTGTGCCGGTGGCGCAGCTGCTGGAAGGCAGCGGCATCGCCGAGGACGAGCTGAGCACCCCAACGCGCCTGGTCAGCCATGCCCAGGAACTGCGCGTGCTGGCCAACGCCTACGGCTACAGCCGCGATGCCGCGCTGGGCCTGAGTCTGGGCAAGTGCATGCATGTCTCGGCCTACGGCATCCTCGGCTACACCATGCTCGCCAGCCGCACTCTGGGCGAGGCGCTGCAGCTGGCGGTGGAGCATCCGGCGCTGCTCGGCACCTACTTCCAGCTCAGCCTGCAGCGGGTGGATGACGAAGTACAGCTGAGCGCCAGCGGCTACCGTTACGCCCCGGAACTGAGCGTGTTCAACACCGAGCTGTGCCTGGTGTCGCTGCTCACCGTGGTGCAGGACCTGCTCGGCGAGGCGGTGCGCCCACGCCGTTTGCTACTCGCCTACCGTAGCCCGCTGCATGCCGCCAGCTATGGCGAGAAGCTCGGTTGTCCGGTGGAGTTCGGCGCCGGCAGCAATGCCCTGTGCTTCAACCCGGCGCTGCTCGAACGCCCGTTGCGCCTGGCCGATCCGGTCAGCCACCAGCACGGCCTGCAGCAGTGTCTGCAACTGGAGGCGCAGCTGCACAGCCGGCAGGACCTGTGCGAACTGATCCGCCAGCAACTGGCCAGCGACCTCGGCCAGTGCACTAGCCTGGAGCGCGTGGCGGCGCGCCTGCACCGCTCGGCGCGTACCCTGCGTCGCCACCTGCAGCAGCTCAATACCAGCTTCCAGCACCTGCTCGACGAGGTGCGCTACGACAAGGCGCGCCAACTGCTGATGCACACCGACCTGCCGATCTATCTGATCGCCGAGCAGCTCGGCTACAGCGAGACGGCCAGCTTCCGCCATGCCTTCCAGCGTTGGAGCGGCCTGGCGCCGAGCGACTTCCGCCGCTAGCTGCCATAGCCCGGACTTCAGTCCGGGAATCCAGACGCCGCAGCCCCGCATTCCCGGACTGAAGTCCTGGCTACCTTGCGTATCGAGCGTGCGTAGGGTGGGTCCAGCCCGCGTGGCGGCGGCTCGCAGGTTGCACCCGCCCTACAGGTCGAAGCTGGCAACTTGGCCGTAATTATCCCCTTTTGACCGGATCTATCGTTCTGCCACTTCGGCGGCACTGCCAGAATCAGTCCAAAGCGGCCGCAAGGCCCCGATAGGCTTCTAATAAACCAATAAAAACAATTGGTTAGGAGTTATTTGCGGATGACCTGCGCGATCTCGATCGAAGCACTGAGCATGGAGTTCGGCACCCCCGGACATGGCATGAAAGCCCTGGACGAGGTCTCCCTGGAGATCGGCGACAACGAGTTCTTCACCCTGCTCGGCCCTTCCGGTTGCGGCAAGACCACCTTGCTACGGCTGATCGCCGGCTTCGAGCAACCCACCGCCGGCATCATCCGCCTGTATGGCGAGCCGATGCAGGAGCTGCCGCCGTTCCGCCGCCCGGTCAACACGGTGTTCCAGAGCTACGCGCTGTTCCCGCACATGACGGTGGCGCAGAACATTGGCTTCGGCCTGGAAATGCAGGGCAAGCCCAAGGCCGAGATCGCCGAGACGGTGCGGCGCATGCTCGAACTGGTGAAGCTTCCGGATGTTGGCAACCGCCGCGCCGACCAGCTTTCCGGCGGCCAGCAACAGCGCATCGCCCTGGCCCGCGCCCTGGCCAGTCGGCCGCGGGTGCTGCTGCTCGACGAGTCGCTGTCGGCGCTGGACCAGAAGCTGCGCAAGGACATGCAGATCGAGCTCAAGCGCCTGCAGGCCGAGACCGGCATCACCTTCATCTTCGTCACCCACGATCAGGAAGAAGCGCTGACCATGAGCGACCGCATCGCGGTGATGAGCAAGGGGCGCATCCTCCAGGTCGGCACGCCCAACGATATCTACGAAAACCCGGCCAACCGCACCGTCGCCGATTTTATCGGCGAGACCAATTTCCTCGTCGGCGACCCCTTCGCCGGCGGTGTGCGCCTGGCCGACGGGCAACTGCTCAGCGTGCCGTGCAGCCAGACCACCCCGGTGACCCTGGCGATCCGCCCGGAGCGCATCAGCCTGAGCGACAGCGGCAACCTGCAGGGCGAAGTGGAAGAGGTGGTGTATATCGGCACCGATACCCTGTACCTGCTCAAGGTGGCCGGCCAGTCCGGTTTCCGTGTGCGCCAGCAGAACCGTGGCGGCGCCCGTGCGGTGCTGGCGCGTGGCAGCAAGGTCGGCATCGAAGTGCCGGCAGAGGCGGTGCGGGTGCTGGTCGAATGAGCAACCCACGCCTGCTTGCCGCCCGCCGCCAGGTTCTGCGCCGGCTGGGTCTGATCAGCCCGAGCATGCTGATGCTCGGCGTGTTTCTGCTGGCGCCGCTGGGCATCATGCTGCTGGTGTCGTTCCTCCAGGCCGGCGACTACGGCGGAGTGAAATGGGGCCAGTACTCCACCGAGGCCTACGTCAGCTTCTTCTACGAGCGCGATTTCGACGACAGCTTGGTGTTCAACACCGACTACCTGAGCATCTTCGAGCGCTCCCTGTGGCTGGCCCTGGGCACCACCTTGGGTTGTCTGCTGATTGGTTTTCCCACCGCGCTGTATCTGGCTCTGCAGACCGAGAAGAAGCGCAACCTGCTGATGTTGCTGGTCACCGTGCCGTTCTGGACCAACCTGCTGGTGCGTGTCTACGCCTGGATCCTGCTGCTGCGCAACGGCGGCCTGGTGGATGGCTTCCTCGGTTTCTTCGGCGTGCCGGAAGGCTCGCTGGGCCTGCTCTACAGTGACTGGGCGGTGATGATCGGCCTGCTCTACACCTTCCTGCCGTTCATGGTGCTGCCGATCTACACCAGCCTGGAGAAGCTCGACTGGCGTCTGGTGGAAGCGGCCTTCGATCTCGGCGCCAACCGCTTTCAGGCGCTCAGGCGGGTGATCCTGCCGCTGGCCCTGCCGGGCATGCTGGCCGGCGCCACCCTGGTGTTCATTCCGGCGCTGGGCAACTACATCATTCCCGAGCTGCTCGGCGGCGGTAAGTCGCTGATGATCGGCAACCTGGTACAGCTGCAGTTCGGCTCGGCGCACAACTGGCCGCTGGGTTCGGCGCTGGCCTTCGCCCTGTTCAGCCTGGTGCTGCTGGCGCTGCTGTTCAACGGCCTGCGCCAGGGCAAGCAGAGCGAGGTGCGCGTATGAACCTGCAGGGCTCGCTGTGGCGTTTTCGCGGTGTGCGGCCGATGGCCTGGCTGTTCTTCGCCTTCCTCTATATTCCGATCATTGTGCTGGTGGTGCTGAGCTTCAACGGCGGCCAGTCGGCGACCCTGTGGGACGGTTTCAGCCTGAAGTGGTACAGCGTGGTGGCCAATGACGCGGAGATCGTCCGCGCGGCGAAGAACTCGCTGATCGTGGCCAGCCTGGCGACTGTGATCGCCACCTGCCTGGCGACCCTGGCGGCGCTCGGCATGCACGGCCCGCGCTTCCGCGGTCAGGGCCTGCTGCAGGGCATTCTCGGCTTGCCGCTGCTGGTGCCGGACATCGTCTGTGCGGTGGCGATCCTGATGTTCTTCGCCTTTATCGGCCTCAAGCTCTCGCTGTTCACCATCCTTATCGCCCACATCGTGTTCTGCACGCCGTTCGCCTACATGCCGATCCGCGCCCGTCTGCAGGGCATGGATCCGCGCCTGCTGGAGGCTGCCGCCGACCTGTATGCCTCGCCGTGGCGGGCGTTCTGGAAGATCAGCTTCCCGCTGCTGATGCCGGGGATTCTGTCCGGGGCGATGCTGGCGTTCATCATCTCGATGGACGACTTCGTCATCACCTACTTCGTCGCCGGGGCCGGCTCGACCACCCTGCCGATCTATATCTTCAGCTCTATCCGCATGGGTATTTCGCCGAAGATCAATGCGATTTCCTCGATCATCCTCGTGCTATCGATTCTGTTCGTCGTGCTGTCGTACTACATCGGCCAGCGCAAACGCTGAGCCCCACAACAATCGCAAGGAGCCAGACCATGATTCGTCGTACCCCGCTCGCGCTTTCCGTTGTGCTCGCCATGGGCCTGTCCGGCGCGGCCCAGGCCGCCGGCACCCTGAACTTCGCCAACTGGTCGGACTACTACCCGCCGGAGCTGCTGAAGAAATTCGAGGCCGATACCGGCATCAAGGCCACCCTCGACGCCTACGACTCCAACGAAACCCTGCTGGCCAAGCTCAAGGCCGGTGGCGGCAACTACGACGTGGTGGTGCCGTCGGACAGCTTTATCCAGATCATGGTGCAGGAAGACCTGCTGCAGAAGTTCGACAAGAGCAAGCTGCCGAACATCGCCAACATCGCGCCGACCTTCCAGAAGCTCGACTATGACCTGGGCCACGACTACAGCGTGCCGTACCTGTGGGGCACCACCGGCTACAGCTACGACAGCGCCCAGGTGCCGGGCGGCAAGCTCGATGAAAGCTGGGGCCCGTTCTTCGCCCCGCCGGCTGAGCTGAAGGGCAAGGTGGTGGCGCTCAACTCGATGGACGACCTGTTCCCGCCGGCGGCCTTCTACCTGGGCGTCGACCGCTGCACCGAAGACCCGCAGGACATGAAGAAAGTCATGGAGCTGCTGCTCAAGCAGAAACCCATGCTGGCCATGTACAACAGCGACGGCACCATCGAGCGCATGGCCGCCGGCGAAGTGGCCATGCACCAGCAGTGGAACGGCGCCTTCCACCGCGCTAAGGAGCAGCGCGCCTCGCTGACCTACGTCTATCCGAAGGAAGGCATCTCCACCTTTATCGACAATTTCGTGATTCCCAAGGGCGCCACCAACGTGGCCGAGGCCCATGTGTTCATCAACTGGATGATGCAGCCGGAGAACATTGCCGCCGCGTCCAACTTCGCCAAGTACAACAACGCCATCGCCGGCGCCGAGAAGTTCATGGACAAGGCGCTGTTCGATGACCCGGCGATCAACACCCCGGCCGACAAGCTCGAGCGCCTGCGTCCGTTCAAACTCTGCTCGGCCAAGTCCCTGTCGCTGCGCAGCAAGGTCTGGACCAAGCTGAAAAAATAAGCCGCACCCCCGGGAGGCGCCGGCCGCCTCCTGCTTTTTTCCTGCCATACACGGACTCCGGCGGAGTCCGGGGAGTTACTCATGCTGACGATTTATAGCGACGACCATCACCTGCACCACGGCAAATTCGAATTGATCGATGGCCAGCTCACTCCCTGTTTCGAGAAACCCAGCCGCGCCGACATGGTGCTGGCCCGCGCTAAGGCGGTGAACCTGGGCGCCGTGGCGGCGCCGCGCGAGTTCGGCATGGAGCCGATCCTGCGCGTGCACGACGGCGGTTTCGTCAATTTCCTCAAGGGCGCCTGGGCCGAATGGCAGGCTCTGGGCCGCGACTACGACATGCTGCCGTTCACCTGGCCCAACCGGCGTCTGCGCCAGACCATTCCGGATTGCCTCGACGGGCGCTTCGGCTACTACAGCTTCGACGCCGGCGTACCGATCACTGCCGGCACCTGGCAGGCGGTGAGCAGCTCGGTGAACGTGGCCATGACCGGCCAGGCCGAACTGGCCAAGGGCGCGCGCGGGGTGTTCTCGCTGTGCCGGCCGCCAGGCCACCACGCCGCCGCCGACTACATGGGCGGCTACTGCTACTTCAACAACGCCGCCATCGCGGCCCAGGCCTGCCTCGACCAGGGCGCCAGCCGGGTGGCCATCCTCGACGTCGACTACCACCACGGCAACGGCACCCAGGACATCTTCTTCGACCGCGCCGACGTGCTGTTCACCTCGATCCACGGTGATCCGCGCTTCGAGTACCCGTTCTTCCTCGGCTATGCCGACGAGAAGGGCGTGGGCGTGGGCGAGGGCTTCAACTTCAACTACCCGCTGGCCTCGGGCAGCGACTGGTCGGTGTGGAGCCTGGCGCTGGCCGCGGCCTGCCGGCAGATCGCCGCCTACGGCCCGGATGTGCTGATCGTGTCCCTGGGCGTGGACACCTTCAAGGAAGACCCGATCTCGCAGTTCAAGCTGGACTGCCCGGACTATCTGCGCATGGGCGAGGTGATCGGCAAGCTCGGCCTGCAGACCCTGTTCGTCATGGAAGGCGGCTATGCGGTGGAGGAGATCGGCATCAACGCGATCAATGTGCTGCAGGGCTTCGACAGTGTGACTGCGACCTGATCGGCTAAGTCGCGCTACCCCTGAAACGACGGCGCCCCGCAAGTTGCGGGGCGCCGTTTTTCTGTAAGGAGTTCAGCCCTGGTCGGCTTCGCTGGCGACGGGTGCATCCTTGTTGAACACGTAGAACAGGTTCGGCTCGCTGACCATATAGATGGTGCCGTCCTCGTCCATGGCCACGCCTTCGGCGCGCGGAATGCTCTTGTCCAGGCCGTTCATGCCGCCGAGCAGGCTGATGAAGCTCAGTGGCTGGCCCTGTTCGTCCAGCTCCAGCAGCAGGTTGGACTGTGCCGACAGCACCAGAATATGCCCGGTGCGCGGGTCGACGCTGAGCGCCGACAGGTTGCGCAGGCCCAGTCCATAGCCCGGCAGCGGCTGCAGGGCGCTGCTCAGCAACTGGTCTCCGTCGCTGTCCAGGCTGTACATCGAAGTGGGTTCGCGTTCCTTGCCGAGCAGCAGGCGGCCCTGCGCCGGGTCCCAGGCGATGCCCTCGAAGCCCTTGTTGCCGGAGCTGGGGAAGCCCAGGTCGAAGGGGTGCACGTCGGCCAGGTCCAGCTCGTGGGTCAGCGGGTTCAGCTCGAAGATCGACAGGTTGCGTTTGCGCTCGTCGGTCACCGCGATGTTGCCGTTCTCCAGCACGGCCACGCCTTCCGGGTTGGCAAAGCCTTTCAGGGCGATGCGCCGCAGTACTTCGCCGGTACGGCTCAGTTCCACCAGCATGGGCTTCTTGCCGGTGACGGTGAACAGGGTGCCGGTTATCGGGTTGTAGGCCAGGTCCGAGGCTTCGTCGTTCTCCAGGCCGGCCAGCGCCTTGCCCTGCAGGATAGCGTGGTAGCCAGGCAGCCAGATGCTGGAGGCGCGCTCGGCGATCGGCAGGTTGTGCTCCTTGAACCAGAGCAGGGCGCGGTCATCCCAGTGCAGGTAGTTGATCACTGCTGCGGAGGCGGCCGCGACAGCGGTCAGGGCCAGAGCCAGCCAGGGGCGACGCGGGAAGGCGAGAGAGGTCATCGGAACTGCTCGGTTGGCGCGAGTCCCTGAGACTACTCGGCGCGGGTGAAAGTTCTGTGAAATGACCGTGAAGAGGGTGTCCCCACTCCGCCCCTTCCGCTAGGGAGGAGCGGGGACTGTATCACAGCACCCGGCTGGGGAAACTTTCTTGACCGCCCAGGGCAATTTCCAGGCTGTCTCCGCTGACCAGCGGCCCCACACCGGCCGGGGTGCCGGTGGAGATCACGTCGCCCGGCTGCAGGCTGAAGTGCCCGGCGATGTGCTGGATCAGGCCGATGATCGGGTTGAGCATGGCGCTGCTGTTGCCGTCCTGGCGCACTTCGCCATTGATCGACAGGCGGATGCCGATATCGGCCAGGTCGGCGTAGACATCGCCGGCGACGAACGGTGCCAGTACATAGGCACCGTCGAAGGATTTGGACAGCTCCCAGGGCAGGCCTTTTTCCTTGAGCCTGGCCTGTACGTCGCGCAGGGTCAGGTCCAGCGCCGGGGCGAAGCCGGAGATGGCGTCGCGCACTTCTTCCACGCTGGGCTTGCGCGACAGCGGCTTGCCGATCAGCACGGCGATTTCCGCCTCGTAATGCACTACGCCGCGATCCTGCGGGATGGCGAAGCTGTCGTTCAGCGGCACGGTGCAGCTGCCCGGCTTGATGAACAGCAGCGGCTCGGTGGGGATCGGGTTGTTCAGCTCGGCGGCATGCTCGGCGTAGTTGCGCCCGACGCAGACCACCTTGCCCAACGGGAAGTGGATCGGCGTGCCGTCGATGTACTGGTGCTGGTAGCTCATCCGCTTTTCTCCGAATAGATGCCTATGAAGCGTCACGAGCGAAGGTCAGGCAAGGCGGCGAAGCCGGGAAAAAGCGGAGTTGGCTAGTGCCAATGAGCATTTTTCCCGGCTTCGCCAACGCAGCATGGCCGAGCGCAGTAGCTTCAGAGCGGGAAGATTTTGCCGGGGTTCATGATGCCGTTGGGATCGAACACCGCCTTGATCGCCTTCATATAGGCGATTTCCGCTTCCGAGCGGCTGTAGCTCAGGTAGTCGCGCTTGGTCATGCCCACGCCGTGCTCGGCGCTGATCGAGCCGTTGTACTTCTGCACGGTCTCGAACACCCACTTGTTGACGATGGCGCACTTGGCGAAGAACTCGTCCTTGCTCAGCGCATCCGGCTTGAGGATGTTCAGGTGCAGGTTGCCGTCGCCGATATGGCCGAACCAGATGACTTCGAAGTCCGGGTAGTTCTCGCCGACGATGCGGTCGATGTCGTGCAGGAAGGCCGGGACCTTGCCGACGGTGACCGAGATATCGTTCTTGTACGGTGTCCAGTGGCTGATGGTTTCCGAAATGTACTCGCGCAGCTTCCACAGGTTCTGCAGCTGCTGTTCGCTCTGGCTCATCACGCCGTCGACCACCCAGCCCTGCTCGACGCAGTGCTCGAAGGTGGCCAGGGCCTGCTCGGCGACTTCCTCGGTGGTGGCCTCGAACTCCAGCAGGGCATAGAACGGGCAGTCGGTCTCGAACGCCGGCGGTACGTCGCCACGGGCCATGATCTTGGCCAGCGCTTTGTCCGAGAAGAACTCGAAGGCGGTCAGGTCGAGCTTGTTCTGGAAGGCGTGCAGCACCGGCATGATCGAGTCGAAGTCCGGGGTGCCGAGGACCATGGCGGTGAGGTTCTTCGGTGCACGCTCCAGGCGCATGGTGGCCTCGACCACGAAGCCCAGGGTGCCTTCGGCGCCGATAAACAGCTGGCGCATGTCATAGCCGGTGGCGTTCTTGATCAGGTCGCGGTTCAGCTCCAGCAGCTCGCCGGTGCCGGTGACGACTTTCAGGCCGGCCACCCAGTTGCGGGTCATGCCGTAGCGAATGACCTTGATCCCGCCGGCATTGGTGCCGATGTTGCCGCCAAGTTGGCTGGAGCCGGCGGAGGCGAAGTCCACCGGGTAGTACAGGCCCTTGTCCTCGGCGAACATCTGCAGCTGCTTGGTCACCACGCCCGGCTGGCAGACCACGGTGCGGTCGAATTCGTTGAACTCGACGATCTGGTTCATGTAGTCGAAGGCCACCACCACTTCGCCATTGGCGGCCACGGCGGCGGCGGACAGGCCGGTGCGGCCGCCCGACGGCACCAGGGCAATCTTGTGCTCGTTGGCCCAGCGGACGATGGCCTGCACCTGCTCGGTGGTCTTGGGGAAGACGATGGCGGACGGTGCCGGGGCGAAATGTTTGGTCCAGTCCTTGCCGTAGGCATTCAGGGAGTCGGCGTCGGTGAGCACCTTGCCGGGCTCGACCAGGGTCTTCAGCACTTCGATCAGGGCAGGATTGGTCATCTGGGGAACTCTCAAACAATTCATGGTCACCCTGAGCACGCTTCATCGGCCAGGGGTGGGTGTTTCGCGGGGCTCGTATGCTAGCATACGCCCCCCGTGAATCGTGCCCCCGCAGCGATTCACGGGCCTAGTCAGCACTGCCGCTGGCGCTTTTCCTGACACTAGTTTGTGGGGCAACAGGTACTCCGATGAGCAAGACCTCTCTCGACAAGAGCAAGATCAAGTTCCTTCTGCTGGAAGGCGTGCACCAGAATGCCGTCGACACCCTGAAGGCCGCCGGCTACAGCAACATCGAGTACCTCAAAGGCGCGCTGTCCGACGACGAGCTGAAAGTAAAGATCGCCGACGCCCACTTCATCGGCATCCGCTCGCGCACCCAGCTGACCGCCGAGGTCTTCGACTGCGCCAAGCGCCTGGTCGCCGTTGGCTGCTTCTGCATCGGCACCAACCAGGTTGATCTGAATGCCGCCCGCGAGCGCGGTATCGCCGTGTTCAACGCACCGTTCTCCAATACCCGCTCGGTAGCCGAGCTGGTACTGGCCCAGGCCATCCTGCTGCTGCGCGGTATCCCCGAGAAGAACGCTTCCTGCCACCGTGGCGGCTGGATCAAGTCGGCAGCCAACTCCTTCGAAATCCGCGGCAAGAAACTGGGTATCGTCGGTTACGGCTCGATCGGCACCCAGCTTTCGGTACTCGCCGAAGCCCTGGGCATGCAGGTGTTCTTCTACGACACCGTGACCAAGCTGCCGCTGGGCAACGCCACCCAGGTGGGTAGCCTGCACGAGCTGCTGGGCCTGGCCGACATCGTTTCCCTGCACGTGCCGGAGCTGCCATCCACCCAGTGGATGATCGGCGAGAAGGAAATCCGTGCCATGAAGAAGGGCGGCATCCTGATCAACGCCGCTCGCGGCACCGTGGTCGAGCTGGATCACCTGGCTGAAGCTATCAAGGACGAGCACCTGATCGGCGCTGCCATCGACGTGTTCCCGGTCGAACCGAAGTCCAACGACGAAGAGTTCGAAAGCCCGCTGCGTGGCCTGGATCGCGTGATCCTCACCCCGCACATCGGTGGTTCCACCGCCGAAGCGCAGGCCAACATCGGCCTGGAAGTGGCCGAGAAGCTGGTCAAGTACAGCGACAACGGTACTTCCGTTTCCTCGGTCAACTTCCCGGAAGTGGCCCTGCCGGCGCACCCGGGCAAGCATCGCCTGCTGCACATCCACGAGAACGTGCCGGGCGTGATGAGCGAGATCAACAAGGTGTTCGCCGACAACGGCATCAACATCTCCGGCCAGTTCCTGCAGACCAACGAGAAGGTCGGCTACGTGGTGATCGACGTCGACGCCGAGTACTCCGATCTGGCCCTGGAAAAACTGCAGCACGTCACCGGCACCATCCGCAGCCGCGTTCTGTTCTAAGGACCGCGCGCAGTAAGAAAAAGGGAGGCTTCGGCCTCCCTTTTTCGTTGTTGTCCCTTATTGCACGGTGATGCTGATCGGCTCGGAAATCACCGGTGGGTCGAACGGTACGTGGTTCTTGTCGGCGAACAGCAGGCGCAGGCTGTGCGTGCCGGGTGGCAGGGTCAGCTCGGTCTCGGTCTGGCCCTTGCCGAAGTGGCGTATCTGCTCGTTCATGGGGAGTGCAGTGTCCAGCAGCGGCATGCTGTCGACATCCACCAGCAGGTGGTGATGGCCGGTAGCGGGGAAGTCGATGCCGGCGGGGGCCACGCCCATGCCCTTGAGGCCGAACCTGACGGTGAAGGTCTGCCCGACGGTGGCGCCATTGGCCGGTTCGATGAAGTACACCAGGGCGCCAGCCGGCGCCGGCAGTTGCGGTGCCGCGCTTTCGGCCAGGGCTGGCAGGGGGCTGCTACAGAGCAGGGCGAAGAGGCTCAGGCTGCGCAGGTAAGGACTCATGTGGGTGCTCCTTGTGCGGGGATCCAGCATTGACCTTAGGCGATGGGTGGCGTCTTGCCCGGTCAGCCGTCGTGCCGTTCCAGGCGCGCCAGCTCGGCGGCGGCCTCGGCCAGTTGGGTTTCGTTGAACACCCGGACCCCGGCGCGGCGCAGCAGGGCGGCGGTGACCCCTTCGCCCTCGATCAGGGTGCCCGTGAAGCTGCCGTCGTAGTTGTGGCTGTTGCCGCAGGACGGGCTGCGCGCCTTGAGCACGGCGACCCGCAGGCCGTGCTGCCGAACCAGGCGCAGGGCGATTTCGGCACCGGCGACGAACGCGGCGCTGATGTCCTCGCCCTGGCGGGTCAGCACCGGCTGGCTGCCGTCGAGCACACTGGCGCCCTGGCCGCCGGGAATCTCCGCTGGCGGGCGTGGGGTGGGCAGGCCTCCGGCCACTTCCGGACACAGGGCGACGATGCGGCCTTCGTCCTGCCAGTGCTGCAGCAGGTCGAACGGGCCGTGGGCGCCGCCGTCGTAGCGCACCTTGTGGCCGAGCAGGCAGCGGCTGACCAGTAGCTTTTCCATCAACCTCTCCTCATGAACACCGTAGGGCGGGTGCAACCCGCGACCCAGCCACGCGGGTTTCACCCTCCCTACTTAACGGCGGCGGAACCAGCCGGTTAACGACAGGCGTGCGCGGGTCGCCGGCAGTACTTCGTGGGGTAGCTCGGCGGACATGAACAGCACCAGGCTGCCGGCCGTGGGCAGCACGTCCAGCTCGCCACCGGCCGGCGGGTACAGGCGCAGGGCGCCGCCCTGTTCGGCCTGCCAGGCGTCGTTGAGGTAGAACACCGCGGAGACGCTACGGCGGTCGTCATCGCGAAAGCGATCCAGGTGCTTCTTGTAGAAGGCGCCGGGCGGGTACAGGGCGAAGTGGCTTTCGTAGTCTTCCAGGCCCAGGTAGAAGGCCTGGTTGAGTGCCTGGCGTAGCGCGTCCATCACCGCCAGGTACTGGTCGCAGGCCGCATGCTGGCCGCTTTCCAGCCACTGGATCTGGTCGCCACGGATGCCTTCGCGCACCGCCTGGGCCTGGCCACGGCCAGTGCCGGCCGGCGCCAGCGCGCCGTTTTGCGCACGCGCACGGCACTCTTGCGCCAGTTCGCGGGTCAGAGGTTCTGGCAGGAAATGCGCCTGCCGCGACCAGCCGTGTGTGGCCAGGTCGTCGATGATCTGCGGCAGCAGGTGCCGGTAGTGGTCGTTGTGCATCGGGGGATTCTACCAGCGGCGCCCTCGCGCCTCGACAAGGTCGGTGCTCGCCACGACAATAGCCACGCCAGACAGGAGTTCCCCATGCGCGTCGTTCTAGCTTGCTTCATGCTGCTGTGCAGCCTCACCGCCACTGCCGATGATTTCCAGCGCCTGTACCAAGCCGCCGGCTGGCCGGAGCAGAACACGCACTTCAGCGAAGCCCTGGCAGCTGCCCAGCAGCGCTACAGCAAGTCGCTGCCGCCGGCGGTGTACCAGGCGCTGGTGGATAACAGCAACCGCCGCTTCGAGCCGCAGGCCATGCAGCAGCGCAGCCAGGCCGCGCTGCGTGGCCAGCTGGCCAATCCGCAGCCGGCGTTGCGCTTCTTCGAGTCGCCGCTGGGGCGCAAGATCGTCACTGCCGAGACCCAGGCCACCCGCCGCGACCAACTGGCCCAGCATGCCAATGGCCTGCCGCGTACCGAGGCCGATGCCACCCGCCGCCTGCTGATCCGCCACCTGGCCCAGGCCCTGCCGGCCAAGGAGGCCGGCGCTGAGGTCAGCCTGGCGCTGGCCGGCGTGGCCGCCGACAGCCTGAGTTCGATGGTGCCCGGCCTGTTCGGTGGCGAGCAGACCCAGGCCCTGGTGCAGGGCCAGCGCGAGCGACTGATGCAGGAAATCGACGCGGACATCGACAATACCCTGCTGCATGTCTACCGCGAGCTGTCCGATCCGGAGCTGGAAGAATTCACCACCTTCGCCGAGTCCGCCGACGGTAAGGCCTACTACCAGGCCGCCCTGGCCGCACTGCGCGCCGGCCTGGCGGTGCAGTAGGTTGCACGCAGCCTGATGGGTGCAGTGAGCGTTCAGTCTGTCGTTGCGACTGCGCTCTCTATGCGCCCACAAGCAGCTTTGTGCTGAACCTCTGCTGGAGTTTTAAACCTGTCTTCCCCGCGTAGGCGGGGATCCAGCGGCCGGCAGCACCGCGCTCCCCTTATCTATGCGTTGCCTGAGGACTTTCTGGGTCCTCGCCTGCGCGAGGACGACGGAGTAAACGGGTTGCTCTGATGGGGGCGGCTGCGAGCCGCACCGCATCTACCGGAGTCTTTCGCTGAGAAAGGCAAAATAACGGCTGCGGATCGCTTCGCTCTCGTTGGCCAGATGGTGCCTGGCGCCGGGCAGGTGAAGGATCTCTGGCTGGTCGAACTTGGCCTGCAGCACCTTCAGGTTGTGCTGCCAATCCACCGTCATGTCGCCGTCGCCTTGCACGATCAGCGGGCGCAGCGGGCTGCGCTTGGCGTTCTCGATCCGCGGAATCCACTTGGCCAGGGCGCCGACCCAGGCGGTCGGCAGGCTGCGCGGCTGCAGCGGGTCGCGGTGCTGGACGAAGTCGAGGAAGTCGGTGTCGCCCGAGTTGGCCGAGAAGCGCCGCGGAATCTGCGCCTTGAACGGGCTGAGCAGGTGGTAACTGAGTTTGGACAGGCCCCAGGCGCGCGGCCGCACCAGTGGCGCCAGGAGCAACACGGCGCCCGGCTCCGGGCGCGGCGTGCCAGTGAGCAGAAAGTCGATCAGGATCGCTCCGCCGGTGCTCTGCCCGCACAGGTGCCAGGGCTGCGGCAGGTCGAGGCTGCTGGCTTCGTCAAACAGGCCGAGCAGGGTGCGCTGGTAGGCGGCGAAGTCGTCGATGCTGGCGCGCGTGCCCTCGGACAGGCCGTGGCCCGGCAGGTCGCAGGCCAGCACCGCGAGGTTCTCGCCCAGCGCCCAGTCGATCACATGGCGGTACAGGCCCATGTGGTCGTAGTAGCCGTGCAGCAGGATCAGCGTGGCCTTGGGTTCGGCCGGCTGCCACAACTGGCTGACGATGCGCAGGCCGTCCACCTCGAAGCAGCCCAGGCGACTGTTCAGGCCCGGGTGGCGGCTGTCCAGGTCGAGGCCGTAATAGCGCTGATAGGCCAGTTGCTCAGTACTGCGCGGCAGTTGGTCTGCGGCCAGGGGGCGCAGCTCGGCGCGCAGGCGCTCGGGCTGGAAAGGCTCTGGCATCAGGCTTGGCATGCGGGTCATGGGGCGGCTCGGGAAGGCGATCGAGCTGCTGATATTCAGCTGCGGCGGCCGACATGGCAAGCTATGCGCCCGCCATCCGATTGCTCGCCATGTCCGCTTCGCGCCGCAAGACCCTGTTCGCCTGCCTGCTCGCCATCGCCTGGCTGGGCGCCATGCTGGCCGCCTTCTGGTGGTTCGAGGTGCGCTATATCCGCCCGTTCGCCGACCAGACCACGCTGTTTTCCGGCGCCGAGCTGCGCCTGCCGGCCGAGCTGGCCGGGCCGGGACCGATCCGCGTGGTGCACTTCTGGGACCCGGCCTGCCCGTGCAATGTCGGCAACCAGCAGCACCTCGGCGAGCTGCTACAGACCTACGTGCCGCGCGGCGTCGAGTTCTACGCGGTGCAGAAGGCCGGCAGCCACGGCCGCCTGCCGGACAACCTGCAGGTGCTCAAGCCGCTGGCCGAGCTGCCGGGCAGCGCCGATCTGCCGGCCAGCCCGGCGGTGGCGATCTGGGGCCACGACGGCCGTTTGGCCTACTTCGGCCCCTACAGCGAAGGCGCGCTGTGTACCTCCAGCAACAGCTTCATCGAGCCGATCATCGAAGCCCTGAGTGCCGGTCGTCCGGTGCGCGCCGAGAGCAACCTGGCGGTAGGCTGTTTCTGTCCGTGGCGGGCTGATTGAGTGCGCGTGGCAGGCTAGGCTGAATGGAGTGGTTGCCGATAAAACCTGTACAAAGTTCTATTCTGTACAATTATCGGTCCCCTCAACGGCTCAGGATGAGCACTGCCGGATTTATCGCCATGAGCAGTCACGCTTTCAGTCTCGACGCCCACTACCGCAAAGCCGACCGCATCATGCTCGGCGTTCTCTGGCTGATGTGCCTCTATGCCCTCGGGCTGGCCGCCTGGCATGGCGGCTGGCTGCAGGCGCTGCTGATCGGCGGCGGCACGGCGCTGGCGCTGACCCTGCTCAACGGCATGATTGCCGGCCGCCGGCTGATGCGCTGCTGCATGGCGGCTGCCTTCATGGTCATGTCGGCGCTGCATATCGACCTGGCCGGCGGGATGATCGAGATCCACTTCGGCATCTTCGTCCTGCTGGCCTTCCTGGTGTACTACCGCGACTGGCTGCCGATTGTGGTGGCGGCCGGGGTGATCGCCGTGCACCACCTGCTGTTCTTCGCCCTGCAGCAACAGGGCGCGGCGGTGTTCGTGGTCAAGGACGGCACCTGGGCCATCGTCTTCCTGCATGCCTTCTACGTGGTGCTGGAGAGCGCCATCCTTATCTACCTGGCGCTGCAGGCCTACGCCGAGGCGCGCGAGGGCGAGGCGCTGATGCAGGCGGCGCTGCGCCTGACCGAGCAGGACGACAGCATCGATCTGCGCTACCGCAGCCAGGCCAGCGGGCCGGTGACCCAGCGCTTCAATCATTTTCTCGATCTGCTCGACGAACTGGTCAGCGAGGTGCTGCGCGACACCCAGGGCCTCGGCGCAACCGGCGAGGCCCTGGCCCAGGCCACCCGCCAGCAGCGCGAAGGCGCCGCGCGCCAGCTCGACGAGACGGCCTACATGGGCGGGGCGATGCAGCAGATGAGCAGTGCCATCGACGATGTCGCCGGGCACGCCGACCGCGCCGCCCAGGCCGCGCAGAGCGCCAATGCCAAGGCCGCCGAGGGCAGCGCGGCGGTGTCCGGCACGCGCAACGAGATCGCCCGGCTGGCCGAGCGCATCGACGCCAGCGACCGCGAAGTGCAGGCCCTGGCCAGCCAGTCCGAACAGATCGGCCGGGTGCTGGAGGTGATCCGTGCGATCGCCGAGCAGACCAACCTGCTGGCCCTGAATGCCGCCATCGAGGCCGCTCGGGCTGGCGACCAGGGGCGCGGTTTTGCCGTGGTCGCCGACGAGGTGCGCAATCTGGCGCAGAAGACCGCCGACTCCACGGCGGAGATCCAGAGCATCATCGGCGGCTT
>JBOFCR010000118.1:0-21136 GCA_051646165.1 Pseudomonas sp. | reverse complement strand
GCGCGTGAGCGCGAGCAAGCTCGCTCCTACAGGGTTTGGGCGCTGGCCTTGTAGGCCTTGAGGGTTTTCTGGCGCTCCTGCTTGAGCGCTTCGCCCAGTTCCGCGCCCTGCAATCCTTTCTCCAGCAATGGCTGCACTGTTACCGCCCGTGCGGCCTGCATGGCGCCGCGCAGGTAGGCGGCCTGTGGGTAGTCGCGATCCTCGAAGCCCAGGCGGCCGCGGGCATCCATCTCGCAGGCGGCGATGAATTCCTCGAAGCGCTGCGGCCGGCGATAGACGTCGAAGCTCTGCAGCAGTTCGAGCAGGGTCGAAGGCTTCAGCTCCAGGGCACGGTGGCCGTGGGTGTGGTATTCGCCGACCAGCAGGGCCAGTTCGGCGCATTCCCTGGGTACCTTGCAGCGGCTGTTGACCGCCTTGATCAGCTTCAGTCCGCGCACTTCGTGGGCGATATGCCGTGGCCATTCGGCTTCCGGCGTGGTGCCCTTGCCCAGGTCATGCAGCAGACAGGCCCAGCGCACGCTCAGCGGTTGCTCATGCAGGGCGCATTGCTGCAGCACCATCAGGTTGTGGATGCCGGTGTCGATTTCCGGATGATGGGTGGCTGTCTGCGGCACGCCAAACAGGGCATCGACTTCCGGCAGCAGTTCGCTCAGGGCGCCGCAGTCGCGCAGTGTCTGGATAAATACGTCTGGCCTGGGCTCCATCAGGGCGCGGGAGATTTCCTTCCAGCTACGCTCCGGCGTCAGCGCCTTGAGTTCGCCGGATTCGGCCAGTTGGCGCATCAGCGTCAGGGTTTCCGGGGCGACCGTAAAGCCAAGCGGCGCATAGCGTGCGGCAAAGCGTGCCACCCGCAGCACGCGCAGCGGGTCTTCGGCGAAGGCGGGGGAGACGTGGCGCAGCAAGCGGGCTTCAAGATCCTGTTGTCCGCCGTAGGGGTCGATGACCTGACCGTGGTCGTCTTCGGCCATGGCGTTGACGGTCAGGTCGCGGCGGATCAGGTCTTCTTCCAGGGTCACGTCCGGGCTGGCATGGAAGGTGAAGCCGCCATAGCCCTGGCCGGATTTGCGCTCGGTGCGGGCGAGGGCGTACTCCTCGCCGCTTTGTGGGTGGAGGAATACTGGGAAGTCCTCGCCGACCGGGCGAAAGCCTTGCGCCAGCATGGCTTCGGCCGTGGCGCCGACTACTACCCAGTCGATGTCGCTGGTGGGGCGGCCAAGCAGGCGGTCACGCACCGCGCCGCCGACTTTGTAGATCTGCATGGATGAGTCCTCCGTTGCGGCGGAGGATAAGCGAAAAAGCCCGTACCTGCTGCTGCCGGTACGGGCTTGTGGGGGGAGTGAGGGCTCAGATCGGCGGGATCACCAGATCCAGGCGCGGGTATTCGCTGTCGGCGTCCTGCTCGTTGCGCGGTGGTACGTGCTGGGTGCCGATGATCTGTTCGCCCTGGCGTACTTCCAGGTGGATATCGAAGCCCCACAGGCGATGCAGGTGCTTGAGCACCTCGCCGGTGGAGTCGCCCAGCGGTTTGCGGTCGTGCTGTTGGTGGCGCAGGGTCAGCGAGCGGTCGCCACGGCGGTCGACGCTCCAGATCTGCACGTTGGGTTCGCGGTTGCCCAGGTTGTACTGTGCGGCCAGGGTTTCGCGAATCGTCTGGTAGCCCGGCTCGTCGTGGATCGCCGGGACCAGCAGCTCATCCTGCTGGTCGTCGTCCAGCACGCTGAACAGCTTGAGGTCGCGGATCACCTTGGGCGAGAGGAACTGCAGGATGAAGCTCTCGTCCTTGAAGTTCTGCATGGCGAACTTGAGGGTGGAAAGCCAGTCGCTGCCGGCGATCTCCGGGAACCAGCGGCGATCCTCGTCGGTGGGCTTTTCGCAGATGCGGCGGATGTCGCAGTAGATGGCGAAGCCCAGGGTGTAGGGGTTGATGCCGCTGTAGTAGGGGCTGTCGAAGCCCGGCTGGTAGATCACTCCGGTATGCGACTGGAGGAACTCCATCATGAAGCCTTCGGTGACCAGGCCCTCGTCATACAGGTCGTTCATCAGGGTGTAGTGCCAGAAGGTCGCCCAGCCTTCGTTCATCACCTGGGTCTGGCGTTGCGGGTAGAAGTACTGGGCGATCTTGCGCACGATGCGGATGATCTCGCGCTGCCAGGGCTCCAGCAGCGGCGCGTGCTTCTCGAGGAAGTACAGGATGTTTTCCTGGGGCTCGGCCGGCCAGCGCTTGTTGTCCTGGTCGTGGCCCTTGCTGGCGCTCTTGGGGATGGTGCGCCAGAGGTCGTTGATTTGCTTCTGCAGGTGCTCTTCGCGGTCTTTCTGCCGGCGGCGTTCCTCTTCGGCGGAGATCGGGTAGGGGCGTTTGTAGCGGTCGACGCCGTAGTTCATCAGGGCATGGCAGGAGTCGAGCAGGTCTTCCACCGCATCGATGCCGTGGCGCTCCTCGCACTGCATGATGTACTGCTTGGCGAACACCAGGTAGTCGATGATCGAGCTGGCGTCGGTCCAGGTGCGAAACAGGTAGTTGCCCTTGAAGAAGCTGTTGTGGCCGTAGCAGGCGTGGGCGATCACCAGCGCCTGCATGCACATGGTGTTTTCTTCCATCAGGTAGGCGATGCACGGGTCGGAGTTGATCACGATCTCGTAGGCCAGGCCCATCTGCCCGCGGGTGTAGCCCTTTTCGGTGCTGAGGAAGTGCTTGCCGTAGGACCAGTGGTGGTAGCCCAGCGGCATGCCGACCGAGGCGTAGGCATCCATCATCTGCTCGGCGGTGATCACTTCGATCTGGTTGGGGTAGGTGTCGAGCGCGTAGCGTTCGGCGATGCGGGCGATCTCGCGGTCGTAGCTGCGGATCAGCTCGAAGGTCCATTCCGAGCCGGTGGATATCGGCTGGCGTCTCTTTTCTGATGCGGTCATCGCGGCTCCCCTCAGGTCACCAGGCGGCGCTGGAACAGTTCACGGAATACCGGGTAGATATCCGCCGGCGAGACCAGCTGTTGCTGGGCGAAGGTGTCGGCGTAGCTTTCGCCGACCTGTTCGTACTCGAACCACAGCGCCTGGTGCTCGCGCGGGGTGATCTCGACGTAGGTGAAGTACTGCATGAACGGCATGATCTGGTTGATCAGGATATCGCGGCAGATCGGCGAGTCGTCGTTCCAGTTGTCGCCGTCCGACGCCTGGGCGGCGTAGATGTTCCACTCGTTGATCGGGTAACGCTCGGCCATGATCTCCTGCATCATTTTCAGTGCGCTGGAGACGATGGTGCCGCCGGTCTCACGCGAGTAGAAGAACTCCTCCTCGTCGACCTCCTTGGCGCTGGTGTGGTGGCGGATAAACACCACTTCGATCTTGTCGTAGTTCCGCTTCAGAAATAGATACAAGAGGATAAAGAAGCGCTTGGCGATGTCCTTGGTGGCCTGGGTCATCGAGCCGGAGACGTCCATCAGGCAGAACATCACCGCCTTGGAGCTGGGGTTGGGCTGCTTGGTCAGCAGGTTGTACTTGAGGTCGAAGGTGTCGAGGAATGGCACGCGGCTGATACGGGCGCGCAGCTTGTCGATTTCCCCTTCCAGTTCCTGAATATCGCCGAAGTTGTCCGGTTCTTCGCGCTTCAATCGTTCCAGTTCGATCAGTGCCAGTTTGAGCTTGCCGCGGCTGCTGCCGGACAGGGCGATGCGCCGCGCATGGGCCGAGCGCAGGGTGCGGATGATGTTGATGCGCGACGGGTTGCCCTCGCTGCTGATGCCGGCGCGCACGGTCTTGAAGGTGTCGCTGCCGGTCAGGTGGCGTTTCACCAGGTTGGGCAGTTCGAGGTCCTCGAACATGAAATCGAGGAATTCTTCCTGGGTGATCTGGAAGACGAACTCGTCCATGCCTTCGCCGGAGTTGCTCGCGCGGCCAGCGCCACGTCCGCCCCCCCCACCTTGCGGCCGGGCGATGCGTTCGCCGCTGGTGAATTCCTTGTTGCCGGGGTGCACGGTGGTCTGCTTGCCGCCGCGGCCGTGGTGCAGCACGGGCTCGTCGATGTCGCGGCCGGGAATGCTGATCTGCTCGCCATGCTCCATGTCGGTGATGGAGCGCTTGCTGACGGCCTCCTCCACGGCCTTCTTGATGTGGTCACGGTAACGCCGCAGGAAACGCTGACGGTTCACCGTGCTCTTGTTCTTGCCGTTCAGGCGTCGGTCTATCACGTGGCTCATGACATCTCCTTAGAACCTGCACATCGCCTGCTGCGCATCACGAGGCCATGGTCAGGTTCGTTGCACGCACGCCCTCGCGGGCGTGCGGCGACCGGCGCGCGACAGCGGCTGCCGTGCGCCGGCGACGGGTTACTGCGACTTGCGCACCCGCAGGTACCACTCGGACAGCAGGCGCACCTGCTTCTCGGTGTAGCCACGTTCGACCATGCGGGTGACGAAGTCGTTGTGCTTTTGCTGGTCCTCCTTGCTGGCCTTGGCGTTGAAACTGATGACCGGCAGCAGGTCCTCGGTGTTGGAGAACATCTTCTTCTCGATCACCACGCGCAGCTTCTCGTAGCTGAGCCAGGTCGGGTTCTTGCCGTTGTTGTTGGCCCGGGCGCGCAGCACGAAGTTGACGATCTCGTTGCGGAAGTCCTTCGGGTTGCTGATCCCGGCGGGTTTCTCGATCTTCTCCAGTTCCTCGTTGAGGGCCACGCGGTTGAGGATCTCGCCGGTTTCCGGGTCGCGGTATTCCTGGTCCTGAATCCAGAAGTCGGCGTACAGCACATAGCGGTCGAAGATGTTCTGCCCGTACTCGCTGTAGGACTCCAGGTAGGCGGTCTGGATTTCCTTGCCGATGAACTCGATGTAGCGCGGCGCCAGGTATTCCTTGATAAAGCGCAGATACCTCTCCCTGACCTCGGCGGGGAACTGCTCCTGCTCGATCTGCTGCTCCAGTACATACAGCAGGTGCACCGGGTTGGCAGCGATCTCGTGGGGGTCGAAGTTGAATACCTTGGACAGAATCTTGAAGGCGAAGCGAGTCGACAGGCCGGTCATGCCTTCGTCCACCCCGGCGGTGTCGCGGTATTCCTGGATCGACTTGGCCTTGGGGTCGGTGTCCTTGAGATTTTCGCCGTCGTAGACACGCATCTTCGAGTAGACGTTGGAGTTTTCCGGCTCCTTCAGGCGCGACAGGGTGGAGAACTGGGCGAGCATCTTCAGGGTGTCCGGCGCGCAGTGGGCGTTGGCCAGCGAGCTGTTGAACAGCAGCTTGTCGTAGATCTTGATCTCGTCGGTGACGCGCAGGCAGTACGGCACCTTGACGATGTAGATGCGGTCGATGAATGCCTCGTTGTTCTTGTTGTTGCGGAAGCTGTGCCACTCGGACTCGTTGGAGTGGGCCAGCAGGATGCCGCTGTAGGGAATGGCGCCGAGGCCTTCGGTGCTGTTGTAGTTGCCTTCCTGGGTGGCGGTGAGCAGGGGGTGCAGCACCTTGATCGGCGCCTTGAACATCTCGACGAATTCCATCAGCCCTTGGTTGGCGCGGCACAGGGCGCCGGAGTAGCTGTAGGCGTCGGCGTCGTTCTGCGGGAATTCTTCCAGCTTGCGGATATCCACCTTGCCGACCAGCGCGGAGATGTCCTGGTTGTTCTCGTCGCCCGGCTCGGTCTTGGCCACGGCGATCTGGTTGAGGATCGAGGGGTACAGCTTGACCACGCGGAACTGGCTGATGTCACCGCCGAACTCGGCCAGGCGCTTGCTGGCCCAAGGCGACATGATGCTGTTCAGGTAACGCAGCGGAATGCCGTAGTCCTCCTGGAGGATGGCACCGTCCTCGGCGGCATTGAACAGGCCGAGGGGCGACTCGAATACCGGCGAGCCCTTGATGGCGTAGAAGGGCACCTTTTCCATCAGTTGCTTGAGTTTTTCCGCCAGCGAGGACTTGCCGCCGCCGACCGGGCCAAGCAGGTAGAGGATCTGTTTCTTCTCTTCCAGGCCCTGGGCCGCATGGCGGAAGTAGGAGACGATCTGGTCGATGCACTCTTCCATGCCGTGGAAGTCGGCAAAGGCCGGATACAGGCGGATCACCTTGTTGGAGAAGATCCGCGACAGCCGCGAGTTGCTCGAAGTATCGATCAGCTCCGGCTCGCCGATGGCCATCAACAGGCGCTCGGCTGCCGTGGCATAGGCGCTGCGATCCGCCTTGCACAGGTCGAGGTATTCCTGCAGGGAATACTCCTCCTGGCGGGTCGCCTCGAAGCGTTGCTGGAAGTGGCTGAATATACTCATGACTGCACCTCGCTCGCTGTAGGGAGCCGGCACGGGTCATTCGGGCGGGTGCAGGGGAAGCCGACGCGTCGGCCGTCAGGAACCCCCAGAACACCTAAAAAACGCTACCGATGGCCCGGAACCGGTGTGCCGGCTCTCCCTTTTGGATGGCCTGAGCTTAAGCGTAGTTCGGATTCGGCAGGCGCAAGGATGTCATGGGGGTGACAGGATCTTGCCGCTCGTCGGCAAAAGCCTGGGGCGCAGGCACGGCGCGGGTTGCGCCGTGCAGAAAAAATTTACTCGCTGGTGCCTTGCGCGACTTCAGCGGGGTACTGGCTGCGCCACAGCTCGAAGCCGCCATCCAGGCTGTAGACCTCGGCAAAGCCCTGGTTCGCCAGGTAGGCGGCGGCATTCTGGCTGGAGTTGCCGTGGTAGCAGGTGACGATCAGCGGCTGGTCGAAGTCGGCCTTGGCGATGAAGTCGGGCAGCGAGTGGTTGTCCAGGTGCTGGGAGCCGCTGATATGGCCATTGGCGAAGCTCTGCGGGTCGCGGATGTCGACCACCACGGCGCCCTGCTCGCGCAGGGCCTGGGCCTGCTCCGGGGGAATGCGTTTGAATTCGCTCACGGGGAAATCTCCTTGCAGTCGCAGCGGTATTTCTCACCGCTGTCGATATTCATCAGGGTCATGGCGCCGCCCCATACGCAGCCGCTGTCGAGGGCGAACAGGCCGGGTTCATCGCAGTGGCCTTCCAGCGCGGCCCAGTGGCCGAAGATGATCTTCTGCCCGCGCGTCTTGCGTTGTGGGTAGCTGAACCAGGGGGCGTAGCCGGGTGGCGCGGTGTCCACACCTTCCTTGCTCTTCAGGTCGAGGGTGCCGTCGGCGGTGCAGAAGCGCATGCGGGTGAAATAGTTGGTGATCACCCGCAGGCGCGTGGCGCCGTGCAGGTCGCCGTCCCACCTGGTCGGTTCGTTGCCGTACATGCCGTCGAGAAACAGCGGCAGGCGGGCGTCGTCGCGCAGGGTCTCTTCCACTTCGGCGGCGCGTTTGAGGGCCTTTTCCAGGCTCCACTGCGGCGGGATACCGGCGTGTACCAGGGCGATGTCGCGTTGGGCATCGTAATGCAGCAGCTTCTGCTGGCGCAGCCAGTCGAGCAGATCGGCGCGGTCGGGGGCGTCGAGGATTTCCTGCAGGGTGTCGTTCTTCTTCAGGCGCTCGATATTGTGCGCCACGGCCAGCAGGTGCAGGTCATGGTTGCCCAGCACGCAGACCAGCGAGTCGCGCATGGCGTAGAGGAAACGCAGGGTCTCCAGCGACTGCGGGCCGCGGTTGACCAGGTCGCCGACCAGCCACAGGCGATCCTGCGCCGGGTCGAAGGCGACCCGTTCGAGCAGGCACTTGAGCGGTTGCAGGCAGCCTTGCAGGTCGCCGACGGCGTAGGTCGCCATCAGTGCAGTGCTCCCGGTACCGCCAGGCGGAAGGGGCTGATGGTGGCGTCGAAGCGGGTGCCGTCGTCGGCGAGCATCTGGTAGCTGCCGTGCATGTTGCCGACCAGGGTGGCCATCACCGTGCCGCTGCTGTAGGTGTGGCTCTGCCCGGGTTCGAGGTGCGGCTGCTGGCCGACCACCCCGGCGCCGCGTACTTCCTGCACGCGGCCGTCGCCGTCGGTGATGATCCAGTGCCGGCTGAGCAGCTTGGCCGCCACTTCGCCGCTGTTCCGGATGGTCACGGTATAGGCGAAGGCGTAGCGCTTCTGCTCGGGGTTGGACTGTTCCGGCAGATGGCGGGTAACGACGCTGACATCTACCTGGTAACGGGGATCGGACATGGGCATAACTCGGCTAGCTGGAACAGCAGTTTAGTCCTGCAGCGCGTTGCCCGGTTGGGCGGCGAGCTGGTCGGCCAGGCGGACGAAGGCGGCGAGGTCGAGCTGCTCGGGGCGCAGACTGCCATCCACCCCGGCGGCTTCGATGGCGCTGGCCGGCAGCAGCTGCTTGAGCGTGTTGCGCAGGGTCTTGCGGCGCTGGTTGAAGGCTTCGCGCACTACCCGCTCGAGCAGGCGGTGATCCTTGGCCGGGTAGGGCAGTACCTCGTGTGGCACCAGGCGCACGATGGCCGAGTCGACCTTGGGCGGCGGGTTGAAGGCGCCAGGACCGACATTGAACAGGTGCTCCACGCGGCAGTGGTACTGGACCATGATCGACAGACGGCCCCAGTCGCCACCACCGGGCTCGGCGGCCAGGCGCTCGACCACTTCCTTCTGCAGCATGAAGTGCATGTCGCGGATCAGGTGGGCGTTATCCAGCAGGTGGAAGATCAGCGGCGTGGAGATGTTGTACGGCAGGTTGCCGACCACACGCAGGCTGTTGGGGGCGGCTTCCAGACGGGCGAAATCGAACTTGAGAGCGTCGCCCTGGTTCAGGCGGAAGTTCGGCTGGTGGCCGAACTTGCCCTGCAGGATGGGGATCAGGTCGAGGTCGATCTCGATCACATCGAGCTGCGCGCCGCTGCTCAGCAGGCCTTCGGTCAGTGCGCCCTGGCCTGGGCCGATTTCCAGCATGCGCTCGCCTTCGCGGGCGTGGATGGCGCGCAGGATGCGGTGGATCACCCCGGCGTCATGCAGGAAGTTCTGGCCGAAGCGCTTGCGCGCGCGGTGTTGGTAATCGGACATCGGGACAGCTCCAAGCTTCAAGCCACAAGCTTAAAGCGCATGCAAAGAAGGGCAGTTTAACAGCATTGCCGGCGGCAACCGTAGGCTGGGCGTGCCTCAGTCCCGGCTGGCGGCCATCTGGCAGGCGGTTTCCAGGGCGACTTGCAGGCTGCCGCTGTCGATCTTGCCGCTGCCGGCCAGATCCAGGGCGGTGCCGTGGTCGACCGAGGTGCGGATGATCGGCAGGCCCAGAGTGACGTTGACCGCAGCGCCGAAGCCTTTGTACTTGAGCACCGGCAGGCCCTGGTCGTGGTACATGGCCAGCACCGCGTCACAGTGATCGAGGTGCTTGGGGGTGAACAGGGTGTCGGCCGGCAGTGGGCCGATCAGGTTCAGGCCTTCACCGCGCAGCTGCTCCAGGGTCGGCTCGATGACTTCGATCTCCTCGCGTCCCAGGTGGCCACCTTCACCGGCGTGCGGGTTGAGGCCGCAGACCAGGATACGTGGCCGGGCGATGCCGAATTTTTCCACCAGATCGGCATGCAGGATGCGCGCGACCCGCGCCAGGCGCTCGGCGGTGATGGCGGCGGCGACATCCTTGAGTGGTAGGTGGGTGGTGACCAGCGCCACGCGCAGGCCGCGGGTGGCGAGCATCATCACCACCTGTTCGGTATGGGTCAGCTCGGCGAGGAACTCGGTATGCCCGGAGAAGGCGATGCCGGCCTCGTTGATCACGCCTTTGTGTACCGGCGCGGTAATCATTCCGGCAAAGTGTCCGTCGATGCAGCCCTGGCCGGCGCGGGTCAGGGTCTGTAGGACATAGCCGGCATTGGCCTGGTCCAGCTGGCCGGGTACGACCGGCGCGGCCAGCGGCGTGTCCCAGACATACAGGCTGCCGGCCGGGGCCGGCGTGGTCGGCCAGGCGCCTGGCGCTACCTCGATCAGTGCGATCTCCAGTTGCAGCTGCGCCGCGCGCTCGACCAGCAGCGTGCGGCTGGCGATGGCGACCAGCGCCACCGGCTGCGCCTCGCGGGCCAGCAGCAGGCACAGGTCGGGGCCGATACCGGCGGGCTCGCCGGGGGTCAGGGCAAACAGGCGGGATGCGGTCATGGCGGCCTCGCGGTGGAGCGTTCTGGACAGTCACTCTACGCCTTGCGGGCGCGGTGGCGAAAAAAAGCCCGGCGCTGCGTGGGCATGCCGGGCTCCGGTGTTACGAGGATCAGCCGGTCAGAGCTTGATCTCGACGTAGGCTTCGTCGCGGATCTGGCGCAGCCAGCTCTGCAGCTCTTCGTCGTATTTGCGGTTACGCAGCAGGTTCATCGCCTGTTGCTCGCGCATTTGCTCGCTGCTGTCGGTGGCGCGGCGGCCAATGACTTCCAGCACGTGCCAGCCGTAAGGGCTCTTGAACGGCTTGGACAGCTGGCCGGTGGCGGTGTTGGCCATCACTTCGCGGAACTCCGGCACCAGCGTCTGCGGGTCGATCCAGCTGAGGTCGCCGCCGTTGAGCGCCGAACCCGGGTCTTCGGAGAAGTTCTTCGCCAGCTCGGCGAAGTCTTCGCCGGAGGTGATGCGCTGGTACAGGCGCTCGACCAGGCGGCGGGTTTCCGCTTCGCTGCGGATTTCGCTGGGCTTGATCAGGATGTGGCGCACATGCACTTCGTCACGTACCACATTGCTGCCGCCACGTTTCTCCAGCAGCTTGAGAATGATGAACCCACCTGGAGTACGTACCGGCTCGGTGACTTCACCAACGGACAGGGCGTTGATCATGCCGTCGAACGGAGGCGGCAGCTGGGCAGCTTTGCGCCAGCCAATTTCGCCGCCTTCCAGGGCGGTTTCGCTGGCCGAGCTGCTGATGGCCAGCTGGGCGAAGTCGGCACCGCTGCGCAGCTGGTTGTAGACCTCGCTGACGCGCTTGCCGGCGGCCTGGATAACTTCCGGCGAAGCGCCTTCCGGTACCGGGATCAGGATATTGGCCAGGCGGTATTCTTCCGACAGCTGCAGCTTGCCAAGGTCGGAGGCGAGGAAGTTCTGTACTTCCTGCTCGGTGACCTGGATGCGCTCGGCTACGCGGCGCTGACGCACGCGGCTGATCACCATCTCGCGGCGGATCTGGTCGCGGGCATCCTCGTAGGACAGGCCGTCGCGGGCCAGGGCGGCGCGGAACTGCTCGAGGCTCAGGTTGTTGCGCTGGGCAATGCTGCCCATGGCCTGGTTGAGCTCCTCGTCGGTAATGCGGATGCCCGAGCGATCGCCGATCTGCAGTTGCAGGTTCTCGACGATCAGGCGTTCCAGTACCTGTTGCTGCAGCACATCGCGCGGCGGCGCTTCGGCGCCGCGCTTGGCGATGGTCTGCTCGACCTCACGCACGCGCTGGTCGAGCTGGCTCTGCATGATCACGTCGCTGTCGACGATGGCCACTACCCGGTTGAGGGATTGCAGGTCGGCCTGGGCCACACTACTCAGGAGAACTGCGCCCAACAGCAGGGGGCGCAGGCAATCAGAAAGCTTGTTCTTCACGTTCGCTATAACCTTGAATGCCTTGGTCGAGGAAGCTGCCTACCTTGTTGCCCACTACGCCGCCGAGGCCCTTGAGGACGATCTGCAGGAAGATGCCGTGGTCGCCTTCTTCGTTGGCGTCGGGGTTGAGGCTGGTCTCGTTGTAGTCGACCCAGTAACGATTGATCAGGCGCAGCTTCCAGCAGCAGCTGTCGTATTCGAAGCCACCGAAGGCCTCGAGGGTGCGGCTACGGTTGTAGTCGTGCTGCCAGCGGCCAATCACGCTCCACTGCGGGACAATCGGCCAGATGACCGAGAAGTCGTGCTGGTCGATCTTGTAGTAGTCCTTGATGTAGCCAGAAGTGCCCGGGGTGCCGTAATCGCCACCACCGACCACCCAGTTACCGGTGGACTGGTCGTAGCGCACGGTATCGTTGCGGTAGCGGTAACCGGCGTTGATCACCTTGTTCGGGTTGTCTTCCGGCTGGTAGTGGAACATCACGCTACCGGAGCGGGTGCTGTTGCTGTCCGGGTCCCAGTTGAAGTCGGAGTTCAGGCGCCAGTCGCGGTTGAAGCGGTACTGGTACTCCAGCGCATAGGGCGATACGTCGGATTGGGCGTCGCTACGGCCTTTGTAGTCGATACCGGGCAGCTGCACCTTGCGGTCGGCGAAGTAGAACGCCTGGCCGATGCTGAAACGCTGACGCTCGAAGCCGTTGTCTTCGATCCAGCGGTTGGTTGCACCCAGCGACAGTTTGTTCTCGTCGCCGATGCGGTCCTTGCCGGTGAAGCGGTTTTCGCGGAACAGCGAAGCGTAGTTGAAGGTGCTTTCGCTGGTGTCGAATACCGGGATGTCGGTCTGGTCTTCCTCGGGTACATAGAGGTAGAACAGGCGCGGCTCCAGGGTCTGCCGGTAGTTGTTGCCGAACAGCTGGGTGTTGCGGTCGAAGTACAGGCCGCTATCCAGGCTGAACAGGCCGACGCCGCGGCTCTGGCTGCTGCTGTAGTCCTGTTCGGCGAGGAGGCTGTCTTTGCCCTTCTGGTCGAGATCGAGGTCGTACTCGGTCTGCAGGTACTTGATGGTTGGCGTGACGAAGCCCCAGCTGTTGCTGAGTGGCAGGCTGACGCTCGGCTCCACATGGATGCGATCGCCATTGGCGCGGGCCAGGCCCTGGATGCGGTCGTCATACCAGCGCTGCTCTTCGGTACCGGTATTGCCGTCTACGTCAGTGAAGTAGCCATTGCGCAGGTTGCGGTCGAAGCGCACGAACTCGGTACCGTAGGCGAAGTTCAGGCCGCCGGGCTGGAAGGGCAGTACGCCATTCAGGGTGAGTTGCGGCAGGCGATCGTATGGGGTGATGTCGGTAATAGTCGCCATTTCATAGGCGTGGACGTTCAGGCCGGCGGTGTAGCTGTCGCCACGCCAGCTCAGGGTGCCGCGCTGGTTCACGTAACTCGGCGTACTGATGCCGAGATCGCTGTTCAGATCTTGGAAGTAGTACGGGTCACTGATGTCGGTGTAGTCGACCTCGGCCAGCAGGCGCGAGTCGAGGCCGCTCTTGTTCTGCCAGTTGACCAGCCAGCGCTGGTCTTCGTACTCGGACTGCAGCTTGCGCTCGTCTTCCTGGTCGTCCAGGTAGGCGCCGCCGATCTGGCCTTCGCTGCTCTTGGTCAGGTAGCGGAACTCGCCTTCCATCAGCAGGCCACGATTGGTCATCATGGTTGGATAGAGGGTGGCGTCGTAGTTCGGGGCCAGGTTGAAGTAGTACGGGGTCTGCAGATAGACGCCGGTATCGCTGCCGCTGCCGAAGCTCGGCGTGAGGAAGCCGGACTGGCGACGGTCGTCGATCGGGAAATACATGTAGGGGGTGTAGAAGACCGGAATGTCTTTCACCCGCAGGGTCACGTTGGTCGCGGTGCCGAAGCCGGTGGCCGGGTCCAGCTTGACGTTGTTGCCCTTCAGTTGCCAGGCGTTGCTGCCCGGTTCGCAACGGGTGAAGGTGCCGTCCTTGAGACGCACGATCGCGCTTTCTTCACGCTTGGCGTACAGCGCGCTGCCGCGCACGTGGCCCTTGTGGATCACATATTCGGCGTTCTCGACCTTGGCTTCGCCGTTGTCCAGCTGGATCTCGGCGCGGTCGCCGACCACCAGGGAGCCGTTGTCGCGCAGCTTGACGTTGCCGACCAGCTCGCCACGGTTTTCCGCCTGGCGCAGGTGGGCTTCGTCGGCCTCGATCTGCATGCTCGACTGGCGCAGGACCACGTTGCCGGCCAGGGTGGCGGTCTGTTTTTCCTGCTCGTAACGCGACACCTTGGCCGAGACGAACATCGGCGCCTCGTCCATCGGCGTGTCGTCGCTCATGCCCGGGCGCAGCGGTTCGACGTAGGAACCGGCGCAGTACGGGCCGACTTCCGCCAGTTGGGCACTGGTCAGTTGCTCGCGCGGGACCCAGTCGAGGTGGCTGTAGTCGGCGCTGCGACTGGCCAGACCCTTGCCTTCGCTCTCGGTGACCAGCATCGGTTGCGCTTGCCCGGATTCGGCGGCAGCCGCGCTACCTTCGGCCGGCGCTGCGGCGCTGGTGCCAGCGATGGAGCTGACGGCCGAGTCGCTGTGCTGCGGGCGCGGCAGCTGGCTGCTGGCGCTGGCCTTCGGTGCGCAAGCCCAGCCGCCACTGGCGGAAGGTTGGCAGTCGACCTGCTCGGCAGCCACGACGAAAGAAGAACTGATAGGTTGCATGGCCAGCAGACTGCCAGTTACCAGCAACGGGAATTTTTTACGGAACACGGGGAGTTTTACTGCCATCTTGTTAGTCCGGGCTTCCTGCGCGCCTTCGACCCGCGGGGGCCGCACGCCTCTCGATGGGCGAAAAAAGATGCTGGATAATAAAGCATGACCCGCGCAACGGCTAGCGCCGTCGGAGACCCTTGTAATGCCTGATCAAGATGTACGTCTACAGCTCCTCCAGGAGTGGCTGGATGAGTGTTTACCCCCGTTATTCATCGCCCGGGGATGGGGTGCGCCGCAGTGCGTACGCCTGACCCCGGCCAGCAGCGACGCCAGTTTTCGCCGCTATTTTCGCTGGGAAGGCAACGGCCGCAGCCTGATCCTGATGGATGCTCCGCCGCCCCAGGAAGACTGCCACCCCTTCGTCAAGGTGGCCGGCATGCTCGCCGAAGCGGGTGCGCATGTGCCGCAGATTCTGGCGGCCGATCTCGAGCGTGGTTTTCTGGTGCTCGACGATCTCGGCCGGCAGACCTGGCTCGACGTGCTGACTGCGGACAACGCCGATGCACTGTTCGAGGAGGCTTTGCAGGCCCTGGTGGCCATCCAGAAACTGCCGGTCGCCGGCCAGCTGCCGTCTTACGACGATGCCCTGCTGCGCCGCGAACTGCAGCTGTTCCCCGACTGGTACCTGCAGCGTCATCTGGGTGTCGAGCTGAATGCCGGGCAGCAGGCGCAATGGCAGCAGGTCTGCGATCTGCTGGTCGACAGTGCCCTGGCCCAGTCGCGGGTACTGGTGCATCGCGACTACATGCCGCGCAACCTGATGCTCAGCACGCCCAATCCCGGCGTGCTGGACTTCCAGGACGCGGTGCATGGCCCGGTCAGCTACGACGTCACCAGCCTGTTCAAGGATGCCTTCCTCAGCTGGCCGGAGGAGCGTGTGCTGGGTTGGCTGCAGCGCTACTGGCAACTGGCTCGCGAGGCGGGTATTGATGTGCCGGACAGCTTCGCCGAGTTCCACCGCGCCAGCGACCTGATGGGCATGCAACGCCACCTCAAGGTCATCGGCATCTTCGCGCGTATCTGCCATCGCGATGGCAAGCCCAAGTACCTGGGCGATGTGCCGCGCTTCTTCACCTATATAGACGCGGTGCTGGCACGGCGGCCTGAACTGGCGGTGCTCGGTGAGCTGCTGGCCAGCCTGCCGCAGCGCGAGAGCCAGCCGGCATGAGGGCGATGATCCTGGCGGCGGGCAAGGGCGAGCGCCTGCGCCCCCTGACCCTGCATACCCCGAAACCGCTGGTGCGTGCCGGTGGCGTGCCGCTGATCGAGTTCCATGTACGGGCCCTGGCGGCGGCCGGCTTTCGCGAACTGGTGATCAACCACGCCTGGCTCGGCCAGCAGATCGAGGATTACCTCGGCGATGGTGCGCGCTTCGGCCTGCGCATCCGCTACTCTGCCGAGGGCGAGCCGCTGGAAACCGGTGGAGGGATCTTCCGCGCCCTGCCATTGCTGGGTGACGAGCCGTTCCTGGTGGTCAACGGCGATATCTGGACCGACTGCGATTTCGCCAGCCTGCGCCGGCCGCTCGCCGGGCTGGCCCATCTGGTGCTGGTGGACAACCCCGGCCATCACCAGGCCGGCGACTTCCAGCTGCAGGGCGGCCAGGTCAGCGATGCGCTGGTCGGCCAGCCGAGCCTGACCTACAGCGGCATCGCCGTGTTGCATCCACAGCTGTTCGCCGGTTGTACAGCGGGCGCCTTCAAACTGGCGCCCTTGCTGCGTGACGCCATGGCGGCGGGGCGGGTGAGCGGCGAGCGCTTTGCCGGGCGCTGGGTGGATGTCGGTACCCATGAGCGTCTGGCCGAAGTTGAGCGCCAGCTGGTGGCGGAGTCCTGAGATGCTCTGGCCGGTAACCCTGCTCGGTGCCGCGGCTGGCTGGGCCCTGGCCAGCATTCCCGGGGCCTTGCTCGGCGGTCTGCTCGGTCAGTTACTGGATCGTCAGCTGCGCCTGCAATCCTGGGCGCAGTTGCGTGGCCTGCTGGCACGTGAGCAGGAGATGGACGATGACGAGCTGCTGTTCATGCTCCTCGGCCGCCTGGCCAAGTGCGATGGGCGGGTGCTGGACAGCCATATCCGCATGGCGCGCGGCGAGATGCAGCGCCTCGGGCTGGACGAGGCGGCCACACGTCGGGCGATGGATGCGTTCGCCCGGGGCAAGCAGGGCGAGCAGAAGTTGCAGGGGCCGTTGCAGGCGCTGCGCCGGCGCCCCGAGCGTGGCGAAGTACTGCTGCGTACCTGCTGGCGCATGGCCTGGGCTGATGGCCGGGTCAGCGCGGCGGAATACCAACTGATCCAGGACTGGGGGCACAGCCTGGGCTGGCAGCGTGCGGCGCTCGATAGCCTGGCCGACGAGTACGAGCCGGCCAGGCGCAGCCAGTCACCGACAGCCGGCGACTACCGGGCGGCCCTGCGCCTGCTCGGCGTGCAGGCCGACAGCGATCCGGGCACGATCAAGCGTGCCTACCGCCGCCTGCTCAGTCGCAATCACCCAGACAAGCTGGCCGGCAGCGGTGCCAGCGCCGCGCAGCTGCGCAACGCCACTGACAAGACCCGCGAACTGCACAGCGCTTACGAGCTGGTGCGGCAGCGCCACGGCTTCCGCTGAGGGAGGCTTATCGCGTGGGGGCTCGCGGGTTTCACCCGCCCTGCATCTGTGCAGGGTTTGCGACTACTTCTTCGCCGGCAGCTGTTTGTCCAGCCAGCCGCGGATGCGCCGGTACAGCTGCTCCTGCTCGGCCTCGGCATTGCCCGGCAGGGCCTTGAGCGACACCTGCGTATAACTCGGATGGGCCAGGCGCTTGCTCGCCTGCAGACGCTTGACCGCCGCACTGCGGTCGGTGGCCAGATCCTTGTAGAAGAAGTCGCCGGTGGCCAGCTTGAGGCCAGGGAGCAATTCTTCCAGGGGTGGTTGCTGGCCGCCCGGCAGGTGCGCCGCCACCGTGACCAGATGCTCGATCTGGGTGGGCTTCTGCTCACGGATAAATAGCGCGGACCAGTAGGCCCCGTCGCCGTGGCCGAGCAGCACGATGGAAGTGGCGCCCTGTTGCTCGGCATAGGCGATAGCGGCCTGCAGGCGGGCGAAGATGCGCACGCTGGGGTCGACGGGGGCCGGGCTGGCTGCCGGCACAGGTGCTTCAGCCGGCGTATCGGCGGGGGCTGCGCTGTCGGTTGCGGGGGCGTCTGTTTGGCTCGCATCGGTAGGTGCGGTCACGCTCACCGGCTCCGGTTGGCGTGGCAGGACCGCTTCCGGCAGCGGTGGCGTCGTGCTGTCGGGCAGGGTCAGGCTCAGGGTGCTCCAGCCGCTGTCCGGCAGCTTGCTGCGCAGTGGGGCGATCACGCTGGGCCAGTCGGCGCTCTCGTCGGCGCCGGGCACCAGGATCACCACGCCGGTGGCCTCGGCGACATTGGCCGGTTTCCACAGGGCCAGGAATTTTTCGTCGCCGGCCTGCAGCTGCTGCTGTTCTATCTGCGGCAGCTGGCGCTCCAGGGCGCCGGCCTCACTGTTGCTGCGCTCATCCAGTGGCGTGCGTGGCACTTCGGCCGGGCTGGCTTCGCCGGCAGGTTTGCCATCGGCCGGCTGGCTGGCCGCATCGGCGGGTGGCTCTGTCGCGGGGGCGTCTTCGGCATGCAGGGGTTGCTGCAGCGTGAGCCCCAGGCACAGGGCGATAAGTGTCGGGCGCAGTAGTGGGGACATCTCAGCGTTCATAGTGACTGGTGGTGTTAGCAGCCTAAGCGCTGAGCGCAGCTTTGTCAGGCGTCTGTTAGGTAAGCGGGCTGGCGGAGTAAGGTATGTCGATTGATTCAGCAAGCGGCCTGCGCCCTGTGAGTTGTAACGCATGATGCGAGTGATCTTCTGCTGCCTGCTGCTGTGGCTGCCGACCTGGAGCCTGGCAGCGCCGACAGCACCTTTGGCGCTGAACGATAGCCAGCGCACCTGGCTGGCCGAACACCCGCGTCTGCGTGTGGGCGTGGTGCTACAGGCGCCGCATGCGCAGTACGTGCGGCGCCAGCAGCAGCTTTCCGGGCTCAGCGTCGAGCTGATGGATGCGCTGGCGCAGAGCCTGCAGGTCGAACTGAGCTGGCACAGCTTCGCCGACCAACCCGCGCTGGAGGCTGCCTTGCGCGAGGGGCGCATCGACCTCGCCCCCGGCCTGACCCAGACCCCGGCCGGTCTGCGCCTGTGGCTGTTCTCCGATCCCTACCTGCGCGTGCCGCACCTGCTGGTGGGCGAGCGCCAGGGCGCCGGTGCGGTGGAGCTGGAACAGCTCGGGGCTGGCGATGCCGTGGCCGTGCGCATGCCCAGCAGCATCGCCGACTACCTGCAGAGCAACTACTTCAACCTCAACCTGCGTGGCCAGGCTTCCGATCGGCAGGCCCTGCAGGCGCTGCTGGCCCAGGACGTGCGCTACGCGGTGATCGACCAGGCGCAGCTCAGCCGCCTGAGCCAGGAAAGCGAGTTTGCTCGCCTGGCCGTGGTCGGCGATGTCGGCCTGCCGCAGTTGCTGCGCATCGGCACACGCCGCGACTGGCCGCAACTGGCGGCGATCATCGATAGCGCCCTGCACGAGCTGCCGCCGCAGCAGCTGGAAGGCCTGCAGCAGCGCTGGCTGAGTGCGCGCACTCCGGGTTGGGGCGAGTCGGCCAGCTTCTGGCGCAGCTTCAGCCTGCTGCTCGGCGCCCTGCTGCTGCTCAGTGCGGCGCTACTGGTGACATTGCGCCGCCAGCGCACGCGCCTGGAGCGGAGGCTGCTGGATGCACGCCAGGCCCTGGCCCAGCGCGAGGTGGCGGAAGAGGCGCTGCGTCTGGCGCAGTTCTCCATCGACCACAGCACGGTGGGCATTCTCTGGGTCAATTGGGACAGCCGGGTGCGCTATGCCAACCGGGCGGTGGAACAGATGCTCGGCCACGTCCCCGGCGCACTGGTCGACCGGCCGCTGCAGGAACTCGATCCGCAACTCGGCATGGACCGCTGGCTCGGCCTGTGGCGGCGGGTGCGGGCCCAGGAGGAGGGCGCGCTGAACTTCGAGAGCAACTGCCTGCGCGCTGATGGCAGCCTACTGCCGGCAGATGTGTCGCTGAGCTTCCTGCGTTTTCGCCAGGCCGAGTACCTGGTGGTCTACCTCACCGACGTCACCGAGCGCCGTCGCGCCCATGCCGCGCTGGAGGAGAGCGAAGCGCGCCTCAAGGGTATCGCCGGCAACGTGCCGGGCCTGGTGTTCCGCCTGGAGCGCCCGTTGCCCGGCGCACCGGTGGATTTCGCCTACATCAGCGAAGGCAGCGAGCAGCTGGTGGGTTATCCGCCGGCGCAGATCATGGCGGTCGACTTCGGCATCCGCAGCCTGGTGCATCCGGACGACCGCGCGCGTTACCATGCCACCCAGGACGCTGCCATTGAAGCAGCCAGTGACTGGCAATGGCAGGGCCGGATCCTCACCCGCGACGGCCGCGTGCGCTGGGCCGACATCAAGGCCAGCGCCCGCCACCTGGGCGGCGAGCATGTGGTGTGGGACGGCGTGGTCTGGGACATCAGCGAGAACAAGGCCATCGAGCTGGCCCTGGGCGAATCGCGGGCGCAGCTGCGCGAGCTGTCGGCGCACCTGGAAAGCGTGCGCGAGGAAGAGAAGGCACGCATCGCCCGCGAGGTGCACGACGAGCTGGGCCAGGTGCTCACCGTGCTCAAGCTGGAAACCTCGATGTGCGAACTGGCCTTCGGCACCCTCGACCCGGGCCTGGGCGAGCGCCTGGAAAGCATGAAGAAGCTGATCGCCAACCTGTTCCAGCTGGTCCGTGACGTGGCCACTGCGTTGCGCCCGCCGATCCTCGATGCCGGCATCGCCTCGGCCATCGAGTGGCAGGCGCGGCGTTTCGAGGCGCGCACGCAGATCCCCTGCCTGGTGCTGGTGCCCGAGCAGCTGCCGGCGCTGTCCGATGCCAAGGCCATCGGCCTGTTCCGCGTGCTGCAGGAGGCGCTGACCAACGTCATGCGCCACGCTCGCGCACACACGGTGGAAATCAGCCTGGCGGTGCAGGGCGAGCAGCTCTGCCTGACCGTCAGCGACGATGGTCAGGGTTTCGCCACGGACGCGGTGCGCGCACAATCCTTCGGCCTGGTCGGTATGCGCGAGCGCGTGCTGATGCTTGGCGGCAGTCTGCAGCTCGACAGCCAGCCGGGGGAGGGCACCACGCTCAGCGTCAGGGTTGCAGTCGATCAAGAGGTACTAGCATCGTGATTCGCGTATTGGTCGCCGAAGACCACACCATCGTCCGCGAGGGCATCAAGCAACTGATCGGCCTGGCCAAGGATCTTGCCGTGGTCGGCGAGGCCTGCAATGGCGAGCAGTTGCTAGAGACCCTGCGTCACACGCCCTGCGAGGTGGTGCTGCTGGATATCTCCATGCCCGGAGTCAACGGTCTGGAAGCGATCCCGCGGATTCGCGCACTGAACCAGCCGCCGGCGATCCTGGTGCTGTCCATGCATGACGAGGCGCAGATGGCCGCCCGTGCGCTCAAGGCCGGCGCCGCCGGTTATGCGACCAAGGACAGCGACCCGGCGTTGCTGCTCACCGCCATCCGCAAGGTCGCCAGCGGCGGCCGCTATATCGACCCGGACCTGGCTGATCGCATGGTCTTCGAGGTTGGCCTGACCGATTCGCGCCCGCCTCACGCGCAGCTATCCGAGCGCGAGTTCTCGGTGTTCGAACGGCTGGTGCAGGGCGAGGGTGTCAACGAAATCGCCGTGCAGCTGTCGGTCAGCAGCAAGACCATCAGCACCCACAAGGCGCGCCTGATGCAGAAACTCAACCTGCATTCGGTGGCCGATCTGGTGCGCTATGCGGTGGAGCACAAGCTCACCTGAGCCCTGCTTGTGTAGGCGCCAGCTTGCTGGCGATCGCATTGTCAGCGCGGGCATCTGATCGCCAGCAAGCTGGTTCCTACAGGGTTTTGCGCCGGCTGGATGTGTTGTAGGGCGCGCCCT
>JBOFCR010000077.1:0-2794 GCA_051646165.1 Pseudomonas sp. | reverse complement strand
GAGCCTGAATGGGGGTCGGTGCGGCATAGCCCAGTTCGGTCAGGGTCTGCTGCAAGCGGGAGGAGAGGGCCAGTTCGGCAAAAGACATGGTGGACACCTTGGGGCTGGAAACGGAATCAGGCCCGGCGCGGCGGGCGGTGCGCCATGGTAGCAGAAGCGCGCCGCTGCTGCCCGGTTACGGCGGCGCGGTTTTTTTCTGCGCCGGGTGACGACAGGGGGCTGACTGGCCCCCACGGTTGGCGCTAGGCTGAGGTCAGGCATCGGGTGGTCACGGCGGGTGAGGCGCCAGCAACCATGAGGCAACGACATGGCGCCGGCAGCGTGCTGCTGGTGTGGCTGCTGGGTCACGGCGCGCTGGCGTGGGCTGCGCTGCCGCTGCGGCCCGATCCGGAAGCCCCGGAGGAGGCGTACTCGGCGCTGAGCTGGCGCAACCGGCTGCAGGATGCGCTGCAGCCTGAATCCGCTCTGCCGCCCCAGGCGCGCAGTGGTGAAACCCTGCTGGCCGGTGAACACAGTGAGGCGCAGTGGGGGATCAGCGGCTACGCCGATCTGGTGCGCGAGTGGGATGAGCCGGTGCAGACCAGCCAGAGTCTGGAGCTGGGGACCCTGTACTGGCGTACGCCGCTGGGGGAGCGCTCCCAGTTGCAGGTCGGCAAGTTCACGCTGGATATCGATCCCTCATATGGCAGCCATCCGGCCGGTTTTTTTCAGGCCGCCGCCAACCCGTTTGATGATTTCCTGCCCGATGTCGGCACGCCGATGCTGGCACTGACCCACTGGTGGGGGGAGGCCTGGAGCGGCAACCTGTTGCTGCAGAAGTCGCCGGATGATGGCTCGCGCCGCGCGGGCGCCGTGCTGACCTACCAGACCGCGGAGTGGCTGATACACGGCGTGGTGACCGAGCGCTCGCCGGAGGGGATGGAGAACGCCGTCACGCTGCTGCATCCGGGGCAGGGGCTCTGGTCGTGGCACGGCTCACTGGCGGGCAGTGGCCGCGGCGAAGACAAGCTGGATCTGCTGCTCGGCACGGTGCGCGAGGATGAACAGGACAAGCTGGTGCTGGAGTACAGCTACAACCGCAACCGCTACACCTACCGCCAGCTGTGGCACAGCGAGTTCGGGGAGGAGGCGCCACCGCTGCCGCGCTGGTCGTGGCTCGATAACTACCATGTGACGCTGCACCAGAGCCTGTATCTGGAATATGACCGCCAGAGCGACCAGCGCGAGTGGCTGCTGGCGGCGATGGTGGCGCAGGATGGCAGCGCCATCACCCAGCTGCGTCACAGCTGGCTGCTGAATGCGGCGTGGCGCAGTTGGCTGGAGGTACAGCACAGCAGTGGCGGCAGCGACAGCACCTACGGCTACCTGCCGTGGCGGTGGCAATTCCAGCTGGGCTGGAGCTGGTCGTGCTAGATGGGGCCCGTCAGGCGGGCCCGCTGCTTAGAACGGCCAGCCGTGGTGGCCGGAGAGGTAGTACATCAGGGCGCCGAGCAGCGCACAGTTGGCCAGCACTGTGGCCCAGAATGACCGCTGAAAGGCGCGCTTGCGGGTCTTGTGGTTGAGCTGGCGCTGGGCAAACAGCGCGCCGGGCCAGCCACACGCCAGACCCAGCAGCAGCAGGGTGCTCTCGGCGATGCGCCAGCCGTTTTGCATCGCCCGCGCCTTGTCCACCAGGTAGCAGAGGTAGGTGGCCAGGCTCATGCCGGTATACAGCAGCAGCACCGGGATCGGCAGTTCGCCCATGAACGTCAGGATCGCCAGCAGCAGGCAGAACAGCAGCGTGAACTGGTTGCTGTTGCGGCGAAACTGTTCGACGCGTTCGAAGTGGGCCGGGGTTTCGCCGCCGACGAAGCAGATCTCGCGCGCCACCGGGCGCCCCTGTTCGTCCTGTCCCAGGCGGTAGATCAGCAGATCGCCCAATGCCGGGCGCCGCGTCTGATCGGCAAACTCCTTGATATGCACGAAGGCACGCGTGCCGCCGCCGTTGGGCTCGACAAAGCCGTATCCCTTCTCGTCATTCCATTGATAAAGCGGGCCCTGATAACGCATTTTGTCTCACACGGGTCTGAATTTGGCCCCGATTTTGCCGCGCAGCGCCGGTGCTGTCGAGTCGGGAAAACCGATCCCGTTGCGAGCATCACAACCGGCCGGCCGCCGCAGCGTCAGGCGGGGCCCCGGTTGGAGTGAGCGTTCAATCCACCAGTTCAATGCCGAGGGCGAGCAGCAGACGCTGCGCCTCGCCACGGCTGAAGCGGGCGCCCTGCAGCCGGTTATGCAGCACATCCAGATCGTAGTCGCGGGCATCGCTGAAATCGGCGCCCTCCAGCCGGGTCTGACCGAACAGACTGCCTGCCAGATCGCTGCCCCGAAAGTCGGCGCGGCGCAGATCCGCTTCGCGAAAATCCACCTCGTGCGCCTGGCAGTCGCGCAGCACCAGCGCCTCGAGTGATAGACCGAAGAAGCTGCCATCATCCAGCCGGCAGCGCTCAAACTGCAGCCGCGGTGCCGGTGTCAGCAACGGGCTGGCCGCGCGAGTCCAGTCGACACCCAGCAGCTTGCAGTCATAAAACGCGACGCCAGCCAGTTCGGTGTACGGCAGTTGCCACAGGCTGAGGTTGCAGCGCTCGAAACGACACTGCCGCAACAGGCCATGGCGCCACCGCGCCTCGGTCAGATCGCAGTCGATGAAGTAGCACGCCTCGAAGCGCGCCCGTTCCAGCACCTGGCCAACTGCCTTGATGTCGCGAAACTCGGTGTCGTAATGCTCGTGGTCGGCAAGCCAGGGTGTGGGGGC
>JBOFCR010000040.1:0-2388 GCA_051646165.1 Pseudomonas sp. | reverse complement strand
CGTCGCTCATGGTGGCCAGGTCAATGCCTTCTCGATCGAGGTATTCCTGCAGCGCTTCGAGCGATTGCGCCTGGTCGCGCAGGGTGGCGTTTTCCTGCTCGACGGAATAGCGCGGTGTGCCTGCTGCTTCTTCGCGCAGCGCGTCGATCAGCAGATTCGGGGTCACGTCCTCGCGGGCGACGCCGGGGAAGTAGCCGCGCTCCCAGGCTTGCATGGCTGCGTCGTCCGGGGTCATGCCATCGGTGCGGGTCAGGCGATTGCGGCCGCGCTTGCCTACGTCGGCATCGAATGCGGCCAGTTCGCCGCCGATGTCCTGAATGCCGCCTGCACTGGTTAGGTACTCGGTCAGGGTCTTGCCGAACATATCGCCAGGCTGCGGGATGTCACCAGCGCGCAGGCGCCCCAGCATCAGGGAAAGCTGGTCTTCGCGGATCTTCTGCACCGGTGCCGGTACGTCGCGGCCGATGTTCAGCGGGTTGGCCGCCATCACTTCCTCGACGGTTTGACCGGTCTGCTCAGCCAGGCGCGTCATAACGGCAGCGTACTGGCGCGCGGTGGTGTCTGCTGCGCCGCGCTCGTAGCCGGCATTCAGCAGCTGGCCCATCATGTCAGAGTAGGCTGTGGCGACCTGATCGGTCTGGCCGAACTGGCTGGCGATCTTCTCCATTTCCGCCAGCATCTGCTTGTCGATTTCCTGCACGTCGTCGAGCGTGTATTCGTTGCCGGCGACGCGGATGCTGCCGCGCAGGAACTCGTCCTGCTCAGCCAGATAGGCCAGATAGGCGCTGTTCTTGATGGTGATGGTGCCGCCAAGCTCTACCTGTGCGCTGTAGTGCTCCGGGTCGATGCCGACGTTTTCCAGCAGTTCAGCGATGTTGACCTGGCCGGACTGGTTCAGCTCCTGCAGCTTGGCTGCGGGGATCTCCAGATACTCATTGGGGCGACCAGCCAGCTGGGTGCTGACGATGGCCTCGAAGCTGGCTGGGTCGTTTGCCCTGGTGCTCGACTGCAGGGACTTCTCCACCAGATCGGCCTGCAGCTTGCCGGCGCGCTCTGCCCGGCGGGCCTGAACCATGTGGGTGGTGAAGCGCTTGGTGCCGAATGCGCCTACCTCTGGCAGCGACATCACGCCGCCGACGATGCCCTCCAGCGCCACCTCTTTGGCGTCCACGTCAGACAGCTGGCCGCGCTCTGCGACCTGGCCGGTCAGCTCGCCGGCTGCCTCCAGTCCACCCTGGGCAGGAACCTGGGCCAGCACGTTGATACCTTCGCGGGTTCGATTCGACAGTAGGCGGCCGTTGAACTTGGTGGGGGCCAGAACGCGGTTCAGCAGGCCGAATGATGCGGTGCTTACTGCTGCGATGCCTGCGCCATAACGTACAGATCGCTCGTTTGCATCGCTCAGCAGCTCGTCATTTCTGAGCGCCTGAAGCAGCTGAACAGGGTCGGCAGGGTCAATGCCATTTTCCTGCAGCACTTCAAGAAACTTGTAGTTGGATGCGGTGACGCCTTCAGATACGCCACCGAAAAGCGGGTTGATCATGCCGGCGACAATGCCCTGCGCCATATCCGGCAGGCTTTGCGCTGCGATACGCCCGGCCAGCATCGGGTCGTCTGCGATGACGCCAAAAACTCCAGCGGCGCCTTCTGCCCTTTCGAGCGCTACGTCGCCTGGATCGACTGGCATTTCGTTCAGCTTGAACTGTGCCACTCGCACCTTGTCGAGCGTCAGGTTTCGCTCAAGGTTGGCGTTGTCTCGCATCTGTTTGCGGGTTGCCGCGTCGGCGTTGCGATACTCGTTTGCCCACGGGCTGCTGAACTGGTCGCCAGCATCCACGCGGTCGAAGTCTGCGGTGATCCGGTCGAGCTGGGTTAGACGGCCTGGGGCTTCAGTAATGTCGTCACGGTTCCACCACTTTTTAAGTGGCCCGAGAATCTGCCGCTCCAGAATGCCCTGCTTGTAGAAGTCGGCCCTATCTGCCGCCTCCTCCATTAGCCGCAGATTTTCCTCGTCGCCCTGCGCGACGATGGCGTGCTCTGGCTTGCTCAGCGCCTCGGACGTGCGCGGGGCGGCGGTGAACAGGCCGGCAAATTTGGCCTCTTGCTTCAGGCTGGCGATCTGGTCGGCGTTGTCATAGGCCACCTTGGCCGGGACTCCGCTCTCTCGCTGCACTTTGAGCGCCTCGGCAAACTTGGTCGGCTCGAATGCCGCCGCAACGGTCATCGAGCTTTTGAAGTCAGTCCTGCGCTGGTTTTCGATCTCTTTCTGAATGTCGGCGGCTTCTTGAGCGGCCAGGTTCTTCTTGATCTCGTCGTTTACTTCTGCAGCGATGTCGTAAGCCATCAGCGTGTCACCTTGAGCCCTCGGGCCTCTAAGAGTTGCAGGTA
>JBOFCR010000020.1:0-6808 GCA_051646165.1 Pseudomonas sp. | reverse complement strand
AGATCGTAAGCAGGTTCTGACGGCCCCGGTGTTTTTTCCAGCCTATAGAGTCGACACGTGAACAAACCCTTGCTCATCGCCCTGCCCCTGTTGATCGGAGCAGGCATCGCCCTGACCCTGTATTTCAATCCGCTCGGCGAAGCACCCGTCGCGCCACTCGCCGCTACCCCGAACAGCAATCCTGACAGCCAGGCCCAGCCCACTGTCAGCGAATCGGAGGAAACCGCCACACCTGCCCCGGGACCAGCACTGGCAGCCGGGATCAGCCCCCTGCCCGCCTCCTTTTCCGGCACCCAGGTCGATGGCCGGTTCGAGGTCGACCAGGCCGGCAATCTGCTGATCAGCCAGGATATCCGCCGTCTCTTCGACTACTTCCTCAGCGCCATCGGCGAAGAGCCCCTGGCCAACAGCGTCAAGCGCCTGCAAGGCTATATCCGCAGCCAGCTGCAAGCCCCGGCCCAAGAGCAGGCCCTGGCCCTGCTCGAGCAGTACCTGGACTACAAACGCCAGCTGGTCGCCCTGGAAAAGGATCTGCCACAACTGAGCAGCCTGGACGCCATGCGCCAGCGCGAACAGGCCGTACAAGCCCTGCGCGCCGGGATCTTCAACATGGACGTGCACCAGGCCTTCTTCGCCGAAGAAGAGGCCTACAACCAGTTCACCCTGCAGCGCCTGGCCATCCGCCAGGATCAGAGCCTGGACGACCGGCAGAAGGCCGCGGCCCTGGACCAGCTGCGCAACAGCCTGCCAGAGTCCCTGCAGGACGCTGTCGTGCCGCAACTGCAGAACGAACTGCACCAACAGACCATCGCCCTGCAGGCCCAGGGCGCCGGGCCGGAACAGATCCAGCAACTGCGCCTGCAACTGGTCGGGGCCGAAGCCACCGCACGCCTGGAAGCCCTCGACCAGAAGCGCCAGCGCTGGCAACAGCGGCTGGATGAGTACCGCCAGGAAAAATCGCGGATCGCGACCAACCTGGGGCTCAACGCCAGCGACAAGCAGGCTGCCATCGAACGTCTGGCCGAAGAGCGCTTCGACCAGCAGGAACGCCTGCGCCTGGACGCCGCCGAACAGCTGGCCGATGCACGGGCCAAGGCGAAAACCACTAGCGAATAAGCTGGACCCAGTGAAAAGGCACGCCCCTGTCCAGGGTGCGTGCCAGCCTCAACTACCGACCACGCCCGCGCTCTCGATCGCCAGCATGCTGCAAGGCATCCGGTAGAGCAGGTGCTCTGCCGTGCTCCCCAGGAACTTCTCCAGGCCGCGCCGTTGCACTCTGCCCAGCACCACGACATCAATCTGCTTATCGGCAGCAAAAGCAGGAAGAGTCTGGCTCGGCGAACCTACCAGGAAGAAACGGCACTCTTGCGGCACACCGTGGCGCTCCGCCAGGCTGGCAAAGGCCTGCTCCTGAGAGCGGAGCAGGTCATCAGCCATGCTTGCCGATAAAGGCAATCCACCCATGCCCATTTCCACGCCATACATCGCCGCCACATCGTAGCTATACACCAGCTGGAGTTCGGCCGCGCACTGTGCCGCCAGTTGCTGTGCCACCTGAATGATCTCGTGGTTCAACGCCTCGGCGCCTGGCTGCGCAGCGAACGGATCGACCGCAGCGACCACCCGACGAGGCAGGGGATGCCCTCCGGGAATAACCAGGTGCAGCGGCACAGGACAATCACGCAAAAGCTGCCAATCCAGCGGAGTGATGAATATGCGTTTGAATGCCGGCTCCTGGTGAACATCCTTGACCAGCATTGCCGGCTGCATCTCACGCACATGCAGGAGGATTTCCTCGAAGGGCCGCTGAACCCAGATCACTTCGGTAGTGACCACCAGGCCTTTGCTGCGCTGCAGCGCGGCCTCCTCCTCGAGCCAGTCGCGGTGGCGCTGCAGGTAGCCTTCGCGTACCGCTTGCAAAGCATCCGGATGGAGCATGCCAGCTGTGGCGATGGCCTCAAGGTAGTCGAACGCCACGATATGCAGGGCCAACCCCTTAGCCTTGGCCAGTGCCGCAGCCCGTTCGAAGGCTGCGCTACGGTGCATTTCCGGTGGGGCCACCAGCAACAAACGTTGATCTTCGGACATGGGAACCTCCAGCGCTAGCAGGCAGCAATGATGGAAACCCGCTGCACCCGAACCAACCGAACCACGCAGCGGCTGTACCTATCGTTAACCATTAGCACCAGGCTGCCTTGACCTGCATCAATCCGGATGAACTGTCGGTTGAGGCAAGCGCCGAGTGGTCGCCACTCCCTCCCGGCAATGAAAAAGGCCCGCACTTGGCGGGCCTTTTCATGTGGCGAGACGATCAGCGAGCGATGATGCGATCCACCGACAGCTTGCCGGCGCCTTCGATGATCAGCGCCAGGCTGATCACGCCGAGCATCAGCGCATACTCGTAGCCATTGGCGGTGATGAAGAAACCGTTTACCCAGTGCACGGTGAACATCGCCACCAGCGACACCACCAGCAGGGAAGCGGCTGCCGGGCGTACCAGCAGGCCAACCACCAGGGCCAGGCCGCCGAAGAACTCGGCGCTACCGGCCAGAGCCGCCATCAGGTAGCCGGGGGTGATGCCGATGCTTTCCATCCACTGCGCCACGCCGGCCAGGCCGTAGCCACCGAACCAGCCGAACAGCTTCTGCGCACCGTGGGCGGCGAAGGTCAGGCCGGTGACCACGCGCAGCAGGGTGATGCCGTAACCGGCGTTGCTGGAAAGCAGGGATTTGATCAGGTTGCTCATCGAAGTGTGTCCTTGTTTGGGAGTGGCTGTTGCTTGAGGAGTAGATTAGACGAATAAATAGATTTAAAAAGCGCAAATCATGGCTTATCAATATCTATTTATTCGATCACTACCGCACCGACACTTTTCTCGTCGGCGGCTCCAGTACGTCGCGCTCCTGCTCATAGGCCAGGTAGTACTTGTTGACGCTGTTGACGTAGCTGACCACGCCCATGCCCAGCTGCTCCATGGCCACCCGCTCGACCTGGAAGAACCACTGGTTGGGGTTGAGCCCACGGCGCTTGGCCTCTGCACGCAGGCCTTGCACCCGCTGCGGCCCCAGGTTGTAGGCGGCGAGGACGAAGGCCATGCGTTCGTGCTCCTCCAGCTGCTTGCTGGCGAAGAACTGCCGGCGAATCCGCGCCATATACAGGGTGGCGGCGCGCACATTGTTGTCCAGCACCTGGATATCGCTGACCCCGACGCTGCGCGCCGCCGCCGGAGTGATCTGCATCAGCCCCGTGGCACCACCAGCGCCACGGGCTGCGGGATTGAGGGTCGACTCCTTGAACGCCACGGCTGCCAGGTACAACCAGTCGAGGTTCTGCTGCTGACCATGTTTGCGCAACACCGGCTTGACCCGCTCCAGGCGCTGGCGATCGGCACGCGCCAGCGGATCGCGAACCTTGTAGATGCGCCGGTAGACGCGCTGGAACACCGCATCCTGGTCCGCCGGGCTGCGGTAGCCGACCAGGAAGCGGTCGATGCTGGCGCGCAGCATGGGCGCATCGCGGCGCACGAACCAGCTAATGTCGGCCTCGTGCCCGAGCACCAGATGACGTTCGATGCGCAGCTTGGGCAGCACGCGGATCCAGCGTTCGGCAATCGGCTGCTCGACGGCGGTCCAGGGATAGACCCCGGCCTGAACCATCTCCAGTACGTCCTCGACGGCCAGGCTGGGGTCGGCCCACTGCACGTCGATCGGCGCCTGTTTGCGCTCTGCCAGGCGCTGGTTGACCTCACGCAGCGCCTCACTGGCGGCACTGCCGCGCGGCAGCACCAGGACCTTGCCGCTCATCTCGTCGAGCTTGCGGTAATGGCGGTTGCCGCGGTTGCCGACCACCACGATGGGCACGTCGCTGCGGATCGCCGCGCTGGCACTGACGCCCTGCCCGGCATGGGCATCGATCAGCTCGCCGGGCGCCACCAGGTCGCCGTCGCCACGTTGCAGGGCGGCGAGCAGTTGCTCCTTGGAACGTGGAATCAGCTTCAGGCGCAGCTTGCGCTCGGCCTTGGACTGGTCGTTGAGGTACTGTGCGAAGGCCTGCAGGCGGTGGTATTCCAGGCCAATGGCCTGGCCCTTGATCTCGCCGGAGCTGTTGCGGCTCTGGTTGACCAGCACGCGTAGCTCGCCACTCTTGCGGATATCGGCCAGGTCGCGCACCGCCGCGCTATGCGGCAGGTTCTCCGCCAGGCCACCCAGGCGCGCCGATGCCGGCAAGGGCAGCACTGCCAGCCAGCAGAGCAGATACAGCAGCGCTCGCCTCATCGGGCCTCCGGGTTGAGCCGGGTCATGGGCTGACCTGGCCGACTGAGATCGTCCGCTCGTCAGGCAGTTCCCTGGCGAGGGGCGCGGAGACTCTCACAGCCCGCTATCGGTCACCAGCGAAAGCTGGTAACGAACATGAAATACCATGGCTAACTCGATGTTATTTATCAGTTTATTAACCATATTTAAGCTCTGCTATGCTGCCCGGCTCAGCTTTTGAGGTAGCACCATGCAACTCATCGACATCGGCGTCAATCTGACCCACCCGAGTCTGGCTCGTGAGCGTGATGCAGTGCTCGCCCGCGCACATGCCGCTGGCGTCTGCCAGCTGGTCCTGACCGGCACCTCTCTGCAAGAGAGCGAAAAAGCCCTGAGCTTCTGCCAGGAGCTGGACGACAGCGGCGAGCGCCTGTTCAGCACGGCCGGCATTCACCCGCATGACGCCAGCCAGTGGAGTGCAGACAGCGCTCGCCAGCTGCGTGCCCTGCTGGTCGAGCCGCAGGTGCGCGCGGTGGGTGAATGCGGGCTGGACTTCAATCGCGACTTCTCGCCTCGTCCGCAACAGGAGAAGGCCCTGGAAGAGCAACTGGCCCTGGCGGTGGAACTGCAGATGCCGGTGTTCCTCCACGAGCGCGAGGCCGGCGAGCGCCTGGTGGCGATCCTGCGCGAGTTCCGCGACCGCCTGCCGGCCGCCGTGGTGCATTGCTTCACCGGCGAGAAGAGCAGCCTGTATGCCTACCTCGACCTCGACCTGCATATCGGCATTACCGGCTGGATCTGCGATGAACGCCGTGGCACCCATCTGCATCCGCTGGTGCGCGATATCCCGGCCGGACGCCTGATGCTGGAAAGCGACGCGCCCTACCTGCTGCCACGCAGCCTGCGGCCCAAACCGAAGAGCGGGCACAACGAGCCGGCCTTCCTCACTGAAGTGCTGCGCGAAGTGGCGCTGCATCGTGGCGAGAGCGAGGCGGCGCTGGCCGCGCACAGCACTGCCAGCGCACGGGCCTTCTTCGGCCTGCCGCAGATCAGCGAAGCCCGCGAATCAGAGACCGACTAAAGCGTGCAGAGTCAGTAGCCCGGACTTCAGTCCGAGACACCTCAGGCAACCCCGGACTGAAGTCCGGGCTGCGCTACTCACCCAGCCTACGCTCCGGGGCCAGGGCACCATCGAAGAGCCCGAAAAGATCGTAAACAGGTTCTAAGGGCCGGCGCACGGCAGAGTGGCTTCAGTCGAACACCACGGTGGTCTGCCGGCTCAGCGCCAGCAGCTCGCCGCTCGGGCTCCACAGGCGGGCGGCGATATGGCCGTAGCCGTCGCGGGCATGCTCGATCTCCGCGCGGTACAGGCACCAGTCGTGGGTGGTCAGCTTGGGGATCGGGTGCATGAACTCCACCGTCCAGGTCAGCGAGCTGCCCGGCGCCGGCTTGGTCAACTGCGACAGTGGCACCGGCGGCCAGGCATCGACCAGGGCCAGCAGGTGCGCCTCGGTGATCCGGTCGTAGCTCACGTCGCTGCGCAGGCGCACCCAGCCACCCATCTCGCGGGAAGGGTTGCCACTGAACGGCATGCCGCCCAGGCCCCAGCGCATGGCCAGGAAGCGGGTGAATTCGGGGGTAACGTCCTTGATGTAGGGCAGTTCCTGACACTCCTCCACCGCCTTCATCGCCGGCGCCGGATCGGCCTCGACCGCCACCTGCGACTCGCGCGAGGCACCGAAGCTGCCCTGGGCGATGGCCACCACCGCGCCATTCTGCACCGCGCGCCCGAGGATCTGGCTGACCGCCTTGCCCTCGCGCAGCACCTCCACTTCGAAGGCTGCCGCCTCGTTCATCAGCATCGGGCCGACGAAGGTGATCGCCAGCGAACGCACCGAACGCCCTGCCGGCACCTTGACCCGCATGGCTTCGTAAAGCATGGCAGCGACCAGGCCGCCGAAGGTTGCCCGGCCTTGTCCCCACAGGGCCGGAACCACGACGTGTTGCGGGCGGTTGTGTACCGCCTGGATCAATTCAGCGAAAGTCATGCAGCAATCTCCTCGAGTCTGTTGCAGAGCTTAGGAGAAAACCCCACTGCGACGGGAGAGGCAGAGCAGACAATTCAGCGGCGGAATTGCCATGCATCAGCTCTGCCACGCTAGTTTCGTCACGCTGGGCGGGCCTTAGGAGAAGTATTCGAGCAGCCCTTCCAGCGCCTGATCCGACTTCCCTTCGGCCTGGGCCAGCTCCTCGCGCCAGGCGCCTGCACAAGGACCGAGGTCACGCTCCTGCTCACTACGGGTAAGCCATTGCAGGCGATCATGCCAGTCGCCCAGTGCGCCTTGAGCCGCGCGCAGCGCCTCGAAGCAGGGCTTGCTCAGGTGATTGTGCCGAGGATAAGCCTCGGCACAGTAACGCAGTCGCTTGACCAATAGACGCAAACGATGGCGATCATGGGCAGGATCTCGCAGAGCGGCGCCCAGCAATTTGCTCTGCTGATCCAGGTAATGGCACACCTGCTTGCCACCCACCTGCCACTCCCCATCACGCAGCGC
>JBOFCR010000200.1:0-33811 GCA_051646165.1 Pseudomonas sp. | reverse complement strand
GTCCTTGATCTTGAAATTGCTGAAGGCGAAGTTGTGCTCCCACCACTTCAGGTCCAGCTGGATATACAGGCCGATGCAGAGTTGCTCGGGGACGATATAGGCGGTGGCGGCGGCAGGCATGCTGGTGTCGAGGGCTGCTGGCTATTTGCTGGCAGTCTAGCGTTTTGCGCCGGGCCTGACAGCTGTCAGCCGAGTGCCAGCTCCCGTTCCACTTCGTCGGCCCAGGCCAGCCAGGACTGTTCGCCAAGAATACCGCGGCGCAGTGTCAGGTACGGCAGGCGCCAGGCGGCGCGCTGCTTGGCGGGCAGGGCGTGGTAGTCGCGCTCGATGCTCAGCAGGCTGTCCAGGGTCTTGCGGTGCACGGCTACGTGGCGGGCCATTTCCTCGCGCAGGTTGTCCAGCGAGGTGTGCGCGCCGGCATACAGCTTGACCAGCAGCGCATCGTTGATCCGGTTCGGCTGCACCGGCTCGTCCAGCCAACGCAGCAGCTCGCTATGGCCGGTCGGGGTCAGGCGGTAGATCTTCTTGTCCGGACGGGTTTCCTGGGCCTCTTCCTCGAACTCCAGCCAGCCGGCCTCGCTGAGTTTGCGCAGCTCCAGGTAGACCTGCTGGTGCTTGGCGTTCCAGAAATAGCCGAGGCCATCCTTGAAGCGTTTGAGCAAGTCGTAACCGCTGCCGGGTTCGCTTTCCAGGAGGATGAGGATGGCGTGCTTGAGCGACATGGACGGACTTCACGGGCTGAGTGAGGGAGAGGGTTTGCGATGTGCGGCAGTATACGGGCTATGCAAAAAGTTGCATGGTCTGTGGGTGCTGTCTAGTATGCAAAAAATTGCATAACAACAATAACGCAGGAGTCCTCCATGAAACGCACCGGTACCCGCTTCCGTCCGCGTCTGCTGGCCAACGACTACGACGCCATCATCATCGGCTCCGGTATCGGCGGGCTGACCACTGCCGCGCTGCTGGCCAAGCTCGGCAAGCGCGTGTGCGTGCTGGAGCAGCACTACACCGCCGGCGGCTACACCCACAGCTACGAACGCGAGGGCTACGAGTGGGATGTGGGCGTGCACTACATCGGCGAAGTGCACAAACCCTGGTCGGCGATCCGCCGCATCTTCGACGTGATCAGTGACGGCAAGCTCGAATGGGCACCGATGGATGCGCGCTACGACCGCATCGTCATCGGCGACCAGACCTACGACTACGTGGCCGGGCGCGAGGAGTTCAAGGCCGAGATCAAGCAGCACTTTCCCGAGGAGGCCGCAGCGATCGATCGCTATGTCGATCTGCTCAGTGAAGTCAGCGCGCGGGTGCCGCGCTTCTTCGCCGGGCAGGCCCTGCCGCGTTCGCTTGGCATGCTCTACGCCAGGCTGCGTCGCCTGTGGTTGCCGGCCTACTTCTTCAAAACCACCCGCGAGGTGCTGGAAGGCCTGACCAGCAACCAGAAGCTGATCGGCGTGCTCACCGCCCAGTGGGGCGACTACGGCCTGCCGCCGTCCGAGGCGGCCTTCGTCATGCACGCCATGGTCGCCAAGCACTACATCACCGGCGGCAACTACCCGGTGGGCGGTGCGATCAAGATTTCCGAGACCATCATCCCGCAGATCGAGGCGGCCGGCGGCCACGTGTTCACCTATGCCGGGGTCGACAAGATCCTGGTGGAGAACGGTCGCGCGGTCGGTGTGCGCATGCACAAGGATGGCGTGGAAATCCGCGCGCCGCAGATCGTCAGCTGCGCCGGCCTGGTGCCGACCTATACCCGTCTGCTGGAGCCGTCGGTAGCCAACGAGCATGGCCTGCTGGCGCCGCTGCAGAAGGTCAAGCTGTCGGCCGCCACCCTGTGCCTGTACGCCGGCTTCAAAGGCAGCGCTGCCGAGCTGGGTCTGCCCAAGACCAACTACTGGGTTTACCCGGGCTTTGATCACGACCACAACGTCAGCAGCTTCATGGCCGGGCAGAACCCGGCGATGCCGCTGACCTACATCAGCTTCCCCTCGGCCAAGGACCCGGCCTGGGATGCTCATTACCCGCACAAGGCTACGGTGGAAATCGTCGCGCCGACCCAGCCGCAGTGGTTCGCCCAGTGGAAGGGCACTACCTGGGGCAAGCGCGGAGCCGAGTACGAGGCGTTCAAGGCGCAGCTCACCGAACAGCTGCTGGAAACCCTCTACCAGCATCAGCCACAACTGCGCGGCGCGCTGGACTTCTGCGAGCTGGGTACGCCGCTGTCCACCGAGTGGTACCAGTGGAACGAGGAGGGTGAGATCTACGGCATCGACCACACGGTGCAGCGCTTCGACCAGCACTGGATTCACAGCCAGACGCCGATCAAGGGCCTCTACCTGACCGGCGCCGACACCGTCACCGCCGGGGTCGGTGGCGCGCTGATGGCTGGGGTGCTGACCGCCACGCGCATGCTCGGCTGGCGCGGTTACCGGATTGGTGGGTTGTTGAAGAGCTGGACGCCCGGCGAGAAAACCGAGGCCGCGGAGCAGCCCCAGGCGCTATGAAAGTACAGCGTTGAACGTCCAATAAATGAAAAAGCCGCGCAGGTGCGCGGCTTTTTCATGGAGAAGTGGTGGGCCCACACGGACTTGAACCGTGGACCAAAGGATTATGAGTTGCCTAGAAACGCTGCAAGCCCAGTGAAATCGTGCGTAGCTTAGCGCAGGTACAATTAGCTGAAAGTAGCGTGGTTACTGGTGTTTAACGTAACTCTGCGTAAGAAGTAGAAGCTAGGTGCTGTACCGTAGATGTACCTGAATGTAATTGTGCAGCGGAGCTTGAGAGCACAAGGACGGCAGTTAAGAAGGTGACGAGCGCGGTAAACGCGAAGCAGAAGTTGCGGGGTGTTCATTTCCTGCAGTTGTCGGGATCGGATTTAGGATGGTAGTGGAGGCTCGGCTAGATTCCTCGACGACTCGCTGCAAAAAAAGATAGGGAGGGGCAAGCCCCTCCCTAAGATTGGATCTGTGAAACCGTCAGTAATCAGTGGAGCGAGGCGTCGCCAGGCTCCTCCAAGTTATCAAGCTCAAGCTGCACCTCAAGTGGGCCTTGAGGTTTAGCCGGTTTCACCTCATCGACCTCAAAGCAAAAGGCAGTCTTACCTACCTCATGGGCGAAAAGACGTCGCCCATTGCGAAGAGTGATGAAGGGCCTACAGATCATGGTACTCATACGAGTTCTCCAGTTAAGAGACCTCGGAGGCACCGCCGGCCAAGCGACCGCCGGTCTAGCAGGCTTGTCAGGGTTACGCTATAAACGTAGTATGTGTTCCCGCAATTGAACTAACCTGACCTCCAAGGTTGGTTTACATTAAATGTGTGTTCAGGCTTTGCAGAGCCCGAATCACACGGTTAAAAGCTCACCATCGCTATTGCGGTAGGTGGGCTTTTTGCTGTGCAAAAATTGCTCAGCAAATCTCATTATTTCATGGCGTCTGTTCAATATCAACCCAAAATATTTGGGAATTTCATATTTTTCAGCTGCTTGCGAAGTTAAATTCTGCGTAGTCAGTTTCCCAGCATTGCCTGTTCGGGGGTTGATCGCAGGCTAATATGGTCTACCTGCCATTTCTTCAAGAGCTGGGATTGTGCATATGTCATGGCTTGATCGGACATTACCTCCACCGCTTGGAGTTCTATCCACTTCCAAGTTTCTACCCCGTCCTCTTGGGTTAGGCAGTGCTTCTTAAAGGTCTCCTCAATTTTGGCTGCCGCCTCTAAAGCTGCCGCTTCTGCGGCTGCGGGGTCATCATGGGTGGAATAAAGAAGCACAATGAATAGCTCGTAGGGGTCGTTTGCCCCGCGTCTTGCTAGTTCTTCGCCGGCGTCAACGTCAAAAAAAATAGCAGGAATGTGATAGCCGGTATCTTTGAAGGCTTTGGCTAGGCGCTCCGCAATACCGGTTTCATCTTTCAAACGTCGATCAAATTCGTCTGGAAATGCGGCTCGCCGATAGCGGGCTGACAGCCAGTGCTGGAGTGTGTTGTGCTCTCTGGGGGTCATTCGATGGGTCTCGCTTGGCGTGTGAGCGCTAAGTCCCATCTCGGGATTCTTGGGGTTCTCTTTAGGGATAAAGCATCTGTTCCCTGCGTCTAGCTCAACCTGAATAGCCTCTCCGGATGCCGAAAGGCCAACATGCAGGCGGCGGAGATTTTTGCAGTTGGTGTAGTTGCCGTTTGCTGCCGCGTCGAGAATTCGTCCGAGGATAAGCTCCACGGTGGGCTCGTTTTCTGCGGATTGTGCTAGATCGCAGTCGTGGGTTGCGATGATTGCGGCCACCTTTTCGGGTGGGAAATCTGTCGCAAGCCCTAGCCTCGCGATGGTCTCAGCTTTAAGGAGGCGTCCCTGTCTCCATGGCGTTTCTCTACTCCAATTGGTCATGCAGGGGGCACTCCATGATTATGCCCGGGCGTCGAAATAAGGGGCACCCACTGCATCTAGCTCAACGGCTGGTCGGTTGCGATGCTTAAGGCGGGATTCAAGGCTGGAGCGTTGTTGTTCCTCTTTGGTTGCAAGGCTGATAAGGCTCATGGCTGCCGCCTGCCCTGACTCGCCGTCATGCATAAGCTCAAGCAGGGTTTTGCCGCCTGCAATCTTTCTTTTGAGGAGGCTGGGCGAGTTGGTGAGTCCTTTCTCTTGGAGCAAGCTTGCTGCGCATGCCAGCTCACGTAAGAGGTGCTCCTTCTGTCTAGAAATACTTTCCCCTGCCTGCCAGTTGTAAATGGCCTGGCGAGACACGCCGAAGAATTGAGCGAGCTCTGTTACCGCTGGCTTAAGGGTGCTGCGTACGTAGGCAAGATTCTCTGTAGGTGTGCGCAGTCTGGGTTTAAGTGCGGCGGCGCTTGCTGGGATCTCTGTGTATTTGATGTCGTTCAGGCGGTAGCCTCGGGCGTCACGAGCTGTCACGCCGTCTGGGGTCGCTGCTCCGCCAGTGCCCACCCAGAGCGCAAGGGCTATGCCTCCGCAGGTGCGAACAAAGCGAGTGGCTGCTAGTTCTGCGGTTGTCTTGGTCGGCTTGCTTGCGGGCAGGCTGTTCAAGTTTCTTGCGGCGGCGAAGCCGCGAGCAAGGCTTGCTCCTGTCACTGCTGATGGGGATATTTGCATGGTTTAAATCCTTAGGCGTCCCATGATGCGCGGGCAAAATCAGTGGCAGTGGCGCGGAAGCACTTGCCAATCAGATCGTGCAGCGAATCCATCCTGGATTGAATCTCTGTGAGGTCAAAGGGGCGTCGCTCACTAAAAGACCCATCTGTATCGATGATTGCGTGAATGCCTGCAATCGACTCGAAGTGAGCCTGAACCTTCAGTCCGCTCGGATTGATGTCTGGCGGGAATGTCAGGCGATTATTCTGGATGATCGTGCGTGCCACGACCTGGCCTATGCCTTCTGCTATGAGGAGTGACTCGGAGAAGGAGTGGGCAAAAATGGCATCGCTCATGCGGGAGGGGAGCCCTGTGAGCTCTTTCTCGATGTATAGATCTATGTCTTCCCCCTGTTTTGGGGCTACTGCATCGAGATAGCGCAAGCCTAGGCGCTCGAAATAGCTAAGTCCGTCAACTGAGTCGTTAAGGATGTTCAGGCCGACGACAAACTCCTCATGAAAAGCGTCGAACGTATCGTATGTGGTTGCCTGGAACGAGATCGAGTTGGCTTGAAGTAGGAAGCCTCTGGTGCTCTCTATGTTGTAGAAGTGAAACAGCTCAACCTGCTGGACTGTGGGTTGGGCGGCGGTTTCGGCTTCTGGATTCGAGGCAGCTTGGAATGCGAGCTGAACCTGCACGCTTCGGCGAAAGTCAGGGTAGCCGGCCTTTCGCATGCGCTCTTGGATCTGGGGTAGATAGGAGCCGAGCGAAAGTAGCGGGTTGTGTTGCACCTGGCCAATGGTGAAAAAAACCGGTGCGTTCTTGAATCTTTTACCCATCGAATCGGTCCTTGGGTTGGTTGACACTCTGCTTGACACTTTACACTTGACTTTACAGCGTGACAATCACTCCTTGATCTCTCCTGGCAGGAGGGGATTCGGGCTGCCCTTCGTATGGGTTGCCATGTGTGGTGAGGTCAAGACAGTCGTCGCTGGGGGCATGCGAAGGAGCCATTCATGTTGGTTGCTCATCGGTGAGCCGATTAGAGCGCCTATTCGGCTCACTATGTAACCTTGATGTCAGCCAGCAGGCGTCCAGAGGCATCGTTGCTAGTCAGGGGCGTTGAGCTAGCTCCTGCAGTCGCCTCAGTACCTCCTCCCGAGATTGAGGGAAAAAAATCCAGCTCCTGTACTTAGGGTTGTACTCGCCGCCCAGCTCATTTCGCCAAGATTTAAGCAGCTCAGTGATCTGCGGATTAAATGACCAGGAGCGCACGGCAACTGAGCCTGTAGGCAGTATTCGGGCGGATAACCACATCCCCATGATCGTATAGCGGTGCTCGATACATTTGGCTTGGGGCTCAGCTGCAGGGGGCTTGGCTGCAATGGATTGCCAATCGATTGCCGGTTGCGCAGGTATTAGCGGCGGTTCGGGATAGATCCAGGATTTGTTGCGTGTCTGCTCCAGGATATGAGCTTTCACCTCTTCCGAGGGAATGGGCTGCTTGTTGTACAGCAGTTCGCTGAGGTCAATTTCGACGGTATTAATTCCGGCGCTTTTGATCCGCTCCAGTTTTTCCTCGCCAATGAACGAGGTGACCGCGACCTCGATGAATAGCTGGGTGCCATCTCTCAGGTGGGCTACTAGGTCTGGCTGGAATCCTTGCTGTGGGACTTCTTCATCCACCCTTCCAAAATCCCACCAGCTGGTTTGGTCTTCGCTCGCAGGCCAAGTGCCGGGCATCGGGGGTAGTTGCAGGCCGAGCTGGTTGCGTATGACTTCTTTAGCGTACAGGTGCAGCAGGCTTTCGCGCTGGATGAAGCAGCTTTCCTTGTTCGAATGGTGGGAGAAGTGGTGCTCACGAATCAGACCTTTGCGAGCGACTACCGGCTCACCGCAGCATGCGCAGGTGCAATTGCACGCAAGCCCACGCATGGCATTTTCAATGGTGATCAGTTGGCCGTTGGGGTCGAGTGCAACGAACATGCTCATGGGGTAAGCCTCTGGTGTTAAGACGGCTTCAAGAGTCATGATTCGAGCAGGTTAAAACCTCCCCCCAACCCTACATAAAGGGTTCTGGAGGGTTCATGGAGATGCTTTGGCCCCTTTATTTACGGGGCTTCTGGAGGATTTGTGCTGGAAGTGATGCGTTGTCTGGATGAAGAGCTGCGGAAGTCGCCTGCACCAGATGTAAAGGCCTACAAGGTGATCCGAGTTTTGCTGGAGGCCAGCATTAGCGCCCTGGAAAAGGGCAACCAGAACCCTCAGACGTTTGACCGTGCGACGTTGTTGGAAATATGCGACCCGAAAGTGAAGGCAGCCGGGCGAGACCCTTCACGTTGGCTATCAACCTCGACGCTGGAAACATTCCTGGACGCCCGGATGAACTCGATTCGGCGGCGTGCGGAGCAAATGGGCTTGAAGCATTTGCCAGTAATCGCAAGCAGTGAAACGAAGGGCGGAGCAGGCAATCAGCGGATCTACTGGCTTGCAACTCAGCAGGTAGAAACTAGTGATGTCGGCCCGCTGGCAGGGCAGGCGCTTCGGCAGATCATTTACACCAGGACTGAAAATGGCGAGGTTAAGCCAGCATTGTTTTTACGGCTGATTTTCCGCAAGGGAGTGCTGGAGAACCGTAGTTGGCGCGGTGTGATGATGTTGATCACTGTGCTGCTTGGTATGGGATTCCTGTTGCTTTGGGTTTTGGCATCGATATGGAGCCTTTCCGCGATTGACCAGGCACTTACGCTACGCCAGCTAGCAAGCAGCATTCTGGTTGTCTATTTGGCCTGGATTACATGGCGTGGTGTACATCAGCCCTGGGTTGATCTGGTGGACAATCGAGTCGTGAAGGCACCCGCTCCGTTGCTTTCTCTCAAGGAGGATTCTGCCGAACTCGAAATGTACCGTGACGATGCGAAGAGACCTTGGACAAGGTTCGTGCGTTTCTCAAGTGACTGCCCATTCTGTGGTGGTCGGATTTTGCTGGCAGAAGGCAAGCCAGATCACCAGATGCCTCTTGTTGGCCGATGCGGTGAAAGTCCGCATGCGCACGTATTCAGCTTTGACCGCGCCAGGTTATCGGGGGTGTACATCGGCCCGGGGCTTTCGGTTTAGATTTTCGCGGGCGCGAAAATCGAAGCTGACGACAATCCATCCTGAGGGCGCAGCGCCATCTTGGTTAATTTGAGGCGAAAAAAAACCACCCTGAGGGGCGGTTTCTTTATTTGAAAACCTTGGTTGAGGCCTAGGTTTACAATTCACTGGATACTCTGACGGGGTTCAACGTATTTGAGTATGACTATCCCGTCAAGGCCTCTGGGTCGCAGCTTGCCATTGCCTTGCTTATGTGTGGTTGCTGGTGATAGCCAGCGCGACAAGTCACCCTGACTATCACCTGCTTGCTGAAAAGCACATAAGTAACGAAGGGCAGAAGTTGGCGTGACTCGATCAGGAACTCAAGTCACCATATCAAGGGTTCCCTTGAACACTACAGCCGGAATCCTTCCACCATAGGCAGTGCTGAAGCTTGCGGCTTTCTGGGCCCATTCAGGTTTAGCCGGAATCCTTCCATGTTTCACAGCAGCCTGTTCGAAGATTTGCTGACGCCTGCACCGGTCGCATTGTCAGTCAGTGCTTAGTTAATTTGAGGCGAAAAAAACCGCCTTGAGGGGCGGTTTCTTTATTCGCAAACCTTGATGAAGCTTGGGTTTACAGCTCACTGGATACTCTCACGGGCTCACCGTATTTGAGCATGACCACCCCGTCAAGCCTCTAGGGGCAGTGCTTGTAACTTTGAGTACCGCAGCCGGAATCATTCCCCAATAGTCGGAGCTGAAGCTTGCAGTTTAAGGGGGGGGGCTGACTCAGCCGGAATCCTTCCCTGTTTCGCGAGAGTGTCCGAGCTGGTGGCGCTCAGACCTTCCAGCAGCCTATTTTCGCGGGCGCGAAAATAGGCTGATTCGACGCTCACGTGGGTGCTGGTGATGGTCAGCGCGACGAGTCACCCTGGCTATCACCAGCTTGCTGAAAAGCACAGGAACATCAGAGAGCCACCGATCCATGACAGGCAGTGGCTTCGAAAGGGCGTAAATTGCCCCTGGGCTCTAAAGCAGACGGCTATTCAGGTTCTTGAGGTATGCCCCTAAATCTTGGAACCCTGCGTCTCTCAGGATCTGAGATACCTTGGCCGACCTTTTCTCGTTCTTCGGCAGAAAGATTGCACACTGTTCTGTGTAGGGCCGTGGGAGATCCTTGCAGTAGTAAGTAGCCTGGAAGCTCTGCATAACACTATGGAAGCTCATTTGGTGTTGGTGGTGTGACGACATGACGAAGATGTCGAAATCGCGTCGTAGGCTCGCTAGGGCTACTTGATTCAGACTATTAATTCGGTACTTTCCTTTGAGGGGCACTTTCACGCCAAGCCTGCTAGCAATGTACTTGGCTGCAGCAAAGTGGTGGGAACCACCACTGTTCATCAGGAATACCCGCCCGTCCCAAGACCAAGACTGGAAGAAGTCGTGATCCACTCGGCTAATAATTCGAATCTCATCCCAAGCCAAGTTTTCTGAAAGCTTCTCAAGTGTGATCTCGTTGATCATCTCTTTGGAGTTGCGCTCGACCATCGCGTCCATGCTTTTGAAATCACGCAATTCTGATTTGGATGCCGAGAAACCATCGACACTCTGGATATCGCAAACCCACTCAGGGATCTCCTGCGTTGTACCCAAGTTGAGCAAGTCCTCACGGTATAGGTCGATACAGCCATAGTTACGGTACGAGCCGGGGCTGTAGCCCCAACCATTTAGCTTACGGCGACTTGGGCGGTGGCGCTCGTAAGGCAGGTCGCCGAACTCATTCCATTTCACGACCTCACTAGACGCAATTCCTTTGTCATGCTCGACCAAAGGTGCATTGAGCCCTGGTTCTCTAGCGATCAGGTCTAGCAGATTCGACGGATATCCAAGAGCTTCGCGGATCGAATTCGTAACAACCCTTGCTGCTTTATTCCACATACCTTCTTCCTTTGTGGGGTATCGATGGATTTAGCATGCCGGGATAAAAGTGCAATGGCGAGGCAAAAGCAGCGCGTGAAGTTCACCTGCCCAAGCATGCTGATCGCTTCATACTGAAGGTAATAGCGGCCACCTCGGGCTTGCTGCTCATTCGGGTATCTCCTGCCATTTTATTTTCGCGCCCGCGAAAATGTGCTGGCGTTTCGGTGAGATTTTCGCGGGCGCGAAAATGGATGCCCCCTCTTTTGACAACTGAAAGCGGTTGTCAAAAGAGGGGGCATCAAGTCTACTAGTCGGCATCCCGTACAGCGGTCTTGCCACTGTTGTGCGGGAATGGCGGGTCGGGCTTGCCCCCGGCCCGCCATCATTCAGTTCCTCATGCCGGTCAGTGGGTTGTAACCCTGAGCCGCGCACTTTGCCCGGGCCACAAGGTTCGCTGTGCACTCTCTCCTTTTGGCTTCTGCTGCTGCCTGCGCCTGTCGCTGTGCGGCTGCTGCTTGACGTTCGGTTTCTCGCTCTGCACGTTGCCTGGCCTCTGCTGCCGCTTTGGCCAGGCGTTCGGCGTCACGTTGCTGCTGAGCGGCGGCTCGTTGTGCCTGTTGCTGTTTACGTTGCGCCTGCTGTTCCGCTTGTCTGTCTTCTCGCTCTGCCTGGTGCTGCTGGTTTTGAACCTCCAGCTCGGCTTGGCGTTGCTGCCGTTCTGCATCTCTCTCCGCTTGGCGTAACGCGCTGGTCAGCGCATTGATCGGCACGTCAGGTTGAACTGCCGGCTGTTCGCTCTGCAGCTCGGCAGGAGCTTGCTGTGCTGTTGTTGCTGCAGGCCCGAGTGGGGTGGCTTTGTCACCGTTCAACCGCAGATCCAGCTGATGGGCCAAGGTCTCGGCCTGGGCCTGCAGCTTGAACCCTGCCTGCAGTATTGGGAGTGCATCGAGGACGCCATCTGATAAGCGCTGATAGTCAAATCGTGATGGTCGCTGAACCTCAAGCGCGTCCAGGTAAGCCTTGCCCTCGGTGCTCAAGGGCACTTGCTGTTTCGTTAGTCCGTTGAACGGAGAGGCTTCGATTAGCTGTTGAGCACTCTCATATGCCTCCTGCTGGGCTTGTGCCTGTTGCAATACCTGCGCTCTGGTCAGCGGTTTGACCAGGGCTAGGTGAGCGTGGAGGTTACCAACCTGTTCGGCAGCCAAGTCGCGCAGCCATTCAGGCTGATTGGCTACCAGCACTTGCAACCGGGATAGGGCCGCTTGTGTGTGCTGGGTCGATTGGAGGGTCAGCTCGTTGAAACGCTCCAGGCGCTGCGCGGCTTCCTCGGTCTTCATCGTCGGATAGCGCCAGGCATACACGATGGCGACCAAGAGCAGAGCCACGGCAACCAGGGTGCCGATGGATGAAGAGCGGGGCCAGTACCAACGCCCATCGGCTTCACGCATTACCGGCAGATACTGTTCTAGGGTTCTCATGCTGCATCCCCCAGCTGTTGCGGATATAGTCGGATAACATCACGGCGTTGGATTCGGCCGCGGTTGATGATCGCCAGAGCTGTACCCGGTACGGCCAGCAGGGTGTCAATTTCCTCTGGCGTTATGAGCGGCGATAGGTCGAGCTGGAGCATTGGTCGCTGTGGTGCCTGGCTGGGGTCTTCGGGTATCACCATGCCTTCAAACCAGTTCATTGCCTTTGGTGTCCACTGGCGATGCCAGAGGCCGATGGCGTAGGACAGGCGCGGTGCGCCGAAGCGGCTTTGGCGATGCAGCGCGACCGACTGCATGACCTGGTCGGTGCCTGAGTTGCTGTATAGGCCGAGGTCACTGGCTGCGTCAGGTAGCCCCTGGAAGCTTTGCGTTGTTGCCTTCCAGATCTGGCCGACACGCTTGGACACGTAGCTGTTTGAATCGTCGGTGCGAGGTGCCAGAGCGATGATGCTGGCGAGGTTGCCAAGCATCTGCACCGCGCCGTCACGCTCCAGGCGCTTATACAGGCCATCGACGTTCTGAGTAGCAAACATCAGGTACAGGCCCAAGCTGCGCGCTACAGGGACGGTTTCCAAGTCAGCTCTAGTCAGCAGGTTCTGCACCTCATCGGCGGCGAGCAGCACGGCTTTATGGCCGTCCAGCGACTGCCAGTTGTCACCCCGTTTTTTCACCGCGTCGTAGACGCGGCGCATGCACATAGCCGAGATCGCCACCCCACCAATGCCATATTCCGACTCAGGTAGCAGCAGGCCGATTTTCTGGCCCCTCATGACATCCTCAACCATGAACTGAGTGTCGGTCGTGTTGACCCACGGCCCCAGTTTTTCCTGCAGCAGGATATTGCCCAGCCAGGTACGCACCATGTTGCTGATACTGCCTGCCGTTTTCTCTGGGATCTCGGGGTACTCCAGCAGCCAATAATGGGCAGCGGCGAGTAAGCGCACATTGGCGTCGATTTTATCGGCGATGGGATCGAGCCAATCCGCCCGCTCCTGGTGGCTGGCCAGACAGAACTGCTGAATTTGCGTCAGCGTGTAGGGTAGGTCTGGATGAGCTTGTACCAGGATCGCCGCCATCCGCAGCATGAGCCGCGCTGAGTCCCGCCAGAAGGCATCTCCTTTGCCGTCATCGAACACATCGGGCAGAACATCGGCCAGGGCGTCTGGGGTCATACCGGTGATCGGGTTGAACGGGCCGTGTGCCGGGCTGATGAGCGTATAGCCTTCGATGCCGTTGAACTCCAGAGGTAATGCTCCCTTGCCATCGAGCACTAGGAGTCCGCCCAGGTTGTTTTCAATCCATTGCTTGGTAAGCGGGCGAATCACGCCCGAGGTTTTACCCGTACCACTGGCACCCAGCACGCCGACATGGGTAGCCAGGTCTGACACGGAAAGGCCGAATGGCAGGCCCGCCTCGGTCGGAGCCAGCGGGTCGCGTCTCTGCGCTAAAAGGCCGGTGCTGGTTCCCAGGTGGATAAACGGCGAGCCGTCCTTTTTTGCGTTCCGTACCTGCTCTGTGCGGGCTTCTTCCAAGTGCTGGAAATGTGCCCGTCCGGCCTTGTCGATCAGCAGCTCAGTGCCACTTTCGCGCACTGCCTGATCAAGCATCATGGCGCGAACGGCAAGGGGGGATTTTGCTGTGAAAGCGAGATAGATCGCGAAGGCCCACATGCCGATAACGTAGGCCCACTGGATGACCTGGGCATCGAGGCGAACGAACGTGTCCAGGTGCTCACGATAAGACGCAGAGAGGCCTACGATAATCAGCAGCGGGACAATCACGAACTTGATGGCGAACAACAACACCGAGGGTTCGTTTTTACCCTGACCCTGCTGCTGTTCGTCTTCGCGGGGAATCCAAAAGGCCAGCCGTTTCCAAACCAGGAGCGCGAAGTAATCCAGAAGCGCGAGCATGGGCGAAGAGATTGCCAGTGCCGGTGCGAGCATCACCAAACCGACCATGAACAACACGGCTTTTGTGGTCATCCATTCGGCACGCACAGCGGAGTATTCCAGATCGGTGGCCAGCACCTGCCCGGCCACCGACTGGCCGTTGGAATCTGTCACCAGAAGTCGTGCCCGGTCTGCCAGGTCTGGCGGAGTTTCAGGTTCCAGATCACGCACGACGCAGCGGGAAATGACGCTTTTCACTGCGTCGATTTCATCCTGGCGAACCGGCGTTCTCGGTAGAAACACTTGAGCGACCAGTGAGCCGAACAACGTGGCCGCGCAACACAGTAAAAAGCTGAACCAAAGGGTGCCCGTGAATACCAGCGGAATGAGCGTGTCGGTTGTTGTGGTTCCGGCCCTGTTCACCAGAATATGTGCGAGCAAAAGGCCTATAAGCATCAGTGCCGGAACGAGTAACCAGGTTCGTTTTGCCCAAATACGTTGAGCGAGGAAAACGCCAATTTGCGATAGCGAGAGGCGTTGGGCCATCCGTTCGAGTCGATCATTCGACAGACCGTCATGCTCGGTATCTGTCCCCACGATCCAATAAACCTGGGGATCTAGAACGCCCTCGTATTTGCGGCCAATTACGGCACGCATTCGTTTTTGTTCGTGATGTAAAAGCCAGTTTTTTACATTCGATACAGGATCATCAAAAAATCTGTTCTTTGTAGACGTCTTCATAGTTATCGCTTGCCCGATAATTAAGTTTCTGAGGTTTTATTTCGGTGTTGCAGGTCAGCTGTTTTTTGGCTTCTCCCGTGCAGCAATAAGGGCATCACCTGCTCGCTTCCATTGAGAGCGAACTGGGTCATCTACTGGAACCTTTGCCATTCCAAGTAGTGCACCTAATAGTTCGCCACGATCAAGAACAGGCGTTCCGGTTTTGCTATCTACCAGCTCTGCCAAGATGAGCAGTCCAGCGGACTGGTAAAGCTCGCGGTCACGGGCTTTTCGGGCTGAGTCTTTTTCCGCTTGCACGATGCGTGCGACGTCGCTTTTGGCCTTCTGTGCTTTAACCTCAGCCCACTCAGCTTTAACTAAAAAACTTAGCTTTCGGTTGTCTTCAGCGGTGCGGCTTTTTTTCTCGTAAAGCAACAAAAGTAGTCGCTGTTGATCGTTCGGTGATTTTAAGTTTCGTATGTAAGCCAGTCTTTCTAATATCCATGCCTCTTTCATTTCGTCTAATTACGCTTAATTGCATGTTGGGGCTTTAATTATAACTTTTATATGTGATATGTGCGTGTTCCGCTATATCCTTCCAAGTATTGGAAGGCGCGCTTAGTTGTTTCTTCGTTCCTCAGAAACAGCGCGCCCTGCCGGGGGCAGAATCAAAAGCAAAATTTTCGCGGGCGCGAAAATCCAAGCGCAAAGCAGAGGCGTATTTTCGCGGACGCGAAAATTCAGGAGCGCAGAGGCAAAGCAGAAATGGCCATTGGGCGTTTGAGTATGAAGGTGGGGAAAGCCGGCAAGGCGGGCCCGCACGCGGCCTATATCGCCCGAGAAGGTAAGTACGCAGCCAGGCTTGATCAGAGTGAAAAACTGGAGGCTACCGAGTCGGGGAATATGCCGGTTTGGGCGCAGCATTGCCCGCAAGAGTTCTGGAATGCTGCTGACCGCAATGAGCGTAAAAACGGCACGACCTACCGTGAAATGGAAATAGCCCTGCCGCGTGAGTTATCACCCCAGCAGCGAGCCAACCTAGTGCGTGATTTCGTGCGCAGGGAGGTTGGTGAGCGCCATGCTTATCAGTGGGCCATCCACACGCCAAGGGCTGCAGATGGTGGCGAGCAGCCGCACGTACATTTGATGTTCAGCGAGCGTCAGCGGGATCGAATCGAACGTGACCCGGAGCAGTATTTCAAGCGCTATAACGCAAAGAACCCAGCAAGTGGTGGAGCCCGCAAGGGCTATGGCCCAAGTGCTGGGCTCACATTGAGTGCGGCAGAGCGCAAGGCTGAATTACGTCAGCTGCGCGACCGTTGGGAGAAGACCTGCAATTCGCACTTGGAGCAGGCGGGAGCGGCTGAGCGGATCGACATGCGCAGCCATGCCGAGCGGAATACCGGGTTAGTGCCAGAGCGTAAATATCTGCCCAGCGAGTGGAGAGATCCAGGGCAGCGCGCCAAGGTAATCGACTTCCGGCAGGCCCGTGCCGAGCTTTCTCAATCCCACGAAGCTTTGCGACGTGAAGTGCCGAGTGCAGGAGCTGAAATCATCAGCCTTGAGGCTGAGCGTGAGCGGCGCATTGCAGAAGGAATCAAGCCAGACGGCAGTTCACTAGGGACTGCCACCCAAGAAGGGAGTCGAAGCGATATGGTGAAGAGTTCAAAAAGCGGCTCAGCAGCAGGGAAAGAGTCGGCCGAGCGAGCCAGCAGCGAAGAAGCTGGACGCATCGCGACAGCTCTTTCCCGGCAAAATGAACGCCGAGAAAACCGGGAGTCCATGCGGCTCCAGGGTAAAGGGCCGGAAGCGGAGAAAGCAGCTGAGGTTTTGCGAGATCAGAAAGATCGAGCTGAGCAGGAAAAAGCAGCACAAGAGCAAAGCCGCCGCATGGAGCAAGCGCAACGGGACGAGCAGGATCGGTTGGTTAATCAATTGCAGCGGGGGGACGTGCAAGCACCAACCAGAAAGCCGAGCGCAATGGAGCAGATAAAGGCTAAGGCTGCTCAGCAAGGTCATGTTAAAGACCAAGGGCATGCTCGGAGGCAGAATGTTGTCAGCATCGACCAGATAAGGGCGCGTGCGGTCGAGAAAGGTCATGTGAAAGACCTGGCGCAGAGGCCTGATCAGGAACGGGCTGGTACTCCCATTACGCTGGAGCAGATGCAGGTCGAAGCTGAGTCACGGCGCGTCACGAAAGAGCAGGAACGTGACGAGCCAGGTATGGAGCGCTAATCAGTGCTAAGCGGCTACAGCTTTATCTGTTGCCGCAGTCTGGTGATCAGCCATTCCTGCTCGGGTAGCTGGATTTCCTCAAGAGCTTCCAGCATGGCTGTCAGCTTGCGCTGGTGACGCAGGGTGGCGTCCTCGATGGACTCGCCTGGCAGAGTGATGAATTCACTTAGTTCTGTGTCGTCGAACATCCCTCGCCAGACGGCCAGCCCGAGCGGATTTTTGTCCAGGGTGCTGAAGTATTCACGCCAGTAGCTAGGCTGTTCGATTATGTCTTCGTGCATTGCTGAATCTCCGCGTGCATGCGTTCCAGTTCGTCTGTTGAGTGTCCCTGGAATTGACCGGCCATTAGCTTGCCCAGTTCATCCAGAGTCACACCCAGCAGCCTGGCTGCATGATCGCGTGGTATTCCCTTTTCCTCGATGGCCTGAATCATTGCGGTCACTATCTGGGCTTTGGCCAGCATTGCCTTGGCTGTCGGATGACCAAGATCGGCGTAGATGTTGCCGCTGCCTTTCTCTGCCTTGTTCATGCTGATTTCCGTCTTGGGTAACAAATTGCATCTTCCCTGTGGTGCCTGGCAGTAGCAAGGAATCGTAGGGGCAGCCTAGGTAGAACACTCCGACTATTTCCTGCCATTAGCTGCTATGGCCTTCAGCTGGTTTCTTGCAAGCGTTGCTGCAGTCTTTGTTCCCTGCGTGGTTGGGACAAATTCACCGGTGCGATGGCGTTGAAGCAGTCCGTGGAAATACTGAATTGGCGACTGTGTGATGTGGCCAGGGCGCGCCATTGCTTTGGATAGCTCAGCCAGTAGATATCTAGCGTCTTGATCAGGTGTTCCTCGTAGCAGGGTGCAGATTTGCTTTCGATCACCTGTGGATAACTGTTTCGGTAGCTCTAAATCAGCGGTAGTAGGGTTAGAGTTATTGTTAGAGTTACTGTTAACCCGCCCACTATCGGTAGGGTATGCATAGGGTATCGATACCCTATCGATAGGGTATTCATCGGCTGCCGAGGTTGGGCAAAAAGCGCTGGCTATGAGGTCTCTGAGCTCGCCATTGTCTGGGAGTCGTTGAACCAGGTCATCGATGTAAAGGGGGCGCCACTTCTCAGGCAGCTCCCGAATCTGGCTGAAGGTTTTCTGTCGTAGGGTTGGGGCCAAGGCCATTCGTGGGTAATTGTGGTCCCACCAGATATGCACCCATACATAGCTTTGCTCTGGGTCGTACTCAATGAAGCCTGCCTCTTGTAGCCGGCGAAGTATCGGCATGAACTGAGACTCTGTATCCCAGCCCATTTCCGATGCCGCAATGCGGGGAACGATCTGATAAGCGCCGATTATGTTGCTGAATGGGCAAGTCAGCAGGTAGGTAAGTGTTGCTCGATCTTCCTGCGTTCTTCCGGCCATTTTGGGTGATCGCCAAAATGCAGAATCATTAATTGTGCGCTGCCTGCTCATGCGCCGGCCTCGTCAATAAATCGGGCTATGTCTTGGGTTTTGAAGTAGACGCGGCGACCTATTTTGACCCGGCATGGCCTCAGATTTCGAGCGAGGTCATTATCCCCAGATAGTGTGATGCGCAGTCCTTCAGGGCTGCGGTGAAGGATCTCTGCGACCTGTGTTAACGAAAGTAGAGGAGAGCCGCCATTGCTAGTCAGGATCAGTTCTTCGGTTGTCATATCTTTGCACCTCCATTGAGTAATGTAGGTGGAACACTACGAGTAATTACGCTTAGAATTAGGCGAGTGTTTTTAACTTTTAGGTTGACATGGCCCGCGCCGATTACCTTGATCACCTGCTGACTAGCTTCGCCAGCGATCCCCGCTGCCCAGCTGATTTTGGTTCGGGCTTTAAAGCTGTTCTTTCGGGTATATCGGCATCTTCCAGTCTTACCTCCAGGCGCTATCCAATCTGGCCCATGGTGCGGAAGCATCTTGATCGCGTCTTTGAGGACAGCATCGAAAGCTACAGCGGCGAGTGGGAAAAGGTGTTGTTGGTGGGAACTCCGCTATCGGAGATGGCGCAGCAGCCACCGCTTTTTTGGGCGGCCCCCTACATGAATCCAGCTGAGAATGGCGATAGCACGCTGGCTGTAGAGATTGTTGCGAGTGATTTTGTGGGCGCAAAGCCAGAAAGCATGCCCGAGATCGACTGGCAGCTTCTGAACCTGGGGCGCTGGGACTCAAACTTGAGGTTTGCCATACGCAGCTTGCTTGACCCTTCAGGTGTGCCGCTTCCTGAGGCAGGTGCTCTATGTGGTGCCCTTGAGTCGGTTCGTGAGTTGTTTCGATTGTTCAGGCACTTCAGACCAAAGCTCACCAAGGTGCTGAGGGATTTTGATGCGCTGATAGATGACCGAACCAGGCCGCAGGGTACGGCCTACTGTGAGCTCTGTTGGCGAGAAAGCATCAGGTCTAAAAAGCTGCAGGAGATCGACGCCAAGGAGCGGCAAGAGGTTAGGGCGGTGCTGCGCTCGCGCATTTTTGCTGAGGATGAACAGGACATCAGGTGGGTGCAGGCGCTGATGCTGAAAACGAGTCGGCACCTTCCACCGACAGCAGCGGTGATCTCGAAATCAGAGGCTGTAGAGATCAGTCGTATATTTGAGCGGTTCAACATCGAGCGAATGTCGGCTGGGAATCTAAGTCAGCGCTATTGCTCTATCCATAAGCCTGGCTCATCTAAATATCATGCTGATCTTCGCTACAAATCAGCGTTTCAGCGCCAGCTCGCGGTGCTGATGGGTTCAGCCAGGTCAGAGTTTGCGATCAATTTTCGCCCCCCTGATGCTGCTGATATGCAGGAGGTGCGCAAGACAGCCTATGACCAGGTGCATTCAGGCTTGCATGCAATAGTTTCGGTCAGCCGCACGTCGATGGGGTTGCGTGAAAAAATCTGGCTTATGCATGGTGAGGGGCTCAATCAGTCTGAAATGGCCAGGCGCTTGGGTGTTTCGCGTCAGGCCATATCCAAAGCCAAAAAGAGTTTAGAGGCGCTGCTGAATGCCCATCTTGCGGGTAGCTACCTAAATCCGATCACCGGCGAGGCGCAGGTGTCTGAGCGAGTTTTGGACGAAATCCGAGATGCGCTGAAACGAGGACTGCCTATCGCAGCTATCGCTAAATCTGTGGGTCTAGGGAAAGGTACTGTCGATGGATTGGTTCGTCTGATTGGAGGCATCAGTACTGTGTGCAGCGGTTGACAGGTGGCCGTTGTGGTAGACATTGCAGGTGTCAGAGTTGGTAGTGTCAGAGTATCCAGTGAGCCTGGAAATACAAACGTTGGCCTCACCGACGTTTACTGAAAAGACTGCTTTTTCGGGCGGTCTTTTGGCTACCAAAGAGGATGCCGGGTCAAGGGGTTGGTGCGGCCCGCAGGCGCAAGGCGACGAGGACTCGGCCCCTTTACCCGGCAGGAACGGCCATGCTTACTGGCTAGTGGTCAGGGACGCTCGTACCCCTGACCGCCTGCCACGCGGCGAGCTGCTGTGTAATCTTTTCAAAATCTCTTGCTCGGATGTAGCGGGCACCAAGTAAATTGCGCACTCCTAGCAGAATGATTGTGTCTGAGTTGTCCTGTGTGCCCAATAAAAAAGTGGCTGACAGCGGACAGCCCAAAGAAAGCGTTCACGTATTGATTATTTTGATAGGTTACACTGCCTTGAGTCCGCAGTTTTGTAAGGCAATGGCGTATTAGCTTGAGCTCATACTGCTTACGCTCTTGATAAAAATGCTTCATGCAAGTTTGGGGCGTGTTGCTCATAACCTTAGGGGGAAGAGATGATTCAAATAACTCCATATGTGGATAGTCACATGCTTGGAGACTACCAGGATAAGCTAGTCGAGCTTCTCCAGGCTGACTCTGCCCTGAATAAGACAGTTCCAGACTCTATAAGGAATTCAATAGAGTGGCTGCTTAGGCAGGTAAATTGTTATTATAGTAATAAAATTGAAGGGAATCCTACGCATCCGAAAGAGTTGCTGAAAGCACAGGCTGCCCAAACGGGCGGTGAGGGAAGTGTAGTTCGCTCAAAAGCCATTCAAGAACTTCTGGCGCATCTTGAGGCTCAGATAAAATTAGCAAAAAAAGAAGTAGAATCAGCTGAGCTATGTTCTCCTGATTTCATAAAAAGTCTTCATAAAGCATTCTACAGCGGTTTGCCAAAAGACCAATTGCACATTAAAAATTTGGATGGCGAAGATGTGCTCGGTGCGAATGGTGAGCCTCTTTTGATTGTTCCAGGTGAGTATAGGGAGCATGGTGTTCTCGTTGGTAAGCATGAGCCTCCTGCGCCCGAAGAGTTAAATGGGTACATGAAGTGGTTGGCGTTTAGTTTTAATCCAGAGAAAATACATGGCACTAACAGAGTTATTGCAGCTGCGGCTCTGCATCATCGATTAGCCTGGATTCATCCATTTCAGGACGGTAACGGCCGCGTTATCCGCTTACTTACAGATTGTTATATGAGGCACTCTGGTTTTGGCGGTTATGGCCTTTGGTCAATCACCCGTGGCTTTGCCAGAGACACTAAGGCTTATTACTATGCGCTTGCCCAGGCGGATAAAGTAAGGCAGGGCGGGCAGGATGGGCGCGGTATCCTTTCTGATGCTGGGTTGTTGCATTTTACTAAATATTATATAGATACCGCACTAGACCAGCTGCGGTATTTCTCAGATCTGCTTGAGTTAAGGAAACTCACGCCTCGTATTGACTATTATTTTGAAATGCGTGCTAAGCAAGCCCTTCCGGGGATGTCAGGGGAAGAGCTTCCGCAGCTTAAGCTTTTTGCGAGGGATATATATAAGTTTCTTCTGGAACGAGGGGAGCGAAGTAAGTCTGAAATTTGCACTTATTTAGGGAGGGGTGAGCAGACTCTGCGAGGTACCTTCAAGCAGATGGATGCGGAGGGGTTGATATCCATCAGTGCTAAGCAAAAAGTTAAATTGCAATTATCGCCGAATATAATTGAATATTTATTTCCAAAGCTTTGGTAGGTTTCTGTGTGGGGCGTTCCTCCCTGGGCTGGCCTGCTCTATCTGAGTAGATAGATCAGTGTCTGTTTGGGGTGTGCGCTCCTTTAATTATATTTAGGTATTTTGTTATCGCGAATATATTCAGTGTGATTGCGTGTATGGTTTAAGTTGTTTATACCTAAACTGCGATTTTGCCTTGTCTTGAGCTGCGCTCTGAAACTATCTTTTTTCTAGCCTATCTAATTTTACTACAAGATCCTCAGCCCGCAGATGCGTGTAGCGCTTGAGCATCTGCATCGACTTGTGGCCGCTGATGGCGGACACCTCCTGATCGGATAGGCCGCCCTCGACCAATCGGCTTACCGCCTCGTGGCGCAGATCGTGGAAGCGCAGATCTGGCATACCTAGCTTGGTTTTCAGCAGGCCCCAGGTCTTGGTGAAGGCGTAGGGGCCGCGCTTGCCGGTTTTGCCTGGCTCGCCGAAGAACACCAGATCACAGTCAATCGGGCGTATCGGGTTGTTCAATGCTGCCTGGAAAGTCTCGGTGGCCCATTTGCTGAGTGGGACGGTGCGTGCGCTGTCGTTCTTGGTGTCTGAGAGGCGCACCACGCGCTTTTTCATGTCGACCTGGTGCCGGCGTAGGGATGTGATCTCAGATGAGCGCATACCGGTTTCCAGGGCGATGCGAACGATCCAGCCGAGCATGGGGTTGCTGTGGTTGTTTACGGCGGTCAGTAGGCGGCGTTCTTCTTCTGCTGACAAGCGCCGGTCGCGGCCTTCGCCGGGGCTTGGTTTGCGGATGTTCAGCACGGGGTTGAAGCTGAGGCCCAGGCCCCATTCCTGAATCGCTACGGTGAACAGGTGGCTGAGCAGGGCCAGTTCCAGGCGCACGGTGTTGTTGCTGGTGGGCTTGCCGCGATTGGTGATCGAGGCCAGGCGGGTGTCGCGGTAGCCGGCGATGATTTCAGCGGAGAGGGCGGCCATGGAGTATTTGCCCAGGTGGCTGATCAGCTGTTGGGCCTTGGTGGCTTCGGCGCGCTGGGTGGTCGGCTTCTTGGTCGGGCTGATTTCGCTGAGGTAGCGTTTCAGCGCCATTTCCAGGGTCATGCGCTCGGAGCCGCTGCGCTGGATGTAAACGCCCCTGACCATTTCGTCTTCGGTACGGCGCGCCCAGTCTTCGGCATCGCGCTTGGTGCGGAAGGTTTTGGTGTTGGTCGGCCAGCCAGTTTTGCGTACCAGGGCCTTCCAGGTACCTGCATCCGTTTTGACGATGGTGGCCATCTTTTCCTACTCCAAAGGCGCGCCGCTGTACCGGCACTGTACTGATTTTGTACCTTTGGACTATAGGACTGGTCTATCTGTTTTTCTTGTGGGCATGAAAAAGCCGCGCATTGCGCGGCTTTGAAGGTGGTGGGCCCACACGGACTCGAACCGTGGACCAAAGGATTATGAGTCCTCTGCTCTAACCAACTGAGCTATAGGCCCTCAGAAAGTCGGCGGATTATACCGGCGCCTTTTCCGTGCTGCCAATCGACAAAGGGCCGAGGAAGTTGCTGGCGAAGGATTCCGCCGAGAGTGGGCGGCTAACCACGTAGCCCTGGATCTGCTGGCAGCCTTCGGCGGCGAGGAAGAGTTCCTGGGCCTTGGTTTCCACGCCTTCGGCAATCACGGTGAATTGCAGGCTGCGGCCCAGGGCGATGATGGCGCGGGTGATCGCGGCGTCGTCCTGGTCTTCGGGCAGGCCGCGGATAAAGGATTTGTCGATCTTCAGGATGTCCAGCGGCAGGCGCTTGAGGTAGCTGAGCGAGGAGTAGCCGGTGCCGAAGTCGTCGATGGCCAGTTGCAGGCCCAGTTCCTTGAGTTCGTGGAGGATGAACAGGGCTTCTTCGGCCTGGTTCATGATGAAGCTCTCGGTGATCTCCAGTTGCAGCTTGCTGGCGTCCAGGCCGAAGTCGCTGAGGGTGTCGGCGATGCGTGTGGCCAGTTGCGGCTGGCGCAGCTGGCTGCCGGACAGGTTGACCGACAGCGGGCCGAAGGGCGCGTGGTGTGCTTGCCATTCGCGCAGTTGCCGGCAGGCTTCCTGCAGGGCCCAGTCGCCGAGTTGGAGGATCATGCCGTTTTCTTCGGCCAGGGGGATGAAGCGATCCGGCGGTATGTCGCCGAATACCGGGTGGCGCCAGCGCAGCAGGGCTTCGGCGCCGATCAGCTGCTGGGTGGCCAGGCACAGTTTGGGCTGGTAATGCAGGCTCAGTTCTTCGCGTTCGATGGCGCGGCGCAGTTCGTGCTCCAGGGTCATGCGCTCGGTGGCCTGGAAGGTCAGGCTGCGGGTGTAGAACTCGAAGCGGTTGCGGCCGTTGGCCTTGGAGCTGTACATGGCCGCGTCGGCGTTCTTGACCAGGGTGGCGACGTCGTCGCCGTCTTCCGGGAACAGGCTGATGCCGATGCTGGCACTGATGAAGAACTCATGCTGCTCGGCCTCGAAGGGGGCGCCGAAGCAGGCCAGCAGCTTGGTCGCGACCCGTTCCGCATCGCGTGGCTGGGACAGGCCGGGCAGCAGCACGATGAATTCGTCGCCACCCAGGCGGGCTACCGTGTCGATGTCGCGCAGTTGTTCGCGCAGGCGCTGGGAGATGCTCTTGAGCAGCAGGTCGCCGACCGGGTGGCCGAGGCTGTCGTTGATGTGTTTGAAGCGATCGAGGTCGAGGAACAGCACTGCGCCCTGGCGATTGTCGGTGCGCGCGTCGGTCAGCTCGGCGTTCAGGCGGTTCTCGAACAGCAGGCGGTTGGGCAGCCCGGTCAGTGGGTCGTGGTGGGCCTGATAGTCGAGGCGGGCCTGGGCATGTTTGAGGATGCTGATGTCGGCGAACACGCCGACGAAGTGGGTGATGCTGTCGCTCTGGTTGCGCACGGCGCTGATGGTCAGCCACTCGGGGTAGATTTCGCCATTCTTGCGCCGGTTCCAGATCTCGCCCTGCCAGTGGCCCTCCGCCGCCAGCTGGTGCCACATGGCGCTGTAGAAGGCGCTGTCGTGTTGTCCGGAGGCCAGCAGGCGCGGTGACTGGCCGAGGGCCTCGGTCTCGCTGTAGCCGGTGATTTCGCTGAAGGCGCGATTAACCGCGCTGATGCGCTGGTTGAGGTCGGTGATCATCACCCCTTCGGCGGTGCTCTCGAACACGGTGGCGGCCTGGTGCAGGCGCTCCTGCATCAGTTGGCGCTCGGTGATGTCGCGGGCGATGGTGAGCATGCAGGGCTCGCCGTCGATCATGATCGGCTGGGCGGCCAGCTCGCCCAGGCGCTGCAGGTTGGTGTGCGTGCAGATCCAGGCGCGGAAGTCGCGCACCATGCCCTGGCTGCGCACTTGCTCGATCAGCCGGTCGCGATCGTGCAGGTTGGCCCACAGGCCTATTTCACTGGTGGTGCGGCCAATGACCTGGTGTAGCTCGTAGCCGGTTATGCGGCAGAAGCCCTCGTTGGCCTCAAGCAGATGACCGTCGCTCTGCCGGGTGATCAGCAGGCCATCTGGCGAGGCGTGAAAAGCCTTGGCGAACTTCTCCTCGGAGACTTGCAGGCGTTGCTGGGTACGTTTGAGTTCGGTGATGTCGCGCACGGCCACCACCAGTGCGGGGCTGCCTTCCAGTTCGATGGGCTGGGCCGAGATCAGGCCGGTGAACAGTTCACCGTTGCGCCGGCGGAAAGGCATTTCCACGTTGCTCAGGGCCTCGCCCTGCAGGCGCTTCAGCAGGTCGCTGCCGATGTCTGGCACTCCCCAGATGTCCAGCTCGGTGGCGGTCTTGCCCAGTGCCTCCGCGCTGCTGATGCCGAGTTGCTGTTCGAAGGTGTGGTTGAGGGCGAGCAGTACGCCGTCGCTGCGCCGGGCGATGACCAGGATGTCCGGGCAGTTGTGGAACACCGAGCTGAATCTCTCCTCGGACAGCTGCTGTGCCTGCTCGGCAGCCTTGGCCTCGCTGATGTCGATCATCAGGCCGCGCAGGATGCGGCTTTCGCCTTGCAGGGCTAGGGTGACGATGTCGCGGATCCACACCACGCGGCCATCGCTGGCGAGCATCCGGTAGTCAAAGGCGTGGTCGCGCCCGGCCTGGGTCTCGGCGATGCAATAGCTGAGGGCGGCCTCGGCATCGTCCGGATGCAGGGTGCGTTGCCAGAAGCCGGGTTGCAGCCATTCGCTCGCCGGGTAGCCGAGCAGCTTCTCGGCATGTGGCGAGACGTAGGTGAAACAGTAGTCGTCCAGGCGCATTTCCCAGGCGACCGCGTTGAGGCTTTCCACCAGGCCGCGGTAGTGCTCCTCGCTGATCCGCAGTTGTTGTTCGAGGGCTTTGCGGCTGCGCACTTCCTGGCGCAGGCGGCGATTGATGCGCAATACCGCGGCGAGGACCAGCAGCACCACGAGTAGCGCCGGTAGGCCATAGAGCAGCACCTCCTGCCAGACCGGCCGGCGATCCAGCATGCCGCCAACCCAGGGCTCCTGCAGGGCTTCGATCTCGCTGGGCGTCAGCTCGGCGAACACCTTGTCGAGGATGCCCACCAGGATGGCCTGCTTGTGCGGCACGGCCATGGCCAGTTGATAACGGTAGGGTGTTTCGCCGCTGATATAGAGGCCTTCCAGTTTGAGCTGGCGGATGCTCCAGACACTGGAGGCGAGGTCGCCGACCAGGGCGTCGGCCTGCCCGGATGCGACGGCTTGCAGGGCCGCATTGACGCTGGGCAGCGGCAGCAGGCTGAGGTCGGGGTGGCGATTGCGCAGCAGTTCGTGCGGGGCGTAGTCCTGCACCACTGCCACTTTCAGGCCGTAGAGTTCTTGCAGGTTGTGCGGCTGCGGTCCGCCCTGATGGGCGATGATGACAATCGGGAAATCCAGATAGGGTCGGGTGAAGGCCAGGTCGCGCTGGCGCTCCGGTGTCGCCATCACGCCGGGCAGCAGGTCGATGCGCCCGGCCATGGCGCCGACCAGGACTTCGCTCCAGTTGCGTGGCTCGATCGGTTGCAGCTTGATCTGCAGGCGCTTTTCGATCAGGTGCACATAGCTGGCCGCCAGGCCCTGATAGCGGCCCTGACTGTCGCGGAATTCAAATGGCGGCCAGGAGGCATCGATGCCCAGGCTCAGCTGCGGATGGTTCTGCAGCCAGGCCTGTTCCTCGGGGCTGAGTTCGAGTGCCGTTGCCGGGATTGCCAGAAACGCCAGACACGACAGGAGAATGGCCAGCAGGCGCGGCATGCAGACGGCTTCCGGAAAAATACTGATGGGCTCAGTGTAGTTCGTGCCGGGGCCAGAAAACAAAACCCCCGGTCGGGGCCGGGGGTTTTGGTCTTACTCGTCGAGGAAGGAACGCAGGTGTTCGCTTCTCGTCGGGTGGCGCAGCTTGCGCAGCGCCTTGGCTTCGATCTGGCGAATCCGCTCGCGGGTGACATCGAACTGCTTGCCGACTTCCTCAAGGGTGTGGTCGGTGTTCATGTCGATGCCGAAGCGCATGCGTAGCACCTTGGCTTCACGGGCGGTGAGGCCGGCCAGCACTTCGCGGGTGGCTTCCTTGAGGCTTTCCACGGTCGCCACGTCGATCGGCGATTGCATGGTGGAGTCCTCGATGAAGTCGCCCAGGTGCGAGTCTTCGTCGTCGCCGATCGGGGTTTCCATGGAGATCGGCTCTTTGGCGATCTTCAATACCTTGCGGATTTTGTCCTCAGGCATTTCCATGCGCTCGCCCAGCTCTTCCGGAGTCGGCTCGCGGCCCATCTCCTGCAGCATCTGGCGGGAGATGCGGTTGAGCTTGTTGATCGTCTCGATCATGTGCACCGGGATGCGGATGGTGCGCGCCTGGTCGGCGATCGAGCGGGTGATCGCCTGGCGAATCCACCAGGTGGCGTAGGTCGAGAACTTGTAGCCGCGGCGGTATTCGAACTTGTCCACCGCCTTCATCAGGCCGATGTTGCCTTCCTGAATCAGGTCGAGGAACTGCAGGCCGCGGTTGGTGTACTTCTTGGCAATGGAGATAACCAGGCGCAGGTTGGCCTCGACCATCTCTTTCTTCGCCCGGCGAGCTTTCGCTTCGCCAATGGACATGCGGCGGTTGATGTCCTTGATTTCGGCGATGGCCAGGCTGGTGTCGGCTTCCAGGGCGATCAGCTTCTGCTGGCAGCGCTGGATGTCGGCCTGCAGGTTGCCGATGGCTTCGGCGTACTTGGCCTTGCCCTTGGCCAGGCCGGCGGCCCAGCTTTCGTCGATTTCATTGCCGGGGAACAGCTTGAGGAAGTCGGCGCGCGGCATACGGGCATCACGCACGCACAGCTGCATGATGGCGCGTTCCTGGGCACGAACCTGCTCCAGCGAACCGCGCACGCGCTCCACCAGAACATCGAACTGCTTGGGTACCAGCTTGATCGGCATGAACAGCTCGGCCAGGGCGAGCAGCTCATTGTTGGCCTGCTTGCTCTGACGACCGTGCTTTTTCAGGGCCTTGCGGGCTTTTTCCATCTGCTCGGAAACGGCGCCGAAACGGCGAGCGGCTTCTTCCGGATCCGGACCGCCATCGCCTTCTTCTTCCTCGTCGTCGCCGTCGCTTTCTTCCTCGTCCTCAGCCGCTTCGGCGGCTGGAGTGGCGGTTTTCAGGTCGACCGGGACTTCTTCGGCTGGCACGCTGCCGTCATCCGGGTCGATGTAGCCGCTGAGGATGTCAGACAGGCGACCGCCTTCCGTGGTGATGCGCTGGTACTCGGCGAGGATGCCGTCGACGGTGCCCGGGAAGAAGGCGATAGCGCCCATGACTTCACGGATGCCTTCCTCGATGCGCTTGGCGATTTCGATCTCGCCTTCGCGGGTCAGCAGCTCCACGGTGCCCATTTCACGCATGTACATGCGCACTGGGTCGGTGGTGCGGCCGATATCGGTTTCTACTGCGGCCAGAGCGGCAGCGGCTTCCTCAGCGGCGGCTTCGTCGGTGTCGGCTTCGGCCAACAACAGGGCATCTGCATCCGGAGCGGTTTCGAATACGTTGATCCCCATGTCGTTGATCATGCGGATGATGTCTTCCACCTGTTCCGGGTCGGAAATCTCCTCCGGCAGGTGGTCGTTGACGTCCGCGTAAGTCAGGTAACCCTGCTCACGACCACGGGCGATCAATTCTTTCAAACGAGATTGCTGTTGCGCTTTTCCGGACATAACACCCTATCCACTGAAGGTCTTGGCGGGCTGAAAATAAGCTGAGGATTATACCCGATTAAGGGGCTCAGGCGCCAGTTTGGCTCTTGTCGCCGGCGGAAGAGGAGAGGCTGAAGTGCTCTCTCAGTAGAGCTTTTTCTTCCGGCGTGAGTTCACTGGGGCTTTTTTGCATGACGCTGCGCAGGAGCTGCTCGCGCCGTTTCTGCAGTTGACTGTGTGCAAGTGTAGTAATGGTGTCGAAGAACTGCTTTTCAAGATTGTCCTGGTCGATCAACCATTCCTTTTCCGCCAGCGCCTGCAGTAGGCGGCCCTGGGTGGTGCCGTGCCAGCGCGCAATCAGTTGCAGCGAGCGCAGGTTGGGGTTCTTCTGCAGGGCGCCGAGCAGGGCGACCAGCAGTTGTGCGTAGGTGTCGTCTTCGGCGGCGAAGTGGCTGACATCTTCGACCTTCTGCGCCAGGTTCGGGTGATGCAGCAGGGTGCGCAGGGCGGTCAGGGTCGGTGATTCGACGCTGACCGCCTTGCGCGGGGCGCGCGGCTGGTCGTCGCGACCGCCCTTTTTCCAGTTGCCGTCTTTCTTCCACGGTTTGCCTTCGCCTTTTTTCCAGTTCTTCTTCGGCTCGAAGTCCTGTTCGGCGGGCGGCTCGATATGGTCGGCGTAGTCGGCGATGTCGCCGTAATCCGGCTGGCTGTCGTAATAGTGGTCGCCCGTGTAGTCGCTGCTGGCGGTACTGCTGGCGGCGGGGGCTGGTGCACTGCGGGCGACCTGATTGAGCGCTTCGCTGTTGAGGCCGGTGATCTCGCCCAGGCGCTGGCGCATCAGGGCGCGCAGGTTGATGCCGGGGATCTGCTCGATCAGCGGCGCGGCCAGCGTGACCAGGTGCGCCTTGCCTTCCAGGGAGCGCGGGTCGGCCTCTTCGCTCAGTTGCTGGAAGAAGTACTCGGCCAGTGGCTGGGCATGTTGGTTGATGCGGGCGCGGAAGGCGTCGGTACCTTCGGCGCGCACCAGGCTGTCCGGGTCTTCGCCGTCTGGCAGGAACAGGAAGCGCGCGCGGCGGCCGTCCTGCAGGCTCGGCAGGGTCGACTCCAGGGCGCGCCAGGCGGCCTTGCGTCCGGCGGCGTCGCCGTCGAAGCAGAACAGCACGCTGGGCACCAGGCGGAACAGGCGCTTGAGGTGTTCTTCGCTGGTGGCAGTGCCGAGGGTGGCCACGGCATTGCGCAGGCCTTGCTGGGCCAGGGCGATGACGTCCATGTAGCCCTCGACCACCATGATCTCGTCGAGGTCGCGGTTGCTCTTGCGCGCTTCGTAGAGGCCGTAGAGTTCCTGGCCCTTGTGGAATACCGGGGTTTCCGGGGAGTTCAGGTACTTGGGCTTGTCGTCGCCCAGCACTCGGCCGCCGAAAGCGATGATGCGTCCGCGGCTGTCGCGGATGGGGAACATCACGCGGTCGCGAAAGCGGTCGTAGCGCTTGCCGCTGTCGGCGTTCTCGATCAGCAGGCCGGCGTCGATCATGGTCTTCTGCTGCAGGCTGTCGCCGCCCAGGTGCTTGAGCAGGTTGTCCCAGCCGGGCGGGGCGAAGCCCAGGCCGAAGTCGCGGGCAATTTCGCCGGACAGGCCGCGGCCCTTGAGGTAGTCCACGGCAGCCTTGCGCGTTGGGTGGCTCTTCAGGGCCTGGCGATAGTAGTCGCTGGCGGCGGTGAGCAGGGTGTAGAGCGGCGAGTCGGTTGGCTGGCGCGGCTTGCTGCTGCGCCCGCCTTCCTCGCGCGGAACTTCCATGCCGGCGCGCTTGGCCAGTTCCTCGATAGCCAGGGGGAAGTCCAGGCTGTCGTGGTCCATGACAAAGCCGAGGGCGTTGCCGCCGGCGCCGCAGCCGAAGCAATAGTAGAACTGCTTGTCCGGGCTGACGCTGAAGGAGGGGGTTTTCTCCTTGTGGAACGGGCAGCAGGCGGTGTAGTTCTTGCCGGCCTTCTTCAGCTGGATGCGCGAACTCACCACCTCGACTATGTCGGTGCGGTTGAGCAGGTCATCGATGAAGGATTGCGGGATCAGGCCGGCCATGAGCTCGTCAGCGTGCGGGTGCCAGAGGCGGGAGCATAAACGAAAAAACTCCGGTCATTCGCCAGTCAGCGAAGCGGAGTCAATGGAGCTTGAGGCGAGCTGCAGCCTGAAAATGCAAAGCCCGGCATAAGCCGGGCAGTGCGGAAACCTTTGCGGCGTGACTGATAACTCAGTACAGGCGCTCGCGGCGACGCTGCTCGCGCTGCACTTTCTTCGCGTGACGCTTAACAGCGGCTGCTGCTTTGCGCTTACGCTCGGTGGTTGGCTTCTCGTAGAACTCGCGGCTGCGAACTTCGGCCAGAACGCCGGCTTTTTCACAGGAGCGCTTGAAGCGACGCAGAGCTACGTCGAAGGGTTCGTTCTCTTTTACTTTGACGGCTGGCATCCAGGTCGTACCTTCACTGTTTTACCGAATGGTCGACGCGATCCGGCTAGGGCACGGGAATACGTCGGTTTTCAAGGGTTGCGGATATTAACGCCTCGTTCCACAGAATGCAAAGCCTCTGATCGAAAAGCACTGGTCGGGTCGAAAGGCGGCGCTTATTATGCGCGCCTTCGAATTTCCCCGTAATAAAGGCGCGAACCCATGCTGGTGCTGGGCTTGGAAACCTCCTGCGATGAAACCGGCGTCGCCCTGTACGACAGCGAGCGCGGCCTGCTGGCCGATGCCCTGTTCAGCCAGATCGAGCAGCATCGCGTGTTCGGCGGCGTGGTGCCCGAGCTGGCCTCGCGCGATCATGTCAAGCGCATGCTGCCGCTGATTCGCGAGGTGCTGGCCGAGGCCGGCGTAGAGCGCTCGCAGATCGAGGCGATCGCCTATACCGCGGGTCCTGGCCTGGTTGGCGCGTTGCTGGTTGGCGCCTCCTGCGCCCAGGCGCTGGCGTTTGCCTGGGGCATTCCGGCGCTCGGTGTGCACCATATGGAAGGCCATCTGCTGGCGCCAATGCTGGAAGAACAACCACCGAAATTTCCGTTCGTCGCTTTGTTGGTTTCCGGTGGACATACCCAGCTGGTTCGGGTCGATGGTATCGGTCGCTATCAGCTGCTCGGCGAGTCGCTGGACGACGCCGCCGGCGAGGCCTTCGACAAGACTGCCAAGCTTATGGGCCTGCCGTATCCCGGCGGTCCCGAGATCGCTCGCCTGGCCGAAATCGGCACCCCAGGGCGCTTCACCTTCCCGCGACCGATGACCGATCGCCCCGGGCTGGATTTCAGCTTCAGCGGGTTGAAGACCTTCACCTTGAATACCTGGACCCAGTGCCGCGATGCCGGCGACGCCAGCGAGCAGACCCGTGCCGACGTGGCCCTGGCCTTTCAACAGGCGGTGGTCGACACGCTGACCATCAAGTGCCGCCGTGCGCTTAAGCAGACTGGCCTGAACAGCCTGGTGATCGCCGGTGGCGTCAGTGCCAACCAGGCGCTGCGCCAGTCTCTGGAAAAGATGCTGGGTGAGTTCAAGGGCCAGGTGTTCTACGCCCGCCCGCGCTTCTGCACCGACAACGGCGCGATGATCGCCTACGCCGGTTGCCAGCGTTTGCTGGCCGGCCAGCAGGACGGCCCGGCCATCGGTGTGCAGGCGCGCTGGCCGATGGAGCAACTGCCGGCCCTATGAGGCCGGCTCAGCCTGGTTATTCAGAAATGCCGTTCGCGCCCGTCGAGCAGGTCGCGTAAATTGCTGCGATGCCGCCAGACGATCAAGCCGGTCAGCGCACACATCGGTAGCAGTGCGGCCGGTTGCTGCCAGGCCAGTAGTGGCAGGGTCAGCGGGGTGGCGATCAGCGAGGCCAGTGAGCTGGTGCGGGTGAGGATAAAGGTCAGCGCCCAGGCGGCGAGGGCCAGCAGGGCGGCCGGCGGATACAGGCCGAGCAGCATGCCGGCGGCAGTGGCCACGCCCTTGCCGCCCTTGAAACGGAAGTACAGCGGATAGAGATGGCCGATCACCGCGGCGAGGCCAATCCAGGCCTGTTGCTGCACGCTAAGGCCGAGCAGGGCGGCGATCAGCACGGGCAGCAGGCCCTTGAGCAGGTCGCCGAGCAGGGTGAGGATGGCCAGCTTCTTGCCCGCTACCCTGAGCATGTTGGTGGCGCCGGGATTGCCCGAGCCACTGGCGCGCGGGTCGGGGCCGCCGCTCAGGCGACTGAGCAGGATGGCGAAGGACAGCGAGCCAAGCAGGTAGGCGAGCGGCACCAACAACCAGAACATGGTATCCATTCCGGGGCGAAGAGAGCCCCGATTCTAGCGGCGGGGCATGGCTCTTGTCGTGCTGTGGAGAAATGCTTGGACAAAGTCTTCATCGAAGGTCTGGAAGTCGACACCTTGATTGGTGCCTATGACTGGGAGCGCGGCATTCGCCAATGCTTGCAGCTGGACCTGACCTTCGCCTGGGATATCCGCCCGGCTGCTGCCGGCGACGACCTGAGCCAGGCGCTCGACTATGCAGCGGTGCATGTCCACGTACAGCAGTTCGCGGCGGCGGCGCAGTTCGAGCTGGTGGAAACCTTCGCCGAGCGCCTGGCCGAGAGCCTGCTGGCGCAGTTCGGCGCGCCCTGGCTGCGCCTCAAGGTGACCAAGCCCGGGGCCAATCCTGCCGCCCGTGCAGTGGGTGTGGAAATCGAGCGCAACCGGCCATGACCCAGGTATTTCTTGGTCTGGGCAGCAATATCGAGCGCGAGCAGCACCTGTGCGCCGGGCTGGACGCGCTGGCCGGCTTTCTCCAGGATTTGTGCTGCTCGCCGGTGTTCGAGAGCGCGCCGGTGGGGATCAAGAGCGGGCCGTTCTTCAACCTGGTGGTCAGCGCGCGCACCGACCTGCCGCTGCACGAGCTGGATCGCCGGCTGAAGTGCATCGAGGCCGACAATGGCCGCTATGCCCCGGAACGCCGTGGCCTGCCGCTGGATATCGACGTACTGCTGTACGACGGCCTGGTCGGCAATTTCGACGGGCTGATCCTGCCGCGTGCAGAGATTCTCAAGAACGCCTTCGTGCTCTGGCCGCTGAGCCTGTTGGCGCCGCAGGAGCCGCACCCGGCGGTTGGCAAGCCGTTTGCCGGGCTGTGGGGGGCGGCGCGGATCGATCAGCAGCTGTGGCCGGTGGCCTTCCAATGGGGTGAGCTGGAGCTGACACCGGCGCAGCTGCTGCAGGACTACCCGGCGCCCTTGTAGGAGCGAGCTTGCTCGCGATGCTTTGGAGCGT